>JBEBKH010000051.1:0-17992 GCA_040079575.1 Chakrabartia sp. | reverse complement strand
CCCCTAACCCCTCCCGCAAGCGGGAGGGGGACTTTGAGGGAAACCGCCCTGACCGCCATTGCCGATACCCGTTGGGTGCCAGAAAAGGGCCGCAACCGGATCAATTCCATGGTCGAGGGCCGCCCCGATTGGGTGATCAGCCGCCAGCGTGCGTGGGGCGTGCCGATCACTTTGTTCGTGGACCGCAAAACCGGCACTTATCTGTGTGACCCTGCGGTCAATGCGCGGATTATTGCGGCTGTGCGCGAAAACGGTGTGGATGCGTGGTGTGAAGAAGCGGCGCAGGGTTTCCTTGGGGATGCTTACAAACTCGCCGATTATGAACGGCAGACCGATATTCTCGACGTGTGGTTTGACAGCGGTTGCACCCATGCGTTCGTGCTGGAAAGTGGGAAGTGGCCCGATGTCGTGCGCCCTGCGGACCATGTTGGCCCGTGGGCCGACCTGTATCTGGAGGGGACCGATCAGCACCGTGGCTGGTTCCAATCCTCCTTGCTCGAAAGCTGCGGCACGCGCGGGCATGCGCCGTATAAGGCGGTGCTGACGCACGGTTTCACGATGGATCAAAAGGGCATGAAAATGTCCAAATCTTTGGGCAATACGATCAGCCCAACCGATTTGATGCGGGATAGCGGCGCGGATATATTGCGACTGTGGGCGCTGTCGGTGGATTTCACCGAGGATCACCGCATCGGCAAAGAAATTTTGCAGGGCGTGTCGGATCAATACCGCAAATTGCGCAACACGTTCCGTTATCTTCTCGGCGCGCTTGACGGATTTTCGGACGCGGAAAAAGTGGCTGTGGCGGACATGCCAGAGCTGGAACGTTATGTATTGCATCTGTTGGCAGACATGGACGCGAAGCTGAAAACAGCAGTGAATGATTTTGATTTCAACACTTATGTCCGGTTGCTCACCGATTTTGCGAACAATGATCTGAGCGCCTTCTTTTTCGATATTCGCAAAGATTGCCTATACTGTGACGCGGCAACATCGCCCAAGCGCATGGCGTATCGCACCGTCCTCGACACTCTGTTCCACGCGCTGGTCCGCTACGCCGCGCCGGTGCTGGTGTTTACCGCCGAAGAAGTGTGGCAAACGCGCTTTCCTGATGAGGCGGAGTCGGTGCATTTTCTGGATTGGCCGGAGGTTGATGTTGGTTATCTGGACACTGGCCTGACCGCTGTTTGGGAGAATGTCCGTAGCCTTCGGTCAACTATCACCGAAGCTATCGAGCCCCTTCGCCGTGACAAGACCATTGGCTCCAGTTTGGAAGCTAAGGTTCAAGTCCAGTACTCCCAGGTTTTGGAAATAGATTGGCCTGAACTGTTGATCGTGTCCGAAGCCCAATTGTCGCAGGTGGATGGCTTGGTCTCTGAAGTCGTGACCGTTACCAAAACCACCCACCACAAATGCGGCCGGTGCTGGCGGCATCTGCCCGAAGTCACCGAGGACGGCAGCCTGTGCGGACGGTGTGCGGATGTTGTGAAGGGAGTCGCATGATGAACGCGAACCGTCGTCTGGGCTTCATCACCGCGTTCACTTTGTTCGCGGCGGACCAGATTTTGAAATATATCATCATCGGCCCGCTGGCGCTGGAAACGGTTGGCAACATTCCTTTGCTGCCCATTTTTGATTTCACATGGACCCAGAATTACGGCGTCGCGCTTGGCATGTTTAAGGCGGGGAGTGAGACGGCGCGCTGGGTTTTGGTGGCTGTGACCGCCGGTATTGCGGGCTTTGTCATCCATTGGCTGTGGCGCGAAACCAACCGCAGCGATGTGGTTGGGCTTGGCCTGATCCTTGGCGGCGCGTTGGGCAATATCCTTGACCGTGTGCGCTTTGGATATGTCGTTGATTTCCTTGATCTGCATTTTGGCACCTTCCGACCCTTTTTGATCTTCAATTTGGCGGACGCTGCGATTACGGTGGGTGTATTGATCCTGCTTGCGCGTGCATTTTTGGTGCGTGAGCCAAAGCCTGAGGCGGAGACTGAATAATGCGTACCTTAATTATAGTGGGCCTCCTTGGCGTGATGGTGACCGGTTGTGCGAGCGGAAGCGGGCTTTCTGGCCGGAAAACGCCTGATGAATTTGCGGTGTCGCGCGCGGCGCCCTTGGTCGTGCCGCCTGATTTCGCGTTGAGCCCACCCCAGGCCGGCACCCCGCAGGCGCAGGCGTCCGATTCGAGCACGCAGGCATTGGAAGCGATGTTTGGCGGTTCGGCGGCGCGCAGTGCAGCTGAAAAAGGCGCGCTGACCCAAGCGGGCAGCGCACGCGCCACACCGGGCATTCGGTCCAATGTTGGTGATCCTGCAACCGATGTGGTCGATAAGGGCGCGGTGACGCGTGACATTATCGCAGCACCTGAAGGCCCCGGTGCTGAGGCGCAGGCTTCAACCCCCAAGTAAGCCGTAAGGGCGGGGGGGATGCTGACGCTGATCCTCCGCCGTTTGGGGACCGCGATCCCGACCTTGTTCGGGGTGATATTCCTGTCATTCGTGCTGATGCGCGCGGCCCCCGGCGGGCCGTTTGACGGTGAACGCCCGCTGGACCCCGCGACGCGCGCGGCGTTGACCAAGGCATACGGCCTTGATCTGCCGATCCATGAACAATTTGGCCGCTATCTGACAAGGGTGGCGCAGGGCGATTTTGGGCCGAGTCTGGTCTACCGCGATTTTACCGTGACCGATTTGGTGGCAAAGGGATTGCCGATTTCACTGACGCTGGGCGCGCTGGCTTTGCTGTTGGCGCTGGCGCTCGGCATCGGGTCGGGGTTGGTTGGTGCGACCCATGCGGCGCGCTGGCCCGATAAAATCATCGGTATGGGCGCGACGATCCTCACCGCGCTCCCCAGTTTTGTGACCGCGCCGCTGCTGGTGCTGGTGTTCGGGCTATCGCTTGGCTGGTTGCCGGTGTCGGGGTGGAATGATGGCGGACTGCCCAATGTGATCCTGCCGGTGATTGCCCTTGCGCTGCCCTATGCGGGGGCGATCTCCAAATTGACGCGCGCAGGGTTGGCGAGCGCGCTGGCCGAAGATCATGTCCGCACCGCGCGGGCACGGGGCCTTGCGCCGATGACTGTGCTGTTCCGCCATGCGCTGCGCCCTGCTCTGGTCCCGGTGGCAAGCTATGTCGGGCCAGCGGCGGCGGGGTTGCTGACCGGCGCGGTCGTGATTGAAACCGTGTTCGCACTGCCCGGACTGGGGCGCTATTTTGTGCAGGGCGCACTCAACCGCGATTACCCGCTCGTGCTCGGCGTGGTGACTTTGTATGCGGGGCTGATCATCCTGTTCAACCTGCTCGCCGATCTGGCTTACGGCTGGCTTGATCCCCGGGCGCGCGGGTGAACCGGCCTCTCACTCTTGTGGCGGTGATTGTCGCGGCGGCTGTGCTGGGGCCGCTGCTGTTGCCCTGGCCCTATGATGTGATCGATTGGGGCGCGGTGCGCGGTGCGCCGTCACTGTCGCATCCGCTTGGAACCGATAGTGTCGGGCGTGATCTCCTCGCGCGGACGTTGGTGGGCACGCGGGTGACGCTGAGCGTTGCGACCGCCGCTGCCTTGGTCGCTTTGGTGATCGGTGTCGCCTGGGGTGCGGTGGCGGGCTGGGTCGGCGGCAAGACTGATGAGGTGATGATGCGCGTCGTCGACGGCCTGTACGCCTTGCCTTTCATGTTCGTTGTGATCCTGTTGATGGTGGTGTTCGGGCGGTCGATCCTGCTGGTTTTCCTCGGCATCGGGGCGGTTGAGTGGCTGACGATGGCGCGGGTGGTGCGCGGTCAAGTGATCCAGTTGAAACAGCGGCCCTTCATCATCGCAGCAGAGGCCGCAGGTGCGCCGCCACGCGCGATCCTGATCGGGCATATTCTTCCCAATGTTGCGGGGGTGGCGACGGCCTATCTGCTGCTCACCGTGCCGCAAGTGGTGATGGTGGAAAGCTTCCTCTCCTTCCTTGGGCTGGGTGTGCAGGAACCGCTGACCTCGCTCGGTATCTTGGTGAAGGAAGGCGCGGACGATATGGATTTATCCCCGCTTGGCCTGTTGGTGCCCGGCGGGATTTTGGTGACGGTGTTGGTGTGCCTGACACTGGCGGGCGAAAAATTGCGCGATCGGTTCAGCGCGTGAGCGTCTACGCGGTTGAAAATCTCTGCGTCGCAATTGACGGTGTTTCGATTGTCGAAAATATCAGCTTTACGATTGCGGCGGGGGAATGCGTCGCGCTGGTCGGCGAATCGGGGTCGGGCAAAAGCCTGTCGTGCATGACGCCCTTTGGACTGTCGCCCGGTGTCGCGACGGGATCGGTGATGCTTGGCGGAACCGAGCTGTGCGGACTGGATGAGCGCGCGCTGCGGCCTTTGCGCGCGGCGGGGGTAGGGTTTGTGTTCCAACAACCGCTAACCGCGTTGACTCCGCATTTGAAGGTTGGCGCGCAACTGATGGAAGCGGCGATGCAAGCGGGTGCGCCAAAGCCGGCGCGCCGTGATTTTATCGCGATGCTCGACCGTGTTGGTTTGCCGCGCGCGCACGAAAAGCTTGATCAATATCCCCATCAACTGTCGGGCGGACAGCGCCAACGGGTGATGATTGCCGCTGCCACCGCACATAACCCCCAATTGCTGATCGCAGATGAGCCGACCACAGCGCTTGATGCCAGCCTGCGCCATGAGGTGATGGATTTGATTGACCGCCTCCGCGCGGAACAGGGGCTGGCGGTGTTGCTGGTCAGCCACGATCTGGCGACTGTGCGCGGTCATGCCAACCGGGTGGTGGTGATGCAGCACGGTCTCATGGTGGAAAGCGGCCCTGCGGATATTCTCCTCGCCCAGCCGCAGCACAAATATACACAAGCCTTGGTGGCGGCAGTGCCGCTGCTCGACGGCCCCGCACCGCATTTGCCGGCGGTTGGGGCGCCCTTGCTGGCGGCGTCAGATATGACGGTCACGTTTCCGCGCGCAGGCTGGCGGCGCGGACGGTTTGTGGCAGTGGACGGCGCGACGCTGACAGTGGCGGCGGGGGAAGCGCTGGCGCTGGTCGGGGAATCAGGCTCGGGCAAATCGACGCTGGGTCGTGCCATTGCCCGGCTTGGCCCGTGTGACGTGGGGTCTGTGACCTGGATGGGAGAGATGCTTCCAGAACGCGCGCGGATGACGCGCGATCACCGCCGTTTAATCCAGCCGGTTTTTCAAGATCCTGTGGCGAGCCTTGATCCGCGGTGGCGGGTGGCGGACATTATTGCAGAACCGATCAAACATTTGATGCCGGATATGAGCAAGGGTGAGAGAGACGCGCGGGTTGCAGCGGCGTTGATGGATGTTGAACTTAGCCTCGATATGGCGGACCGCCGCCCCAAAGCACTTTCGGGCGGACAGGCACAGCGGGTCGCGATTGCGCGGGCGCTGATCGCCCAACCGCAGATGCTGTTGCTTGACGAAGCCACATCAGCGCTTGATGTTTTGGTGGCCGCACAAATTGTTGCGCTTTTACAAAGGCTCCAGCGCGAACGCGGCCTTGCGATTTTGGCGATCACCCATGATCTCGCGCTCGCACGGCAGTTGTGCCACCGTATTGCGGTTATGGATGCTGGGCATATCGTTGAAATTGGAAAGGCGGAGGATGTGATTACATCCCCCGCCCATCCGGTAACACAGCGGCTGGTTATGGCCAGCCGACGTTAACTTGTTTTAGAATGCAAAGCTGAGCGAAGCGACGAGGCCCGCGTCGACATTTGGCAAATTGCCCAGGTCGGTATCAACATATTGCAGACCAAATGTCAGCGACTTCCATGTCGCAGTCGCACCAACGGCCCATTCAGTGTAGGTTGATGGTCCCAGATCCTGTTGACCCAAACGCGCGGTGAGCGTGATTGGTGTCTTTGGAATGGAGTAGCCAAGCTGCCCGTAATAATAGGTGAAATTGTTGTTGCCGGTTGCCGCTTGTGATGGTGCCCAGTTGACACCAGCCTTTGCAGTGACAGGCCCAATGGTGTGCGCGACGGAGACATAAGGCTCAAAATAATCGCTCGCACCTGTGCCGTCTGGGTAATAATAATAGACAGCGGCCACATCAACCGTCGTGCCAGAAGCAACTTCGCCGGTCCAACCAGCATAGAGATCAACTTCAATGTCGCCGTAAACGGGTTCCAATGAATCGCCGAGGTTTGAACCCCACAATCCAGCATAGAAACCGCTCTTATGCGCTATGGTGATGGTTGGCTGGATCGCAAAATCTTCATCAGACAGCGAAACGCCGCGGAAACGGTAATCAGAAACAGCAGTGATGCCGCCGCTGATCGTGATTGCTTTTTCGGATTCAGCGGCTTCTTCTTGTGCGAATGCAGGTGTTGCAATCAGCATAAGGGCCAAAGCAGTTGTGCTGGCTTTGGCTAGGTTTTTAATCGACGTGCGCATGGGATACCCCTTTATCAGTTAATTGCGTCGCCCCGCCTGCGTTCTCGTTCCTTGCCTCTCAAACACTAGCAGCGCGGGGTTCAGATGACGAAACAATGATAAAGTGACGTTAATTGTTGCGACGCACAACTGTAAACGACAGCGAAACTGACTTATTTCAAAGAGTGTTGCGCATACGCAACAACTTAGCGCAGCGCGTCACAGGCGGTTTTGATGCGGGTGCAGGCTTCTTTCAGCAACGCTTCTGAGGTTGCATAGGAAATGCGGAACGCGGGTTCGAGACCAAATGCCCCGCCGTGCACCGCCGCCACTCTGGCTTCATCAAGGAAGTAAGTGATCAGCGTTTCATCACTGTCAATCAAAACGCCACCCGGTGTGGTCTTACCGATCAATCCGCTCACATCAGGATAGACATAGAATGCGCCTTCGGGGCGGGGGCAGTGAATGCCATCGATTTGATTGAGCATTGCGACAACCAAATCACGGCGTCCTTTGAAGGCTTCATTGCGGCTGCGGAGAAAGCTTTGATCGCCGTTTAGGGCCGCTGTCGCGGCTGCCTGCGCAATAGAGCAGGGGTTGGATGTCGATTGCGATTGCAGTTTGGCCATGGCTTTGATGAGCCAAGCGGGCCCACCCGCAAAACCGATCCGCCAGCCTGTCATTGAATAGGCCTTTGAACAGCCATTCACGGTCAAGGTGCGATCATAGAGTGCGGGTTCAACCTGAGCGATGGTGGTGAATTCAAAATCATCATAGACAATATGTTCGTACATATCGTCTGCCATCACAAAGACCTGCGGATGGCGCAGCAGCACATCTGCGATGGCGCGCAATTCGGCACGTGAATAAGCAGCGCCGGTCGGGTTTGAAGGTGAATTGAGGATCAGCCAGCGCGTGTTCGGTGTGATTGCGGCTTCAAGCTGTTCAGGCGTGATTTTGTAATTCTGGGCAGCACTGGCCTTGATGATGACGGGTGTTCCGCCGGCAAAATTCACAATGTCGGGATAGCTGACCCAATAAGGTGCAGGGATAATAACCTCATCCCCAGCCTCAACCGTGGCGACCAGTGCATTGAAAAGTGTATGTTTTCCGCCGACATTCACGCTGATTTGATTGGCTGTATAGTCCAGATCATTGTCACGCTTAAACTTTGCGATGATCGCGGCTTTGAGTGCGGCGGTCCCATCAACATTGGTGTATTTTGTCTGGCCCGAACGAATTGCTTCAATCGCGGCTTCCTTGACGAAATCTGGCGTGTCAAAATCTGGTTCACCAGCGCCCAGCCCAATGACGTCCACACCCTTTGCCTTAAGATCAAGCACCCGGCTGGTCATAGCGAGCGTCGCCGATGGCGTGATGCGGTCTAGGGCAGCAGAGGTTGTGCGCATGGGAATGGGCCTTGTGGAATGTGTTGCGGTGCAGCGCGCCTATAGCCTAACCAGTTGCGCGGGCAACAGGCCGCGCGATGCATTTCCGATAAAAAAGCCATCTTTCAAGCAATTTTCAGTTAAATCCGCCTCAACCGCCATCGCGCGGTCAATCAGTTCGCCGCGCATCACGCCGGGGAGGAGACCGCGTGACAAAGGCGGCGTTAACAGTTGGCCGTCCCTTTTTACGAAGATGTTGGTGAAACTGCCTTCGGTCAGGAATCCGTCCGCGTCGATCAGGGCAACTTCAAATGTGCCTGCGTCGCTGCGCGCCTTTGTGTAAAAAGCACGGTCGCTGGTTTTGTGGCGCAGGCGAAAATCGGATGGGTCGACGGGCAGGGGCATGATGGCAACTGAGACAGGATCAACCGGCGTTGGGTGGAGTGGCGTGATTTCAATTGCCATTTTGCCAGAGCGTGACAACATCAAACGCACGCGGCGGGATTGATAAATACGAAAGGTCGCGGCTTGCAATTCGTTGCGGGTCGCGTGGCGATCAAAGGCAAAACCCAGTGCATCTGCACTCGTTTTCAACCGTTCCATATGGCGTTCGAGCAGGGCAATACCGCCCAGCGGGTCAAACCGCATGGTTTCAATCAAATCAAATGAGCGTGGATCAGCCACAAATTTCCCCTTGGCGAGACATTCGTCCCATTCCTCTGCCAACTTGCTATCAGCAACAATACCGCCGCCCAATCCCAAAGTGGCGGTGGTTTCACCGGCGCGCAAATGCAGGGTGCGAATGGCCACGTTAAACGCCGCGTCGCCGTTTGCATCGATCCGACCAATCGACCCAGTATAGGCCCCGCGCGGGGCGGTTTCGACTTCGTTTATCACCTCCATCGACCGAATTTTTGGCGCGCCCGTGATCGAACCGCAGGGGTAAATCGCTGTAATGATGCCGGCTGCATCCATATCTGGGCGAAGCTGCGCCGTAACAGTCGATGTCATTGTGTGGAGCGTAGGGTAGGTTTCAACGTGGAAGAGTTCTGGCACTGTGACACTGCCCGCCTCTGCCACGCGGGACAGATCATTGCGCAGAAGGTCAACAATCATCAGGTTTTCGGCGCATTGTTTGGGGTCGGTGCGCAAAATATCGATCGCACGCTGATCCAATACGGGATCTGGGTCTCGCGCGGCAGTGCCCTTCATCGGCTTGGTCGTGACTTTTCCGTGGCGCATAGCGAAGAAGAGTTCGGGGGACAGTGACAACAGCCAATCTTTGCCTGTCCAAATGACTCCGCCATATCCCGCTTTCGCACGGTCGCGCAGACCGGCATAGAGAGCGAGCGGATCACCCGCCGTCTGGACATCACACGGAAATGTGAGGTTCGCCTGATAAATATCGCCAGCATCGATATAATTTTTGATCGTTGTGAACCGTGACGCATAGTCAGCGCGCGTCAGCCGGGGTTTGGGGGCGGCTATCCACCCGCCCGCGGGGTCAGGCAAATCCGCGATTGAAAAGGCTTCAAAACGGTCGAATATGCCGAACCATAGCAGCGGTAAATTTGGATCGTCGGATGCGCGTGCACTGGCCTTAAGCTTGGGCTCAAGCGCCTGACCCGCCTCATATGACAGAAAGCCTGCCGTGTGGAATCCCTCTTTCTGGGCATTGGCAAGGGCATCAAGTGCTGCTGGTACCTCTGTTGCAAGATAGGTCTCGATGATGCGCACAGGGTTGCGGTAAAGCCGCGTCGGTGACGCCCCCTGCGCACGCGCATCGTCCAGCAGGATAAACGGGCCATCTGTATTGGGGCGTGCCATATCGCCCCTATAGACGCATCACCTTGCGGCTTGCCAGCCCCCGCAGAAATCGTCATGACGCCGCATGGTTGCAAGTGTATTTGATCTTTTCAAGATCGGGGTCGGGCCTTCAAGCTCACATACGATGGGGCCGATGACGGCGGCTGCCGATTTTGTCGTGCGGTTGGAAGCGGCGGGCGTTCTCACCCAAGTCTCACGCGTTGACACGGCACTGTTCGGCTCACTTGCCCTGACAGGGAAAGGCCATGCGAGCGACCGTGCGATCTTGCTTGGTCTTTCGGGGGAACGGCCTGTTGATAGCCATCCCGACCGTGCAGACTCGATCGTTGCAGACATTAGAACGCGGGGCCGTCTATCGCTTGGCCAGACGCATGAAATAATGTTCGATGAAGCACGCGATTTGCGCTTTTTGCAGCGCGAACGCCTTGATTACCATTCAAATGCAATGCGTTTCACGGCTTTTGATCGTGAGGATAAAGTGCTGTTGGAACGCACGGTCTATTCGGTTGGTGGCGGTGCCATTGTCGATGAAGCCGATGTCGCGCGCAATGCGCCGCCCGAAGGTGCGCTCGATCTGCCCTATCCGTTCCGGTCTGGTGATAAATTACTGGCGATGACAGAACGCACCGGCCTGAGCATCGCGGAAATCATGCATGCCAACGAAAGCGTAACATTGTCTGCAGAAGCCATCAGCGCCCAGATTTTTGCGCTGCGCGATGTGATGTCCGCTTGTATTGACCGCGGGATTGCGGCGGAAGGCATTTTGCCCGGCGGTTTGAAAGTGAAAAGGCGCGCACCCGATATTTTCCGCCTTTTGATCGAACGGCAGGAGCGCGCGCTTGCGGATCCTTTGACAGTGATCGACTGGGTCAACCTTTGGGCGCTTGCGGTGAATGAGGAAAATGCAGCGGGTGGGCGCGTTGTGACGGCCCCGACCAATGGCGCTGCGGGGATTGTTCCAGCGGTGCTGCGCTATTACGAACGCTTCGCACCACGGGCATGCCGGGACGGGGTTGAAACTTACTTTCTGACTGCGGCTGCGATAGGGTCCTTGTTCAAGGAAAATGCTTCAATATCGGGGGCAGAGGTTGGGTGTCAGGGTGAAATAGGTGTGGCCTGTTCGATGGCAGCGGCGGGGCTTGCGGCCGCACTTGGAGCATCACCGGCCCAAATTGAAAATGCGGCTGAAATCGGCATGGAGCATAATTTGGGCCTCACTTGTGATCCTGTTGGCGGGCTTGTTCAGGTGCCTTGTATTGAACGCAATGCGGTCGGATCGATTAAAGCGATTGAGGCTGCGCGTCTTGCGATGCTCGGTGATGGTACCCACCGTGTCAGTCTGGATCAGGTGATCGAAACCATGCGCAAGACCGGGCTCGATATGTCTGAACGCTATAAGGAAACGTCGCTGGGTGGGCTTGCGGTCAATGTCGTTGAATGTTGAGCCTTAACGCAGTGCTTTGACGGCGTCACCGGGATGATCGCTAAAGACACCGTCAGCGCCCAGTGCAGCAAAGTGCCGGATTTCTGAGGCCATATCGCCAAGCGCCGCCGGATTTGGATCGCTGCGCAGCGGGATGGGCAGAAAATAATTCTCTGCACGGAATGTCCAACTGTGAACAAGCAAGCCCGCTCTGTGCGCGTCCGCGATCAAGGAGGTTGGCTCTGTCCATCTTTGATCGGCACCGCGCGGCTGGATCAGGGCCTTGGCAACGCCGATACCGTTGGCATAAAGCGCAATTGCGGCAAGCCCTGCGGGCTTTACCATATCCGCATAGAGCAGGTCAGGGCGATCCGCGGGACCGCCTTCATCATCAATCAACTGCACCAGCCGCAGCTTTGTCTGTGTGCGGAGCGTCTGCAAATTTTTGACTTCGAACGACTGAATGAAGATCGGGGCGCTCGCTTTACTATATCCATTGGCTTTTAGAACGGACAGCAGCTTTGATTCCAAAGGCAATCCAATGTTCTTAAAATAGCTGGAATGCTTGGTTTCCGGATAAAGGCCAATCTGCCTTTTGTCGGATTTTTCGCGCGCCCGCACCAGCGTGATCGCTTCTTGAAATGTAGCAATGCCATAGCGACCATCTTGCGCGGCGCTGCCAGGACGCAATTGCGGCAGGCGTTCGCGTGCGCGCAACGTTTTCAATTCCGCCAGTGTGAAATCCTCGGTGAACCACCCTGTTACAGACTGGCCGTCAATCTTTTTGGTGGTCTTCCGCTTGGCAAATTCAGGATGCGCGGCAATGTCCGTCGTGCCGGAAATTTCATTTTCATGGCGGATGATCAGAACGCCGTCCTTTGTCATCACCAGATCAGGTTCGATATAGTCAGCGCCGTCTTCTATCGCCTTGGCATAGGCGGCGAGGGTATGTTCGGGGATAAGCCCGCTTGCGCCGCGATGTGCAATCACAATGGGGTTTTTAGGGGCGCTTTTAGGAGGTGGGGCCGCCGCCATCATCATCACCGCCAAAAATGTGATACAAACCAACCGCATTGTTCAAACCCTCATTCTACCCCTTGTCAGCGCCATCGGGCATCGCCATGTCATTTGTATGACACAAGCCCCCTTAAAAGCCGCCATCATTCCGGTGACCCCGTTGCAGCAAAACTGCTGCCTGATTTGGTGCACACAAACCATGAAGGGCGCGTTCACCGATCCCGGTGGCGATTTGCCGCAGTTAAAGGCGGCGGCGGCGCAGCACGGGGTGACGGTTGAAAAAATCCTCCTGACCCACGGCCATCTCGATCATTGTGGTCAATCCGGCATGCTGGCGAAAGAATTGGGTGTGCCGATTGAAGGTCCCCATGAAGCAGACCGATTCTGGATCGCACAGCTGGGCGATGACGGCCAGAAATACGGAATGCATGCAGAAGTGTTTGAACCGGACCGCTGGCTGGTCAACGGTGATACGGTGACGGTCGGCAATCTGACGCTGGATGTCTATCATTGCCCCGGGCACACGCCGGGCCATGTGGTGTTTCACCATGCGCCTTCAAAATTGGCGATTGTCGGCGATGTTCTGTTTCAAGGATCAATTGGTCGAACCGATTTTCCGCAGGGCAATCACGCGGATCTGATCAACGCGATTACGACGCGGCTCTGGCCACTGGGCGGTGAAACGGCGTTCGTGCCTGGGCATGGACCCATGTCCACATTCGCCCACGAACGCCGCACCAATGCCTATGTAGCGGATGACGTACTGGCTTAACCCTGCGGTAAAACCTCCGCGTCCTGCATGTCCGCGGGTGTGACCTGCTGGGCTGTGCCAGCAGCCATATACGGGATGGAAAGCGCATAAAGCCCCAGCCCGAGCAGGGTCAACATATTGATTAATGTGCCGATCATCCGGCCTTTGCCGAACTTGCCATCATCCATGCCAAGGCAGTGGGCGATGCGACCTAGGAAGTAGAGGGCGGTAACGACCCAGAGCCATGTTGGGGCAGGGCCGCTGTTGTTGGCCAATTCAATGGCAGCAATCAGCAGAACAAAGAAAGGTGCATTTTCGATATAATTGGCGTGTGCCCGCATGCGGCGGATGACCGCATCATTGCCACCATCACCAATCGACACTTTTTCGCGCGTGCGGACTTGGCCAACGCGGATCGAAATCCAGATGTTGATGAGGGCGGCAAGACCGGCTGCCGTTAAAGTTACTGGCAAAATCATATGTTTATCCCCTGCTCTTGTGGTGGTGCTTGTTGGCATGATGTGCGCATGCTTGCAACTGTTCGGATAATCGCTATACGCGCGGCTTGCTTGCGTGTCCCTTCAGATTCGGCGCTTGTCTGTCCTTCAATGGATATGATGATTGGCGATGACGTATTTTGGGATATGCGGTTTGTGATCCTATATTATACAAGGTGCCGAAATGGCTGTTCCTAAACGAAAAACATCACCATCAAAGCGCAACATGCGGCGCAGCCATGATTCTTTGACCGTGGCAGCATTCCAAGAATGTTCAAATTGCGGTGAATTGAAGCGTCCACATAATATGTGCAGCGCTTGTGGCCATTATAATGGTCGCGAAGTCATTTCGGTCGCAGGCTGAACCATTTAAGCTGACCAGAGGAGATGGGCCAAGTGGCTGACGCGCCACGAATTGCCATCGACGTGATGGGGGGTGACGTAGGGCCGGCAGTGATGCTGGCTGGCGTTGCACTTGCGCGGCGGCAATGGCCCGGTCTGACCTTTGATTTGGTGGGTGATGAAGCGGCCATTCGCGGCGCGCTTTCAAACCATCCCAATCTTTCCGAAGCCTCTGAAATTATTCACGCACCTGAAGTGATTGCAGGAAGCGATAAGCCGTCACAGGCCATTCGCCGTGCCAAAACCACCAGCATGGGCATTGCGATTGATGCCGTGAAGCAGGGACGCGCGGGCGCTGCGGTTTCGGCGGGCAATACCGGCGCGCTGATGGCGATGTCGAAACTGGCATTGCGGACGATGCCCGGCATTGATCGTCCCGCACTTGCCGCATTGCTCCCCAGTCTTGGCGATAATGACTTTGTCATGCTTGATCTGGGCGCAAATACCGAATGCGAAACCCGCAATCTTGTGGAGTTTGCGGTCATGGGTGCGGCCTATGCACGGATTGCCTTGGGCATTGAAAAGCCGCGCGTTTCTCTTTTGAACATCGGCACAGAAGATCTCAAAGGCACGGATGAAATTCGCGATGCGGCGACCTTGCTGCGCGATAGCAACCACCTTCACATGAGCTTTGAAGGTTTTATCGAGGGTGATAAAATTTCACGCGGGTTGACCGATGTGGTGGTGTGCGACGGGTTTACCGGCAATATTTCGCTCAAAACCATGGAGGGGACCGCGCGCTTCGTCACGGATCTTTTGCGGCGCGCCTTTACCAGTTCGATCCGGTCGAAATTTGGATTTCTAATTTCACGCCCTGCAACGGAATTGATGCGGCATCATCTTGATCCCGACAATCATAACGGTGCGGTGTTCCTTGGCCTGAACGGCGTTGTGGTGAAAAGCCACGGCGGCGCGAGCCCTAAGGGGGTTGCAAATGCCGTCGGGGTCGCCGCAAAACTGGTCGCCAATAAGATTACGGCGCGGATTACCGATGATCTTGCATTGATAAAGGCCAATGCTGCGTGACACTGCGCTCTGTCATTTTGGGAACGGGGTCTGCGCTTCCCAAAAGATGTGTTTCAAACGCTGAACTTGCACAAACCGTTGACACGACAGACGAATGGATTGTCGCACGCACAGGCATCCGGTTTCGCCATATTGCAGGCGACGGTGAAACAACGGCGACGTTGGGCGCGGATGCAGCGCGGGCGGCGATGGAGGCAGCGGCGGTTGTTGCTGCTGATATTGACCTCATCATCTTGGCCACCGCAACACCGGATCAAACCTTTCCGTCGAGTGCGACCAAAGTTCAGGCCATGCTGGGCGTTGATGATTGTATCGCTTTTGATGTTGCGGCGGTCTGTTCGGGCTTTCTTTATGCACTGTCCGTTGCCGACAATATGATTCGCGGCGGCAGTGCGCGCACGGCACTGGTGATTGGGGCTGAAACTTTCAGCCGCATTCTCGATTGGGAAGACCGCACGACCTGCGTCTTGTTTGGCGACGGCGCGGGTGCTGTTGTGCTTCAGGCAGCGGAGGGCGATGCGGGAATATTGACATCGCGGCTTCATGCCGATGGCCGCCATAATGGCCTGCTTTATGTCGACGGTGGACCGTCCACCACAGGAACCGTTGGCAAGGTCCGGATGAAGGGCAGCGAGGTGTTTCGCCACGCCGTTGGCAACCTTGCCTCTGTCATGGGAGAAGTGCTTGCCGCTGCGGATTTAACCGTTGCTGATGTCGATTGGGTTGTTCCGCATCAGGCCAATTCCAGGATTTTGGATGCCACGGCGCGCAAGCTTGGTCTGCCTGCATCAAAGGTTGTGATGACCGTTGATGTGCATGCCAACACATCTGCGGCTTCTGTGCCCCTCGCATTGGATCAAGCGGTCCGCGATGGTCGCATTCAGCGCGGGAATATTATTGTTTTGGAAGCGATGGGTGGGGGCTTCACCTGGGGCGCATCGGTTGTGCGCTTTTGATATCTCATACCAAGAATTGACCTTCGCCAACAATAAGATAAGAGGGCGATGGTTATGTTAACCACAGTAACAAAGGGGATTGCGTAATGGCGGGAGATGGCACCTTAACAAGAGCCAGTCTTGCTGATTCTCTTCATCGTAACATTGGATTGTCACGTGCCGAATCATCTGATTTGGTCGAATCAATTCTAAACCATATGACGCTCGCACTCGCCAAAGGTGAGAATGTGAAAATCTCTGGATTTGGAAGCTTCCTGTTGCGTGATAAGGGTGAGCGAATTGGGAGAAATCCAAAAACAGGCATAGAAGTGCCCATTGCGCCGCGGCGCGTGCTGACATTTCGCGCCAGTCAAATGATGCGAGCACAGGTCGAAAAGACCGACTAAAGGATTGGGAGCGCCAATGGTTGAAAAAGCAGAAGGTGCCTTTCGGACCATTGGCGAACTCTCGGCTGAACTCAAACTGCCGCAACATATTTTACGGTACTGGGAATCAAAGTTTCCACAGTTGAAGCCGATGACGCGCGCCGGAAGCCGCCGTTATTACCGCCCTGATGATGTGGCGTTGGTCAAACGGATCAACATGCTGCTCAATCATGAGGGCTATACCGTCAAAGGTGTGCAGAAACTTTTGAACGCGCGCGGTGCGCCTGTCGCAGATGGGGTTGCCGTTCCGCCAATCGCACCGTCTGACACTGTGTCTGGCCTGATCGCGATTCGTGACCGCTTGGCCCGCGCCATTGCCGAAGATGATGTTGCCGCGCGGGTATAAATTTCAGTCCTGATGCGGTCCTAAAGCGGGATCCAAATCGCGCGGGCGGATCAGCCGGGTGAATTTTGCTGAACCTGTCCCGATATCGGCCCAGCGCGCAGTATCAATCTTAAGTTCTGCGACCGACGCTGTTGGAAATTTTTCCTCAACCGCGTCACGCAGCGCATCCCCCGCAACGTCGGCAACCAATTGCAGGATCAGATCCTCTAATCCCGGATTATGACCGCACATGAGAATGTTTTCGACATCATCAGGCACATCATGGACGACATCCAACAAAGTCGCGCCAGAAGCGAGGTAAATGCGGCGATCCCAATTGGGGTGCAAAATGCGGCCATAGCCCTCCCACAGCGCATCCAGTGTTTCGGTGCAGCGCACGGCGGGGGACGACACAATATGGTCAAAGCGCCATCCTGCATCCTGCAAATGATGTCCGATCATGCGCGCGCCTTTGATCCCGCGTTCGTTGATTGGGCGGTCGAAGTCCCGGTCAACTGGCGCATCCCAGCCCGATTTGGCATGACGGAAAAGAGTGAGTGTTTTCATTGATCCACCTGTTGCCCCAAACGAGACGGAGAGGGAAGCGGTGATTGTGCGCCGCTGCCGACAAGCTTTGTGACTCGCTCCACAGCTTCATCTAATGTCAAACGGTGGATTGGGGTTCCAGGCGGAAAAGCGGTTAGCAAACGCGACGGCATGGCAGCGGACAGAATCACGAAAACGCCGCGGTCTCCTTGTCGCCGGATCAGCCGTCCGAATGCTTGCGCCAGTCGTGCGCGGATTAACCGGTCATCATAGGCGCTGCCACCGCCCGCGGCGCGACGTGCCGCATGCAGAACGGTGGGCTTTGGCCAAGGCACGCCTTCCATCACCACCAGCCGCAATGATTGTCCCGGGACATCAACCCCGTCGCGCAACGCATCGGTGCCGAGCAGGCTGGAGCGGGGATCATCGCGAAAAATATCGACAAGCGTGCCTGTATCGATGGGATCAACATGCTGGGCATAAAGCGGCAGGCCGTCACGGGCGAGCCGGTCTGCAATGCGCGCATGAACACTCCGCAGGCGCCGGATCGCAGTGAACAGCCCCAGCGTCCCACCGCCCGCTGCTGCAATCAGCCGTGCATAGCCATTGGACAATTGCGGAACATCGCCGCGTTTGACATCGGTGACAATGATGACATCGGCGTGTTTGGTATAATCAAAAGGACTGACCGCTTCAAAATGGCCCACCGGTCCGTCGCTGTGCACTGCCCCTGTCCGCGCATCGGCGACGTCCCATCCTTCGCCGCTTTTGAGGGTGGCTGATGTAATGACCACAGAATGGGCAGGCTTGATAACGGTGGCAGCAAAAGGACGTGTGGGGTCGAGCCAATGGCGGCGCAGGCCAATATCAACCTCACGACCTTCAATGCGTTCAACGGCAAGCCAATCAACAAAATCTGGGTCTGCCGGGCCGCCAAGGCGTGACAAAAGTGACAGCCAACCGGCGAGTGTATCCGCGCGCCATGTCAGGCTGGAGAGTGCGCCTTCAATCCGCGCGCGCGCT
>JBEBKH010000050.1:0-18061 GCA_040079575.1 Chakrabartia sp. | reverse complement strand
AGAGCACAGCACCGGTGGCTGCTGTGTTACCGAGCAGCGCCACAGCGTCATTCCCGACCGACAGCCGCTGCGCCATGATGCCAGAGCCAATGACCGTGGCGACAAGGATTGCAGTGCCGATGGCTTCGGCGGTCAATTGACGCTTCACGCGGTCGTCGTCTTTCCGATCGCATCCAGCCGGTTTTGAAGGCCTAATTTGTCGATTTCAGACAGGGGTAGCGCCGTAAACAGGCTGATCCGATTGGTCAGCATCCGGTAAGTATCGTTAAAAGCAACGGCGATTTCCGCCTCGCTGCCTGTCACTGCGGCAGGATCAGGCAAGCCCCAATGCGCGCTCATCGGTTGGCCCGGCCAAATTGGACAGACTTCATTGGCCGCATTGTCGCAAACCGTGAATACAAAATCGAGTTTTGGCGCTTTGGGTCCGGAGAATTCCTCCCAGCTTTTTGAACGCAGCCCGTCCACTGGATGGTTCAACACTTCAAGCACATGCAGCGCCATAGGATGCACTTCTCCTTTTGGCATGCTTCCCGCACTAAAAGCGTTGAATCTGCCCATACCGATCCGCTGCAAAATCGCCTCTGCCAAAATGCTGCGCGCCGAATTGCCAGTGCATAAAAACAGGACGTTGTAGGGGGCTTTGCTCATGCGACTTGCCTTTCTTCATCAATCACGCAGGGTGTAACAGGCATGCATTCCGACACACCACCGCAGCAATTTTCCGTGAGATACCCAACAAGTGACGCCATCGCCGCAAAATCCGCTGCATAGATTAAGGATCGTCCGCGCCGCTGACGGGTGATGATGCCCGCGCGTTCCATATGGGCAAGATGGAACGAAAGTGAGGAAGCGGGCACGCCCATCGCATCAGCAATGGCACCAGCCGCCAAGCCAGCCTCCCCCGCTTGCACGAGCAAACGGAACAGGCCGAGGCGGTGTTCCTGCGCCAGCGCTGACAATGCGGCGATGATGTTATGAGCGTCGAGTCCAGCCATGTGCATTTTCCAATGATTTGATATTTGTGGAAATATCAAATCATTGGAGCCCGTCAAGTGTCAATTCGATTATATTCGAAATATCTATTTCGGTGTGGCAGTCGCGGTTTGCAACCAGCCCCTCAAGTCCGCCGCACTTTGATCCGCTGCTTCTTCCATCGGCGCATGACCAATTCCGGGATAGACAACCAGCTTTGACCCCGGAATAGAATCGGCAAACCAACGTCCCGACGACACGGGAATTAGATTATCCTCTGCCCCCCAAAGGATCAGAGTCGGCGCTTTGATCTGGGATACTGACGCTTTGGTTGCACTTTCAACATTATGCACGAGCGCAAAACGGTCCAGCGTCGCTTTACGGTTTCCAGGGTAACGCAGCAATTCCCAATAGCGGTCAATCATCACATCATTGATGATAGCCTTATTGGACAGCGTCGTATCCAAACTCTTTTCGATCAATGAACGCGGCGTGATGATCCGCGCCAATTCCTTGATCACAGGCATCCGCGCGATCTTGAAGCCGATGGGCACTTTACGCGCCTGCCATCCTGGCACACCTGCCGCGTCAACCAATACGAGTGCTTCAACTTTATCGGGATGGGTTAAGGCATAATGCCATGCGACACCGCCGCCCATTGAATTGCCACCAATGGTGAAGCGGCCAGCCTGAAGCTTTATCGCAACCCGGTCGACGACGTCGACAAAGGCCTTATAATGATAATCACCCGATGGATTGGCACCGGTCAAACCGTGACCTGGCAGATCAAGACTGATTATCCGGTATGTGTCCCCAAGCCGCGCAACCCAAGGCTCCCACGTGTGAAGTGAGGCGTTTGACCCATGGACGAGGAGGATCACTGGCCCATCACGTGGCCCTTCATCACGCACATGGACGTTCAAACCGCCGCCCAAATCAACGAATTGTGATGCCGCATTGGTATATTTGGCGCGCATCGCCTTTGGATCAGTATCCGGCGTCCAGCCAGCGACCACGCCACCGATGATTGCGACCAAGACAATAATAGCCAGCCATTTGAAGATGCGCTTCATGCCCATTGCCCCCTACAAAATCTCATGCACCACATCCTGTGGTCGACACAGCCTAACACCCTTTTCGGTTTCAACCAAAGGCCGTTCAATCAGAATGGGATGCAGCATCATCGCATCAAGAATGCGGTCGTCATCCGCGTCAAGCAAGCCCAATTCCTCAGCGGGAGAGCCGCGTGTGCGCAAACCGGCGCGCGCCGAAATTCCTGCTTTCTTATAGAGCTCGACAAGTCGTTCACGCGTCGGCGTGTCCTTCAAATATTCGATCACCGTCAGACTGATGCCGGGCGTGGCTTCCAAGATAGCGAGCGTCTTGCGTGACGTTCCACATGCCGGATTGTGCCAAAGTGTTGCTTTCATGGGGGCTCCGCTCACGTCAGTTGATATTCTCGGACCATGGCGCACAAAAAAGACTCGGTAAACCGCCTTATGTTTGTTGCAATTGAGAGTTGTTCTCAATAAAGCACGTCTCACGCTTGCAATTGCGAATCGTTCGCACAAACTTGGAAATCACATGTCCTTTCACACACCCGCCACAGCCCTCGCGCTCATTTTGATTTTACCTGTCACGGCCTATGCCGAGGAAGTGGAGTCCAATGGCGAAACGATCATTGTTACAGGAACTGTGGAGGGATACCGGACAGTCGACACCAAAAGCGGCACCAAAACAGCGGTCCCGATCCTCGATGTGCCCCAATCGATTTCGGTTCTGACCAGCGACCAGTTGAACGATCAGGCGATTCTGTCGATCAGTGATGCTGTGCGTTACATTCCCGGCGTATCATCAGGTCAGGGCGAGGGGCACCGCGATCAAATTACCCTCCGCGGGAACAATTCAACCGCCGATTTCTTCATCGACGGCCTGCGCGATGACGTTCAATATTTCCGCAGCCTGTACAATGTCGAACGGATTGAGGTGCACAAGGGCCCCAATGCCATGATTTTTGGTCGTGGCGGTGGCGGTGGCACCCTCAATCGTGTCACCAAAGGCGCGCTTGTCGATAAAAATCTGATCAGTGGCACGGCCTCGATCAACAGTTTTGGTAGCTGGTATCTCAGCAGCGACACCAATGTTGATCTTGGCGCGGCCGCACTGCGCCTCAACGCGTTTTACGAGGATTTGAACAACCACCGCGATGCATTTGACGGCAAACATTACGGCATCAATCCGACTGTCGGTGCTGAATTGGGCGACACCGTTAAAGTACAACTAAGCTATGAATATACCAAGGATGACCGCGCGGTTGATCGCGGAATTCCTGCTGGTTTTGTCGGCGCAGTCACCGGCACAGTCGCAGCTCCAGCTTCCCCGGCACGCGGATTGCGCGATACATTTTTTGGTGCCCGCGGCATCAATCAGAGCGCATTTGAAGCCCATGTCGTCCGGTTTCGCGGAGAAGCCGCGCTGTCAGACACGCTAACGTTCAGCACCCAATTGCTCTACGGCGATTATGATAAAGCCTATACCAACGCCTTTGCCGTCACTGCAATCAATCAAGCGCTGGCATCCCCCACTGTCGGGATCGAAGCCTACCGCGATCCAACGACCCGCGAAAATTTTATCGGACAGGCCAATTTGGAATGGCATGTTTCAACGGGCGGCATTGATCATATCCTCCTTTTCGGCGGCGAATATACCACCCAAGACACCGTCAATGAACGGATCAATGGGTTTTTTAGCCCGACCATTTTCACGTCCGCAACGCGCCGTGTAACGGTGTCCATTGCCGATCCCATCGTCCTGCCTGCGATCACATTCGCCGCCGGTGCTGCTGCCAATGGCAACCGCAAGGTCGCGACCAATCTCAAGCAAAGCTCTGTCTATATTCAGGATCAAATCAGCTTTGGCGATCATGTCGATGTGATTGCGGGTCTGCGCTATGATCGGTTTGACCTTGGTTTTTCGAATTTATTTGCCGCTGCCAGCTTTACCCGCACAGATGACCTTTGGTCCCCGCGCGTTGGATTGGTGATTAAGCCTGTCCCGCAGGCGTCTGTCTATGTCAGCTATTCAAAATCATTCTTGCCGCAATCGGGGGATCAATTTCTGTCGCTTGATCTGACCAGTGCGGCCTTAAAGCCTGAAACATTCGACAATTATGAAATCGGCGCGAAATGGGACATCAAACCTGGCCTGACCCTGACCACCGCCGTTTACCGGCTTGATCGTGGCAATACCCGCGCTGCCGGCGCTGTTGCAGGCACCACAGTTTTGACAGGGGAACAACGGACCAGTGGGTTTGAACTGGGGCTGACCGGCAATATCACACCGGATTGGCAGACCAGCCTAGGCTATGCGCGGACAAAGGCACAGATTACGCAGACCACAACCGCCGCTCCGGCCGGCCGTCAGATTGCGCAAGTCCCGCGCCATCAAGTGTCACTGTGGAATCGTTATGATGTGAATGACCGCGTGGGGCTTGGTTTGGGATTATACCATCAGTCAAGACAGTTTACGACGATCAGCAACGCCGTTGCTCTGCCCGCTTATTCTCGCGTCGATGCCGCTGTGTACTTCAAACTGACGGAAGCCATACAGGGCCAGATCAATGTTGAGAATTTGACCAACACCCGCTATTTTCCTGTCGCGCATAACGACGCCAATATCTCCACAGGTGCGCCGATCAATGCACGATTCACGATCAATGCACGCTTCTAAACCAAAGCTGCACTCGATTTTTTAAGTCTTTATCCCTATATGGGGATGATGGTTTTGTTACGTGAGTCTCTTGGCACGTTGAACCGGCGCCAGGTTTTGGCAGGAACGGTGATGGCTGCTGTTGCAGCAACGGTTCCTGCGCGCGCCTTTGCCATACCCAGTGAAGACCGGCTCATCGCGCTCGCAAAGCGCGAATTGGAACGCCATAGCAGCCGTGTTTGGTTGCGGGATAAAGTTGGTATTGTTGATTTTTCAATGCCATCAAAAGACCCACGCTTTTTCCTTGTTGATCTGGAAAATGGCACCACGCGCAGCTATTTTGTGACACACGGCCGTGGGTCTGACCCAGAACATGATGGATGGCTGAAAAGCTTTTCAAATCAATTTTCGTCCAATGCATCGTCGCGCGGGGCCTATGTCACACAGAATTATTATGAAGGCAAACACGGCCTGTCGATGCGTTTGCAAGGGCTGGACCCCGACAATAATAATGCCGAAGATCGTGCCATTGTTGTCCACGGCGCGGCCTATGCCAATCCGGATATGATCACAAAATGGGGCAAGCTTGGCCGCAGTGAGGGCTGTTTCGCTTTCCCACAGGATAATTTGGTCGAAGTGATTGCACGAATAGGCCCCCAGCGCCTGCTGTTCGCCGATCGCTTAGAATAGGCTAGCGTCTATCGGCTTAAAGAACCGGAACAGGTGCCACAACGAAAGCGGGCAATTCCGGGATCTTCTTCTCAACGCGCGGCTGGTCAAACGATGCAAATACAGGGGCATCGCGGCCATAAACATCGACATAGGTCTGCAATTTTCCATCCATTCCAGTGGCCAGTGTGAAATAGCTGATGAATACAGGAATGGGGTCTTTGAACGGCACTTTTTCGGTTTTACCCAGCTTGATCAGTGTCACCAATTCTTCTGCCACGCGGTCACGCGCTGCGGCGTCTTCCATCGATTCACCCGATTGCAAAATCCCGAGTAATATACCGAGTTCAAACGCGCGTTCGGTGCGCAAACATCCGTGACTATAGGCGCGCGGATGATTTGCAAAAAGTGTGCGGTTCGGCGTGTCATGGATGAAGATCGCATCCGGATTGGGCATGTCAATTTTGAGCAAGCCAAGTGCTGCTGAAGGCCCGGGTTGCTGCACAACCGATAATGTCTTGCCACTGCCTGTCCAAGTATAGCCGCGTGCGCGCGCTGCTGCCGGACTACGCGCGATCAATGGCCCGACTTCCTGCGTGATAATGCTGCGCGGCAACACCCAGGGCGGATGCACAACAATACCGACCGCATTGGCCGAAAGTTGCGGTGTTGCCGTGTCTTTCTTGCCCACAATCACGCGGTAACTTGCAATTGTTTTGCCGAATATATTCACCCGCAACATATATTCAGGCACATTGGCCAGCAGATGTTTGGGGCCAAGCGAACGGGGCAACCACCGCCAGCGATCCATATTCGCACGGATCAGGGCCACACGCGCTTTGTCAGTCGCGGGGGTTTTGGCCAGTGTCGCTTTAAGTGCTGCATAATCTGGGCTTTGCGGTTCCGCAGATGCCAAGACCGCCTCAACATTATGGCTCGTAACGGCCAGTTGCAGCAGCCCTTCGATGGGAAGCGTGGTCGCATCGCTATCCTTGACCAACCATTGAACGCGGGCCGCAGCAGGGGTTCTGCCGTCACGCAAATCAAGCGCAAGCTGAATGAACAAACGTGACGCAAGGCTGTCCAACGCCAGACCTTCTCCGACGGCGATGGCTGCGCGCAACCCAGCGGGAGCGTAGTCCGCCGCAAACAATCCGCGTTTGCCCGCGCCTTCAATCACCGTGAGCAATGCGGTTGCGTCAACAGATGTCCAGTGCGCGACAGGCGCAGGCGATGGCACAAGCACAGGTGCAGGTGGCGGAGGGACGGGAGAAGGCACCTCTGGCACCATCGGCACAGGTGACGTCGCCGGCGGCAATATGCTGACCGGCGGCGGCGGTGCCGATATTTTAGCACCAGCATGTTGAGGCACAGCAGCAATCAGACCACCCAATGCAACCGCCACTGTCAATCTGCGTGTCGCCACCTGCTTATCCTTTTGCATCCTGCGCCAACCAATCCTCAAGCCATTTGATCGAATAATTACCATCTATAACGTCTGGCTGCGCTAAAAGTTCTTGGTGCAGTGGAATATTGGTTTTGACCCCGTCGACCACCATTTCCTCAAGCGCACGGCGCATCCGCATCATGCAGCTTTCGCGCGTGCGGCCATAAACGATCAACTTTGCAATCATCGAATCATAATAAGGCGGTATCCGATATCCGGCATAAAGCCCACTATCGACGCGGACATGCATTCCCCCCGCCGGGTGATACGCCTTGACCGTTCCGGGCGATGGCATGAAACTGCGTGGATCTTCGGCATTGATCCGGCATTCAATAGAATGGCCCCGAAATTCCAAATCCTCCTGCCGCACTGACAGGGGCCGCCCTTCGGCAATGCGGATTTGTTCGCGTACCAGATCAAACCCAGTGATCATTTCAGTCACCGGATGTTCAACCTGAATCCGCGTGTTCATTTCGATGAAGTAAAACTCACCATTTTCCCACAAGAACTCAATTGTCCCCGCCCCGCGATAGCCCATATCGGCCATGGCCTTGGACACGATGCCACCCATACGCGCGCGTTCATCGGATGAAATAACCGGGGACGGTGCTTCTTCAAGAACCTTTTGATGGCGGCGTTGGAGCGAACAATCGCGCTCCCCCAAATGGATCGCATTGCCATTGCCATCGCCGAACACCTGAAATTCAATGTGGCGCGGATTACCGAGATATTTTTCAAGATAAACCGTCGCATCACCAAAGGCCGCCTTGGCCTCTGTTCCGGCCTGTTGCATCTGCGTTTCGAGTTCTTCTTCGCTGTTCACGACTTTCATGCCGCGCCCGCCGCCGCCAGATGCAGCCTTGATGATTACGGGATAGCCGACTTCCTTTGCGATCCGCTTGGCGTCTCCCACATCTTCAATCGCGCCGTCAGAACCCGGCACCAACGGCATACCGAGTGCGCCTGCCGTCCGTTTTGCCTCCACCTTATCGCCCATCGTGCGAATATGTTCTGGCTTGGGGCCGACGAAAATGATGTCATGCTGTTCAATGATTTCCGCAAAACGCGCATTTTCAGACAGAAAGCCGTAGCCAGGATGGATCGCATCCGCGCCGCTAATCTCTGCTGCTGATATGATTGCCGGAACATTGAGATAGGATTCCGCTGCCGAAGGCGGTCCGATGCAGATTGCTTCGTCCGCCAACCGCACATGCATGGCATCAACATCAGCGGTGGAATGCACCGCGACGGTCTTAATCCCCATTTCATGAGCCGCACGGTGAATGCGCAGAGCAATTTCGCCGCGATTGGCGATCAGCAATTTTTCGATGGTCACTCGATCACCACCAAAGGCTGATCAAATTCAACAGGCTGGTTGTTGGACACGATGATCTGCGTCACTTTGCCACCGCGCGGGGCGAGGATCGGGTTCATCACCTTCATCGCTTCGATAATGACCAAAGTATCTCCTTCGGCAACAGTCGCGCCGACACTGACGAAGGGAAATGCCTCTGGCGATGCTGAGAGATATACAGTTCCAACCATTGGTGATTTAACCGTGCCGGGATGATCGCCAACCGGTGCAGCAACAGCCGCTACTGGGGCGGCGATGGCAGCGGGGGCCGCCGCAACAGGCGCGGCAACAGCCACACTGGTCATATTGCGCGCCACCCGGATTCTGCGGCCACCGTCCTCAACTTCAATTTCGGACAATTTCGTTTCATCAAGCAATTCGGCAAGCTGGCGCACCAGTTTCACATCGACGTGCATTGTTCCATTTGTCTTTTCGGTCATCTGAACCCCATGTTTTCTTCTGAATTTGGCAATGTCAGAGCTTGGCCGCTGCGTCCAGCGCGAGTGCATATGAATTTGCACCAAAGCCCGCAATTGTTCCCTTCACGGCCTGTCCAATATAGCTTTTGTGGCGAAACGCCTCACGCGTGTGCGGGTTGGACAAATGGACTTCAATCACCGGCACGCTGATCGCCTTGATCGCATCGAGCAGCGCGACGGACGTGTGCGTAAATCCTGCTGCGTTTAGCAAGACCGCCTTTGCACCCTGCGCGTGGGCTTCGTGCAACCAATCGATCAAATGCCCTTCATGGTTGGATTGGCGCAGATCAATCTCCAGCCCCAATCCGCGCGCCTGATCCTCCAACTGTCCTGCTATATCGTCAAGCGTGTCCGCACCGTAAATCTCTGGCTCACGCGTGCCCAACATATTAAGATTGGGACCGTTTAAAACATAGATGATTGGCTTATCGGCCATGGTCAGTCTTTCGGTTGCGGCGTGATAGGGCCTTCCTATATGGGCAATATATCAAAAGCGCAAAATTGTGAGTCTCCCTTGGCAACACCGCCCCTCTTATCGATCACCCTTAACGGCGAACCACGCAGCGTGCGGAGCGGTATGACCATTGCCGACCTTGCAAATGATCTGGGTCTCAACCCAGCAAAAGTGGCCGTGGAACGCAATTTGGAGATTGTCCCGCGCTCAACCTTGGCAGACGTGCTGATTGCAGAAGGGGACGCGCTTGAAATCGTCCATTTTGTTGGCGGAGGCCAAGGAGAAACAAAAGTGGGTGACGGCTGGAGCGTCGCGGGACGTACCTTCACGTCGCGGCTGATTGTGGGCACGGGAAAATATAAGGATTATGCTCAGAACGCCGCTGCTGTTGCGGCATCCGGCGCAGAAATCGTCACGGTCGCGGTGCGGCGGGTCAATATCTCTGACCCCAATGCCCCCATGTTGACCGATTTTATCGATCCCAAAAAAATCACTTACCTGCCCAACACGGCGGGCTGCTTTACCGGCGATGAAGCGATCCGCACGCTCCGCCTTGCGCGTGAGGCCGGTGGCTGGGACTTGGTCAAGCTAGAGGTGCTTGGCGAAGCACGCACGCTTTACCCCGATATGTATGAAACCCTGCGCGCGACCGAGATTTTGGCGAAAGAAGGCTTTTTGCCAATGGTCTACTGCGTTGATGATCCGATCGCGGCCAAGCGCTTAGAAGACGTCGGGGCCGTCGCGATCATGCCACTGGGTGCGCCGATTGGGTCGGGGCTGGGCATCCAAAACCGCGTTACTATCCGCCTGATTGTTGAAGGTGCGAAAGTGCCTGTGCTGGTTGATGCTGGCGTTGGCACAGCATCTGATGCCGGGGTCGCGATGGAATTGGGGTGCGACGGCGTGCTGATGAATACCGCAATCGCCGAAGCCAAAGACCCCATCATGATGGCGCGCGCGATGAAACTTGCGGTGGAAAGCGGGCGGCTATCCTACCGCGCCGGACGCATGGGACGGCGGATGTATGCGGACCCATCCAGCCCGTTGGCAGGGCTGATTTAACGCTGCAATGTTATGTCAAAGCGGGTGCGCCCACTCCCGCGACATCGACTCCGTTCAGCTCTAGGCGTGACCAACCGCCGGGTCCCAAGCGTTCCAACGGGCGAAAACGGGTTTTATAATCCATCCGTTTTGACCCCATCACCCAATATCCCAAATAGACATAGGGCAAACCCGCCGCCGCCGCGCGGACGATGTGATCGAGAATGATGAAGGTACCTAGCCCGCAGCGGGCCTCATCACTGGTATCAAAAAAGCTGTAGATCATCGACAGCCCGTCAGCCTGCTGATCAGTTAAACACCCACCAATCAACCGCCCTTGCACGCCATTTCTTGATGGTTCACGATATTCGACAACATGGGTGTTCACAGGGGAATGTTCGACCATGTCGGCATAATCAATGTCATCCATGCCCGACATACCGCCGCCGGGATGGCGCGCACCCAAATAGCGCTGCAACAAATCAAATTGTTCGTCTGTCGCCCACGGCTTGCAGGCGGAAACCTCCAAATCAGCATGGCGTTTGATGATTTTCTTTTGCGTCGCGCTGGGTCGGAATTCTTGGGTCAACACCCGCACCGATACGCACGCCGAACAGTCAAGGCAGCTGGGACGGTAGGCTACGCCCTGACTGCGACGAAATCCGATTTTGCCCAGCGCGTCGTTTAATTCCCCAGCATGTTCGCCAGAAAGCTCGGTGAAGACCTTGCGCTCCATCTTGCCCGGCAAATAAGGGCATGCCGCAGGGCTGGTGACAAAAAATCTGGGAAAACGAAACTGCGCTGTCACCGTCAAACGACTCTCTTATCCGCGCAGAGCCCGATGCCTGTTGCGATGGATCAGACTATGATCAGGTCTCACAAATATGAAAAGCGCATTTACCATCAAAAGAAGGTTAAGCCCCAAAAAATATCAGGCCAATTCAACCAAATTCGCTTCATAATGCGCGTCGGTCAGGGCGGCGAGCAAGCGGTTCAAATGATCCTGATCGCGGGTTTCGCATTCAATATCGGTGATCAACCCCTTTGCAGGCAACGTCGTAAATATCCGGTGGTGCGAAATTTCGATCACATTTGCGTTGAGTTCAGCAAAAATTTTGAACACATTGGAAAGCGCGCCCGGTCGGTCCTGAAGGCGGATGCGGATGCGTGCCAGACGCCCCGACCGTGCGAGATCACGCAGCAACACGTTGGCGAGCAAGCGCGTGTCGATATTGCCGCCGCACAGTACGATACCAACCGTTTTCCCCTTAAACCGTTCTGGATGGGCGAGCAGCGCGGCGATCCCTGCTGCCCCTGCGCCTTCAACGACGGTTTTTTCAATCTGCAATAACAGGCTGACGGCTTCTTCAAGATGCCGTTCACCGACCAGCACAATATCATTGACGAGCGCGCGCACGAACCGTTCGGTCAACACACCAGGCTGTTTGACCGCAATACCCTCTGCCAGCGTGTCGCCAGCGCAGGACATGTCCAACCCGTTCACTTTGGCATACATCGAAGGATAAAGTTCCGCCTGAATGCCCACGACATCAATGTCAGGCTTGAGCGCCTTTGCGACCGTTGCCATCCCTGAAATCAGACCACCGCCACCGATTGGCACGGCGAGCGTGTCAATGTCGGGCGCATCCTCCAGCATTTCGAGTGCCACTGTCCCTTGCCCCGCAATGATATGGGGATGGTCAAAAGGATGAACGAAGGTGAGGCCGCGCTCTCCCTCCAGCGCGCATGCATGGGCATAGGCCGCATCAAATGTTTCGCCGTGGAGCACAACGGTCGCGCCGTGGCTTTCGGTTTGCATCACTTTCACCGTGGGCGTTGTGGTGGGCATGACAATCGTCACCGGCACGCCGAGCCTTTTGCCGTGATAGGCAAGACCCTGGGCATGGTTGCCGGCCGACGCCGCTATCACACCATTTTTGCGCGCATTATCACCCAATTGAAGCAAGGTATTAAGCGCGCCGCGTTCTTTATAAGCGGCGGTAAATTGCAGGTTTTCAAACTTCAAATAGACTTTGGCCCCCGTCAGCGCAGACAAGGTCTGGCTGTGGAGTGTCGGTGTGCGCACAACAGCACCCCGCACACGGTCATGGGCGGCGCGGACATCATCGATGGTGACGGGGAGCAGTTCTTGATCTGACATAGGCGCAGCCTCTAGAGCATCTGGCGCAAGGCGCAAACATTGCTTACTATATTGCGCAACAGCAAAAGTCTTTTTGCCGCGTGATGGAGCCGACTGAGTCCGTGGATTTATACCTGATTGTCAAAACGCTCCACATTCTTTCAGCAACAATCCTGTTTGGTACGGGATTGGGAATCGCGTTTTTCTTTTTCCTTCCGCATTGGCAGGGCCGGTCTGTGGAAGAACGTTTGGCAGCGGCGCGGACCACCGTCACCGCCGATTTTATGTTCACTTTGCCCAGCGGGGTCATCCAACCGCTCAGCGGTTTATGGCTGATCTGGCACGGCGGCTATGCCGTTACGGAGCCTTGGCTGCTTGCCACCTACGCGCTGTATATTCTTGCGGGCTTGTGCTGGTTACCGGTGGTATGGATCCAAATCCGGTTAAAACAGATGCTCATCCAGCAAGTGTCGGGGCAAAGGATAGACCAAAAAAACTATGACCGCCTTTACCGCCTCTGGTTCATTTTGGGATGGCCAGCCTTTGTCGGTCTCATCATCATTTTCGCGCTGATGGTCGCCAAACCGTCATGGTAGCGCGCGTCCTGATCATTGGCGGATATGGCAATTTTGGCAGCTATATCGCCAAATCGCTGGCCGATGACCCTCAAATCACCCTGCTGATTGGCGGGCGTTCGCGTGACAAGGCCAGCGCTTTCATCGCTGCACTTGAAACCGCAAACCCTGCCGAAGCCCACGACCTTGATATTTTCGGGGACGTGGACGGGGCACTAAAGGACAGTGCGCCAGACATTGTCATCCACACAACCGGGCCGTTCCAGGCGCAAGGCTATCAGGTTGCAGAGGCGTGTATCCGCAATGGCTGCCATTATATCGACCTCGCCGATGCGCGCGCATTCGTGGCCAATATCACGCGGCTGGATGTCAGCGCACAAGCACAAAAGGTCTTGATCGTCAGCGGGGCAAGCTCTGTCCCTTGCCTCACAGCCGCGTTGGTTGACGATTATTTGCCGCACTACAGCGACCTCAAAGAACTTGATTACGGGATTAGCGCTGCCCAGCAAACCAATCGCGGGCTGGCCACCGCATCCTCAATTCTGAGCTATGTTGGCAAACCGTTTACATCGCTGCGACGCGGCAAAATGCAGAATGTTTTCGGCTGGCAAGGACTACACAGCGAAATCTATCCCGGTCTTGGCATGCGCTTGTTCGGTGATTGTGATATTCCGGACCTCACACTTTTTCCCGCGCGCTACCCCATGCTTCACGCCATCCGTTTTTGCGCAGGTCATGAAATCAAGCTGCTGCATTTGGGCACGTGGCTGCTCAGCTGGCTGGTGCGGTTTGGACTAGCCCCATCGCTCAGCAAGCATGCCGAACGGCTGTTACAGCTTTCCTTTCTCTTCGATCCGTTGGGATCAAGCCAAAGCGGGTTTCACATGTTTCTGCGCGGTGTTGGTTTGGATGGTCGCCGGCGCGAAGATCGGTTTTATTTGATCGCGCGATCAGGCCACGGGCCCTATATTCCCTGCATGCCTGCCATCCTTCTGGCCAAGAAATTGGCACGCGGCACAACAACACAGCGCGGCGCGACGCCCTGTGTGGACCTGATACCGCTCGCCGAATATTTGGATGCACTTGAAGGGCTCGACATCACCATCACACGGGACACCAAAAATGGATGATGTCCCGGCCTATGACACATCCAAACCACTGTTCATTTTTGACGGTGTGTGCGTTTTATGTTCAGGTGGGGTGCGGTGGATCATGGCGCGCGACAAAGCCGGAAAATTCAACTTTTGTTCGGCCCAGTCACCCCTTGGGCAGGCGCTCTACACGCGTCACGGCCTTAACTTTGATGAAACATATCTGATCGTTGACGGCGGTCGTGCTTATACCAAAAGCGATGGTTATCTATACATGTGCCGCGTGTTGGGCGGGGGGTGGCATATCGTGCGGATCACGGCACTGATCCCTAGGCCGCTGCGCGATTGGGCCTATGCCATCATCGCCCGCAACCGATACCGCTGGTTTGGTAAGGCCGATTATTGCGCGCTCTTGACCGACGCACAGCGAAAAAAACTGCTCTAACGCGCTCGCCTCTGGTCAAGCGCGCGCCAGCAACTTATGCTCAGTCTATGGCAAAAATAACTTTTATCGGTTTGGGCGTTATGGGCGGTGCGATGGCACGACATTTGGCGGCTGCCGGACATGAGATGACCGTCTATAACCGCACAGCAGCAAAGGCAGAGGCGTGGGTTGCAGCGCACGGCGGCACAGTCGCCCCTTCACCAGCCGAAGCTGCCAAGGAGTGTGACGCTGTCATCACCTGTGTCGGGGCCGATGATGATTTGGCGGCTGTCACCCTGTCACGCGACGGCGCATTTCGGACGATGAAGCCCGGCAGTATCTTCATTGACCACACCACAGTCTCCGCCAAAATCGCACGGCAATTGGCGGTTGAAGCCAAAGGCACAGGCATACAAGTGGTCGATGCCCCTGTGACCGGCGGTCAAATTGGCGCGGAAAAAGGCACGCTGACCCTGATGTGCGGCGGCAAAGACGCCGCAATTGCGGCAGCAACCCCGCTGATGGAGGCCTATTCCAGCCGCATCGTTCATGTCGGCCCGTCGGGCGCTGGCCAAACGACCAAGATGGTCAACCAGATCACATTTGCCGGGATCATCCAAAGCCTGTCCGAAGCGATGCGTTTTGCCCAGGCGGCAGACCTCGATCTCGACAAAGTCTATGAAGCGATTTCGACGGGCGCTGCGTCAAGCTGGCAGATGAGCAACCGTTGGGACACGATGGTGAAGGATGAATTTGATTTCGGCTTCGCGGTTGATTGGATGCGCAAGGATTTGGGGCTGGCGTTTGAAGAGGCGCGCGCCAACGGCGCGACCCTGCCCGTCGCTGCGCTGATCGATCAATTCTATGCCGAGGTTCAGGCGATGGGCGGCGGGCGGCAAGACACCAGCGCGCTGATCCGCCGCTATGCCAAGGCGTGAAACGTCTCCTTACAGCTGCGGCGCTGTTGTTATGCGGCACTGCTCATGCAGACACGCTGATCGACAATGTCAACGGCATTACGTCAACCGCTGACGGCAAGGTCCAACGCTTCACTGGCATCGTCATTGGCAATGACGGTAAAATCACCCGCGTCCTGACCCGTACTGACAAACGTCCGGAACGCCCTGATTTCCGGCTGGATGCCAATAATAAAACACTCCTCCCCGGACTGATCGACGCGCACGGCCATGTCATGGGGTTGGGCTGGCAGGCGTTGACGCTTGATCTTTCGGGTACGAAATCACTCACTGAAGCCCAGACAAAAATTGCGGCCTATGCCGCTGCCCACCCTGATCGCCGCTGGATCATCGGTCGCGGCTGGAATCAGGAAAGCTGGGGTTTGGGCCGTTTTCCAACCGCAGCTGAACTTGACGCGGCGGTAGGAGACCGGCCGGTGTGGCTCGAACGCGTCGACGGCCATGCGGGATGGGCGAACAGCGCGGCGATGAAAGCAGCGGGAATCACCCCAAAAAGCGTGTCGCCCGCTGGCGGGCACATTGAGACCATATTCGGCAAGCCGAGCGGCATTTTCGTTGATGCCGCAAGCGCATTGATCGAAAAATCAGTGCCGCAGCCCCTGTCCAAGGAACGCGATCTGGCCTTTGTTAAAGCGCAGGAAACGCTGCTTACATTTGGCATCACCGCTATTGCGGACATGGGAACCAGCGTTGATGACTGGATGGCCTTCCGCCGTGCGGGTGATGCCGGACGGCTCAATCTGCGTATTTTTAGCTACGCTGCGGGACTTGACCCTATCCTGACGATTGCGGGCGGTGAACCCACGCCGTGGCTGTACGACAGCAAGCTCCGCATGGCAGGGATCAAGCTCCTCGTTGACGGTGCGCTGGGATCGCGCGGGGCGTGGCTCAAAGCCCCTTATGCCGACAAGCCAGGTGAGCGCGGGCTGATGTTTCTTGAAGATGCAAAACTGCGTAATTTGATGAGCAGGGCGGCGATGGACGGGTTCCAAATCGCCGTCCACGCCATTGGCGACGCGGGCAATGCACAGGCGCTCGATGCTTTTTCAGAAATGGCACTTACTTATCAGGGCGATCGACGCTGGCGGATTGAACATGCGCAAATTCTCGATCCCGCTGATCTTCCGCGCTTTGCCAAATGGGGCGTGATCGCATCGATGCAGCCCGTCCACCAAACATCGGACCGGACGATGGCAGAGGCGCGGCTGGGACCAAACCGGTTGGTCGGCGCTTATGCGTGGAACGCCCTCAAATCATCCGGCGCACGTCTTGCCTTTGGCTCTGACACACCTGTCGAAAGCCCTGACCCCTTTGCAGGGCTCGCCGCCGCCATCACCCGCGAAGATGCGAAGGGCGAACCCTTTGGCGGTTGGCAACCCCAAGAACGCGTCAGCCGTGAAACCGCACTGGCGGGGTTTACGGTTGACGGCGCTTATGCCAGCTTTGCTGAAGGCAAGACAGGGCGGATTGCGGTGGGCCTCTATGCCGATTTCATCCTTGTTGACCGCGACCCGATGCTCGCCACGCCGTCTGAACTGCGCGCGACAAAGGTGCTCGAAACATGGGTTGGGGGCAAACGGGTGTACGCGCGGAAGTAACGCCATCCTTCTCAGAAATTCTAAAACGTCTTCGCGTCTCTCCAAATTTAACGCGTCAGATCGACCAGCATCCCCGGCGTCAACACCTGTGGCAGGACAGTCGGCTCCCCCCCGCCCTTGGGATAATAGAGATAGAGCGGTACACCAGATCGACCGTGCGATTCCAGAAACCGGCCAAGCACCGGATCGCCGCCCGTCCAATCACCGACCAGCACCGTGACGCCCGCTTTTTTGAACGCTGCGCGCACCTCATCCCGTTCAATTGCGGCCTTTTCATTGACCTTGCATGTCACGCACCAATCGGCGGTGAAGTAAGCGAATGCGGTGCGGCCCTCTGCGCGAAGTGTTGCCAAACGCGCTTCGGTAAAGGGTTCGGCGCCTTCAACTGCGGCCGGTTTGGCCGTCGCATCCCCCTTTGGCAGCGCGATGATCAGGATCGCCCCAAACGCTAAAAACGCGCCCATCAAGGACAGAACTGCGCGCCCTTTGCGCTGCGCCTGACCGATCAACCAGAGGATCACAGCCGACAGCGTAAATCCGGCGAGCGCGATCAACAGCCCAACCTGTCCCGTCTGCCGCCACAGCAGCCACACCAACGCTGCTGCCGTCAGGAACATCGGCACTGACAGGATGCGCTGGAACGTTGCCATCCACGGCCCCGGTCTTGGCATCCGCTTGCGCAGGGCGGGCACAAACCCGATCAGCAAAAATGGCAACGCCAATCCAAAGCCCAGCCCCGCAAAAATGGCGAGCGCCGCTGCCACCGGCAGCACCAGCGCAGCCCCAAGTGCCGCCGCCATGAACGGCCCTGTGCACGGCGTCGCGACAAAGGCCGCCAGCACACCAGTCCAAAACGACCCTGCCGCCCCCTTTTTCTGGGCCAGCGCGTCACCACCGCCAAAACTGTTCAAATGAAACAACCCGGCAAGGTTGAATGATATGGCGGTCACCAGCAGCAACAGGAACAGGATCACGCGCGGCTCTTGCAATTGGAATGCCCAGCCAACCTGCGCCCCGCCCGCTCGTAACGCGAGCAATGCACCGCCCAGCGCAACACATGTGGCCATGACACCAGCACTGTAGGCCAAGGCTTCACGCTTGGCATCACGGGGGTCCCCTCCAGCGCGCGCCA
>JBEBKH010000049.1:0-18321 GCA_040079575.1 Chakrabartia sp. | reverse complement strand
GGGTTCGTCACCGGATCGACATTGTCGATCAATGGCGGGCAGCACATGTACTGATGGGCCCGGTCAAGCGGTCCATCACCATTGCCGGGCATGAGACATCAATCAGTCTAGAACCAGTTTTCTGGGATGCCTTAAAAGCAGCGGCATTGGCTGAGGCGTTGCCGCTTAACGCGCTCGTAGCGCAAATTGATATGGCGCGGATTGCAGAGGCAGATCATGCAAATCTTGCCAGTGCAATCCGCGTTTGGCTCTTTGAGCGAAAGGGAGGCTAACGCCCCAGCAAAACGCGTGCTTGCCCGGCAATTTGGGCAAGCATCGCTGGCGTGGGGATCGTTGAGGCACGGGCACGGTCAACCATTGCACGGAAAGCTTTTGCTTTCACATCATTGTCCGCAATCCATTTCGCCACGGCGTCTTCGGGTTTCTTTCCGCCCTTGCGCGCTAGAAATTCAAGACGCATCGCCTGAAAATCACGCGCCAGCCCTGCGGCAAGCAGACGTTCCCAAGGGTCGCGAGGGTCGAGCTGCATGGCAGTGCCTTGCGCCCAATCAAGCGCCAACACTTCGCCTAAACGCGTAAATCCGCGCGTTGTCGCGGCAACATCGACCCCTGTCTTTGCCGCCAAAGCTGCGATACCAATCGATCCATCAAGTTCAGCGAGTCGAACAAGTTGATCCGCAATTTTTCTGGGTGCACCTGCGTTTGAAAGGCGCGTGGCATAGGCCGATGCTTGCTTGCGCGTTTCGGTTGGCAATAATGCATCACGTTCATCCGACAGTCGCGTGATGGCAGGCAAATAGGCGGTGATTGCCACGTCATTGGAGCGGCTTTCAATCGCATTGCGAAGGATGTCAGCCATGTGCGCGCGCATTTCAACCGCAACCTGTTCAAAGAGCATTAGGCGTGTATCTTCGGCAATGTCCGCTGTGTCGATGGCGGACCACAATCCTGCAATATCAAATATTTGTTCAGCAATAACAAAGGCTTCGGCGACATCGCCCAGTGTAGATCCTTCTTCTTCGGCGAGTTCAAACGGATGGATAAGGCCCAGGCGATTGACGATACGGTTGGCGATTTTTGTGGCGATTATTTCACCGCGCAACTGATGATTTTCAATTGCTTTGGCATGGCGTTTGCGCATTTCGACAGGGAAGGCCTGAACCAAGTCATCATAAGTCGCAGGATCCTGACCAAGCGGTGTCAGTTCTATTTCATGCTGAAGCGCGAGTTTTGCCGTCGCCAGAATGACGGCAAGTTCAGGGCGCGTAAGTCCTTTTCCGTCTTGTGAACGACGCAGCAATTCATCGTTGGACGCGATCCCTTCAACAATGCGGTCAAGGCGCCCAGCACTTTCAAAGCCTTCGATCAAACGGATGTGCGCGGGAAGGTTATCCGCCCCGTCACGTTGCGCAATCGACAGCGCCAATGTTTGCAGACGGTTATCCTCAAGCACAATTGCGGCGACATCGTCGGTCATTTTGGGCAGCAATATATTGCGCGCCTTCATCGTAAGTGTGCCGGCAGCAACTTCGCTGTTCAGCGCGATTTTGATATTGACCTCATTATCAGAACAATCGACCCCGGCTGAATTGTCGATAAAGTCCGTGTTGATCCGCCCGCCCTTGAGCGCAAAAGCAATGCGTGCGGCCTGAGTGAGGCCAAGATTTGCGCCCTCGCCAACAACTTTTGCATTCAAATCTTCGCCATTGATCCGCAATGCGTCGTTGGCGCGGTCGCCGACCTCGGCATTATTTTCTGACCGTGCTTTGACATAGGTTCCAATCCCGCCAAACCACAGCAGGTCGACTTTCGCCTTTAGGATTGCAACGATGACGGCAGAAGGTTCAAGCGATGCTGCATCCACGCCGAGTATTTTGCGCATTTGCGGCGTCAGTTTTATTTCCTTCGCACTGCGCGGAAAAACGCCACCACCCTTTGAAATCAATTTGGCATCATAATCCATCCAACTGGAGCGCGGCAGGTTGAACAGGCGTTGACGTTCTTTCCAGCTTTTGGCCGCATCTGGGTCTGGATCAAAAAAGATGTGGCGATGGTCATAGGCAGCAACGAGTTTGATTGATTTGGAGAGGAGCATCCCGTTGCCAAAAACGTCGCCGGACATGTCGCCGCATCCTGCAACACGCACGGGGTCTTTTTGCACATTGATGCCCGCTTCGGCGAAATGGCGCGTGACGGAAACCCAGCCACCCTTTGCAGTGATGCCCATCGCTTTGTGGTCATATCCGACGCTGCCTCCGCTCGCGAAGGCATCACCCAACCAAAAACCGCGTTCGAGCGCGATAGCATTGGCAACATCGGAAAATGTCGCCGTACCCTTATCGGCGGCAACCACGAAATAGGGATCATCGCCGTCATGGATCACAACCTGTTCGGGATGAATGATTTTTCCACCAACAATATTGTCTGTGACGGATAACAATGTGCGGATGAAGATGCGGTAGCTTTCTGTGCCCTCAGCCAGCCAAGCCTCTCTGTTGCTGCTGTCGGGGAGCATTTTCGGGTAGAATCCACCCTTTGCGCCAGTTGGGACAATGACAGCATTTTTAACGCGCTGCGCCTTCATAAGGCCCAACACTTCGGTGCGGAAATCATCGCGTCGGTCAGACCAGCGCAGCCCGCCCCGCGCAATAGGGCCAGCGCGCAGATGGATGCCCTCAACGCGCGGCGCATAAACGAAAATTTCGCGCCACGGCACAGGGGAGGGGAGCCCCGGCACCATTGCACTGTCAAGTTTGAACGCGATTGCTTCATGCGCTGCTGGGGCAAAGAAATTGGTGCGTAAGGTCGCGCGGATGACTGCGCGGAACAAGCGTAAGATGCGATCATCATCAATCGCAGAAATGGCGGTCAGGCCCTTGTCGATGATCCGGTTCGCGTCTTCAATGGCCTTGTCAGAGCCTTTCCGGAGTGATGGGTCGTGGCGGGCCTTGAACAAATCTGACAGCGCCAACGCGACAGAAGGCGCGTGATGAAGGGCGTCAACAACGGTTGCTTGCCCATATGTCAGACCTGTTTGACGCAGATAACGGAACAAGGACCGGAACAGCAGAGCATCGCGGCTGTCGAGAGTGGTGGCGGTCATCAACTGGTTGAAAAGATCGTTTTCAGCTGAGCCTTCCAATACAGCGGTAATCGCGGCCTCAAGCGTGGTTGCGCGTTTCAGTAACAGCGAGGCATTTTGTCCCGCCGGGAGTTCCAAAATAAAGCGGTGGATCGTTCCCAAGCGCGCACCATCAACCGGCGTAGGTTGTTCCTCCAGCACGCGGAATCCGAAATTTTCAAGCGCGGGAACTGCATCAGAAAGCGCCACCGTGGCTAAGCTGTAGAGTTTTAGACGCAGAATTGCATCAGCATCGCCGTCATTGCGATACAGCCGTGTTGCCCGGATGTCCGGCCCCGATAAACTGGCCAGTCGGATAATATCGCGTGCGGCTTCCTGCGCGCCAGCGCCTTCTTGATAAGCAATTGGAAAGGCATTGGCATATTTAATGGCGAGGCGTGTCGCGCTGCTGGCATCATCATTGGCGGCCAGTGCAGCTTCAACCGCAGGGCGCCATCCGCGCAACACATCGGCAAGCCAATGGTTGAGCGATGCGACATCTGGTGCTTTGCCTCCATCGCGAATATCGAATGTGTAGCGGATCAGGGCAATACCGCTATCGTCGAGATCAATTGACCAACTGAGCAAGGGTGCTTGTGCTGTGTCTGACAATTTCGCCGCAATCATATTACGGCGCGCGGTGGTTAAATCATCGCGGTGAAGCCACACAAATGCATTCAAATGGCGACCAAGGGGGCTTCGTGTGATCGCAATGCTTGGGCGTGGGCGATCTGCAAGTGACATTGCGGCCAAGGCAAGGCTTTCAAGCGATGCAATATCCATGGCAATCAACATGTCATGGGGCAACATCGTCACCGCGTGCGACAATGCTTTACCGGCGTGACCCATGGGGTCAAAACCGAATTTTGTTTGAAGCGCAGACAGGCGTTCACGTAAAACCGGAATGTCGTGGGGCGGGGCGTTAAGCGCAGCGCTTGTCCACAATCCTGCGTGAATCGATAGGGCCGTAATTTTCCCCTTTGTCAGGCGCGGCACCAAAATGAGTTCTAATGGGACACGACGGTGAACGGGTGACATCAAGTTAGATTTAAGGACAAGGGGCTGTTCTCCGCCCTTATCAAACCATTCAAAGGCCCGTTTTCGTGCTTCAGCGGAGAGGAAATGTTCGCCCAAAGTTGTGGCGATACCAAGCGTCGTCTGCAGTGTCATATCGCGCCCGAACACTGCATGGCCCAGCATTGTGAATTTGTTATCGCCAAACCAGCGCAGCAATTCAGCACCTTCTGACGCCATTGAACCTGCATCAAGTTTCATAGCGGATTGTAGCTTGTGCCAATCCAAAACTGCCGCACGGACGTTTTCCAAAACAGATGCCAAGCCAGTTTCAATCTCACGCCGTATTTTGGCGTCAGCACGTTCGATCTCCATATAAATAAACGATTCGCGCGCGGCGCTGTCCGTCCGCTTGCGCACAATCGATTTAAGCGTGCCGGATGGGGTACGTTCCACCTTCAGGACAGGGTGTAAAACGCGCCCAATCGCAAGGCCGTGTGCTGCAATCTCTGCTGAAATTGAATCAACAAGAAATGGCATGTCATCATTGACGATGCCCAGCCGCATCTGGCGGTGGACACTTTCAGAAGCATGGGATTCCAAGGCGATGTTGGGTTTTCCAGCAGATTTTTTGGACGCAATCTGTGCCATGAAAGCCGCAGCTTCGCGCCGTGCTTTGGGGGTCAAGCCGTCTACTTCGTCGGGCAAAGCACCGCTGATCAGCAGTGTTTCAATATCTTTAAGAGTTGCGTGTGCCGTAGCGGCGGGTGCGAGCGTGGTGCCCTTTGTCATTTTGCCTCACTGAACCATTTGTGGCCGCTCTCACGGCTTCCATGGGAGAAGCTATGGACCTGTGCGCTGGGCTTCTCAACCCTCGCTGCAATCAATCCGCAATATGTGGATCAGCCATCAATGCCGCGCAACGCCCGGTCCAAAAGGATGTCGTCATGGCTCGCTGAACCGATCACCGCGACATGGCCTGCATCAACACGGCGCGCGACCAGCACGACAAATTCTTCGTCCCCAGCAAGTTCAACAACGCCGATTGTAGGCAATTTACGCGCACGGCCCAAATCGGGCGTGATGACGCGCACTTTGCGTTCCGGACGACGTTCACTGCGTTCGGCAGAAACGACGCCCTTTATCCCGCCAGGAAACTGTTCCAGATAGGCCATCAACTCGCCCGCTTGGAGATTTTGGCGTGCTGCATAGCTGAGTGTTGTTGCGAATTCCGCCAAACGTGTTTTGTCGTAATCAGCCCCGAAAACGAGCTTGACGATGGGCGTCATCGGCGCGCGTGCTTGTGGCTTTATGCCGCTGTCATCCAAGAGTTGCGCGTAATCTTCGGGGCGCTGAGCTGCAATGGTCGCAAAATCATAGGCCAGACCGAGCGCTTTATAGAGTGATAGGCGGCTCCGGCTGTCGGCATGTTTTGCAACATTGGCGGAATCGCGCGCTGCGGCCAGCCAATCTCCCAATTCTTCGCTGCCGTCGGGCGCGAAGGTGGAAAGCTCTAATGTGTCGTCATCATCATAATCATCATTGTCATAACCAGCCGCTTCAATGGGGCGATCTGCCCAAACAGAGACCGGTGCCTCAACGCGCGGTGGCGCAGTATTGAGGAGATGATCAACCGCACCGGAGATTTCATCCGAAAGCGCTTCGTCAGCAACTTCTTTCCAGTTAATCACGCCGTAGATAAAATCTATGGTGTCATCATCCGAAGAAAAAGGCATCAGAATGCCGCGGTACATCGTGTTGTTACCGCGCTGATTAACGAATTCAGCTTCAAAGCCAATGGGTGCGCGGTTGGCAATGATCTGAAGATAATGATCCGTCAGGCGAGAGAGCAAGGACCGGCTGGGAACGTCCGCAACCGAGGCAATGTCTGCCGGTAAATCACATTCTGTCCGCAAACTTTCGCCCAAGAACGCGACCGCAGGCGATGCGGCCCCCGTCGAAAAATCAAGCAGGACACTATGGGGTCCAAAATCTTCGAGATTATCGGGTTCCAAATCTTCGATGGAAGGATAAGCACGCCCATCCAAAAGCGACACCCAATAATTATAGGCGCGCACATGCATGCGGCGCTCATCGGTTCCGATTGCAGGTGGAGCATCGACGCCAACGTCGTTTGTTTCCTCGTCATAATCGCGGTCAAAAGACCCAAACCTATCCATTTTTACGTCCCCATCGTGCTTTGTGGATTCAGGAATGAAGATAATTGGTTGATTAACCGTTAAGAAAGTCATCTTTCTCAATCGCGCCAAGCTTGTTTTGCAAACACATGGCTGGTATGCGCGCCCCCTGATCGGCGTTCATGCCCATCTATGCCGCTTTAGCTCAGTTGGTAGAGCATCGCATTCGTAATGCGGGGGTCAGGTGTTCGAGTCACCTAAGCGGCACCATTTGTTTTTTAAGACAGAGGCAACCCTAGGCAGCCATGTCTATACCCGAACCGCCCGACGTTGATAATCGCGGGGATGCTATATTCGTCAGGCCTTACTGCACGACCGTTTCAGCGGTTTGGGAAGCAGTCTCTGTCAGGGATTGATCTTTTATCGGCAGGTGCTCCATCAATCTGCGACAAATCCTCGGTATCGGGCGATTTGGTGCCATTGCGGCGCATGCCGTTTGAAGCCTCTTAATACGTTTTTCGGGAATGGCGTCAGCGTCCTTGGCAGGAGTTTCCCTATATATTTGTTGGGGATGACGCTCTGTCAATTGTAGGCGGTTTGGATGTTGTGGTCTGATCCTCTCCATCTTTTCGAGGCGCTGCGCTCTGATCGCGCGGACACGGTCAAGTACCGCCAAACGTTCCGCATCAGTCTTGGCAGCGCGAAATGCGGTCAGCAATGCGCGTTCTTGTTGAGGGACTGGGGGCAATCCGCGCGCCTTGCGCCGCGCATCGCGCCGCGCCATTTCAGTCTCCAAACGATTGGCAATATGTTCTGCCCGGGCTTCCCGACGGAGGGCATCAAAATCAATCTCAGGCAAGGGGGCGATCACGATGTCCGTCGACGATTCTGCGGATGCGTTGATGGTTTTAGACCGTTTTGAATGGTGTTCAGTGCGGCCTAATTTTACAGGTTTGACGGCGTCGGGAATTGCCTGTGCTAACATGCTGATCACGGGAAGCTGCATGGCGGTATTGCCAAACCATCCCGCTGCTGCGGCGGCCGTTGCGCTGAGTAAACTGATGGACATTGCGCTCGTCACAAACCCGCGGCGCGCCCACCCCGTCCGTCTGGCATGCGTCGGCCAGATACGCCCGAACATTGGTGTGCGCCGTGTTTTCGCAGCGGAAGCAATCCCCGCCATCCAATCGGCACGCGGCTCTGGAACGGAAAAACGGTCCAACGCAGCAGACAAAGCGGGATCCCATTCAGGGGGCAAGGGCGTTGTCATGCGGCACCTCTGTTGGCAAAATCGGGGAGTAACCCATTGGCCTCTATCGCTTTGCGGAGGGTCAAGCGGCTGCGAAGCAGGAGAGATTCAAAGGCCTTTATGTTCATATCAAGTGCCGAAGCCGCCTCTGCATTGGTCATGTCTTCATAATAGGTCAGGATAATCGCTGCCCGTTGCCGATCAGAAAGTGTGCCAATGCATGCAATAGTCGCCATTCTCATGCGTTCTTCATCCATGATGTCGTCAGCGGCAGGGCTTTGATCCGCGCGGTCTGGCACGTCCTCGTCACTGACAAATTTATTGCGGCGCAGCCTATCAAAACATAAATTTGTTGCGACGCGTTTGAGCCAGGCGCCAACTCCCGGGCCATCGCCGCGCCAGCGTGCGGCGTGATCCCATAGTCGCAGCAAGGATTCTTGCGCGACATCTTCAGCGGCTTGTGCATCGCCCAGCATGCGGTAGGCAAGTCGGTGTAAAATGCGGGCGTGCGCGTCAACCAAAAGCTCAAACGCAGCACCCTCACGCGCTGCCACGCGGGCCATCAGCGCGTTATCATCCGTGGCAGCGTTTATGCTGGTCGGAAGAGGAGAGGCATTTAACAGCAGTGCACGCCTTTGGTTTTATCAATCACCCTTCATAACGCAGGGCGCTTAAAAAACCTCCGCGGAAATTTTTGACGCGCAAAAAATCCGAAGTTCAGGCGATGAAGCTATAAAAACCCAGAAATCCAGCTGTGAATGTCAGCAAGAATGTTTTGACAAATTCAGGGTCAGACCTCTGTCTGCCCACTGGTTTGACGACCATGCTGGAGGCTGGAATCATCCGCCGGATTGGGTGTCGGGCAGATTCGTTGGTCAGAACAAGGGCGCGTCTCATAACAAAGTGTTAACGCGGCGTTGACCATTTAAGCCAGCGGAATATTTGGTTAAATTATAGGCGTCCCGTCAAGGGACATTAACCAAGAGACGTTTTGAGGAATGGTGGAGCCTAGGGGATTCGAACCCCTGACCTCTACACTGCCAGTGTAGCGCTCTACCAACTGAGCTAAGGCCCCAAATACGGTGGCGCGGCCTTATGGCAGGTCCGCGCCACACGCAATGGTTAAGTGTCTTGAATGACTTCCCCGGTGTCGACGCCCAGATCATCGTCGCCGCCCAAATCAACTTCGTCATCAGGCGATGGCTCAGTGTCTTCGACATCAATGTCCAAATCATCGCCCAAATCGGAATCAGCTTCTTTGGTTGGGTCTGCCGTTTTTGCGGCTTCACCAAAGGGCATAGGCTGTTTGGATTTCAAAAAGGGTTCAGGCACCCAAACCTGACCGCAGGATATGCAGGTCACAGGATCTTCTTTTCCCAGATCGTAAAACCGGGTTGCACATTTTGGGCAGCTACGTTTCGTGCCCCATTCAGGCTTCGCCATGAGCCTTGGTACCTTTCACAGAATCGATAATGTAGGGCAGAGGCCCCAGCGTTAGCGGCGCGCCTTGCCATAGAGCGGCGGCGCTGTCAAAAGCCGCGACGATGACAGGTCCATTATCTTTTTCGCAAAGTGGCGCTCTTTCAGGAACGATCACCGTTCCGGGCGATAAATCTATTTCGCACAGGGCGCTGATGCTTTCTGCATTGGCCGTTGGGGAAAGTGTGATTGATGGTTTGTTGGAAGGGGAGGATGTTTTGGCCACTGCCGCTGCCATGCGGGTCATGGGCGCGGATATTGAACATAGTGCTGACGGCAAATGGCGCGTACACGGTGTTGGGGTTGGAGGATTGCTGCAACCCCAAACGGCACTTGATATGGGCAACAGCGGCACATCAACAAGGCTGCTGATGGGTTTGGTTGCCAGTCACCCGATTACCACGACGTTTATCGGCGATGCTTCCCTCTCCAAACGGCCAATGGGAAGGGTCATTGACCCCTTGGGGCTGATGGGCGCGGATATTACCGCATCGCCAGGCGGGACTTTGCCGTTAATGGTGCGCGGCATATGCCCTGCTGTACCCATCACATATCGCCTTCCGGTCGCGTCTGCCCAAGTGAAGTCTTCCATTTTGCTTGCCGGATTGAACACGCCGGGAATAACGCGCGTGATTGAACCCATCCCGACCCGTGATCATAGCGAACGGATGCTTTTGGGTTTCGGCGCTGACGTGAGCGTTGAGACTGAAGCCGACGGCACGCGGATCATTTCGGTGCGCGGTGAGGCAGAGCTAAAGCCGCAACAGATTAATGTGCCTGGTGACCCTTCATCGGCGGCGTTTATGGCGGTTGCGGCGCTCATCGTGCCTGAGTCTACCATCACCATCGCCAATGTCGGCATGAATGACACCCGCGCAGGGATATTCAAAGTGCTGACCGCCATGGGTGCTGACATTGCCTATGGCCAACAACGGATCGTGGGGGGGGAATCTGTTGCTGATCTGACTATTACTTATTCTGCGCTCAATGCCATTGAAACAGACCCTGACATCGTGCCGAGCATGGTTGATGAATTTCCAATCCTGTTTGTTGCAGCGGCCATGGCCAAGGGCAAAAGCATTTTCCGCGGGCTCGAAGAACTCCGCGTCAAGGAATCGGACCGCATCACGGTCATGGCAACGGGTTTGCGCGCCATTGGCGTTGACGTTGAAGAGCTGCCCGACGGTTTGATCGTTCACGGGCGGGGCGGTGATCCTTTACCCGGTGGCGCGACCGTGGCCGCTGAACTCGACCACCGCATTGCAATGAGTTTTGCTGTGGCGGGGCTGGTTTCAAGCGCGCCGGTGACGGTGGACGATATGGCTCCCGTTGCGACAAGTTTTCCGGGGTTTGTTGCCCTTTTGACTGATTTAGGAGCGATGAAACAATGAGCATGCTAGCAGATGCGAGCGGATTTGCAGGCTCCGCCCTGATTTTGGCGGCCTTCGCCTATGTTAATGTCTTGAAGCGCGCGCCCAATTTGCTGTTCAACGTCCTTAATTTTGTTGGCGCGGGCTTGTTGGCCATCTCTCTGTCGATCAACTTCAACTTGCCTGCGCTGCTCCTTGAATGTGCATGGATGGCAATTGCGGCATACGGAATGCTTTCTGCGTTCCGGTCGCCTTCAAAATGATTATTGCGGTCGATGGTCCAGCGGCCTCTGGCAAAGGGACCATCGCGCGCGCGGTCGCGGCACATTTTGATCTGCCCTATCTCGACACAGGGTTGCTTTACCGCGCGGTTGGCGTGGCAACACAGCGGGCAGGGGGCGATCCGGACCGAGAAGGTGATGCCCTGCAGGTCTGTGAATTTGCCGAAGGGTTGCTGGACGACCCCGCGCTCCGGACCGAAACAGCTGGCGGATTAGCGTCGCGTGTGTCGATCCACCCTGGGGTGCGTGCAGCCTTGCTCAAACGGCAACGTGATTTTGCGACGCAAATTGGGGGAGCTGTCCTCGATGGTCGTGATATTGGCACAGTGATTGCACCAAATGCCGATGCAAAACTGTTCGTAACCGCCAGTGCAGAAATCCGCGCTGCGCGCCGTGCACAGGATGATCCGTCAAAAAGCTATGTCTCCATCCTTGCCGATATTCAGGCCCGTGATGCTCGTGATTCTGAGCGCAGTACTGCGCCGCTGATACGCGCATATGACGCGGACTTGCTCGACACCAGTGATTTGACTATAGACGCGTCCGTCCAGCGAGCGATTGCGCTTGTGGAGGCACGCTGTAGCGGTCAGCATTAAAAGCTGACGCGGCGCTTGGGGTTTCTCAGGCGCCCTTTTTGCTGTTCAGGCGTTTCTTCACAGCACGGTAACTTAAGGATGCTGAGTCGGTATGGTGCTGGCTTGGCAGTGCGGCCAAAAGACCTCCGGACACAACCGGATGGCCGGTATATAAATAAGAATGGAACCCTCTAACATGGCAAGTTCGCCAAATCCTACGCGCGATGATTTCGCAGCGATGCTCAACGAATCACTTGGTGGCGAGAATGAAGGCTTTGAAGGCAAAGTCGTCAAAGGGATCGTTACTGCAATTGAAAATGACCATGCAGTTATCGACGTTGGCCTGAAATCCGAAGGCCGCGTGCCGCTTCGCGAATTCGCAGCGCCGGGTCAAAAGGCCGAACTCAACGTTGGCGACGAAGTTGAAGTTTTTGTTGACCGTGTTGAAAATATGCACGGCGAAGCGATGCTCAGCCGTGACCGCGCCCGTCGCGAAGCGGCTTGGGACACGCTTGAAGCTGAATTCACAAAATCGACCCGCGTTGACGGCGTTATCTTTGGTCGCGTCAAAGGCGGATTTACTGTTGATCTGGGCGGCGCTGTTGCGTTTCTTCCCGGCAGCCAAGTTGATATCCGCCCCGTGCGTGATGTGACGCCGTTGATGGATATTTCGCAACCTTTCCAGATTTTGAAGATGGACCGCAAGCGCGGCAATATTGTCGTCTCACGCCGTGCTATCCTTGAAGAGACACGCGCAGAAGCACGGACAGGCTTGTTGCAGAATCTGGCTGAAGGCCAGATCATTGAAGGTGTTGTTAAAAACATCACCGATTACGGTGCATTTGTTGATTTGGGCGGCATCGACGGTCTGCTCCATGTCACCGACATCAGCTACAAGCGCGTTCAGCATCCTTCTGAAATCATCAACATTGGTGATGTAGTGAAGGTACAGATCGTTCGTATCAACAAAGATACACAGCGTATCTCGCTGGGCATGAAGCAGCTTGAAAGCGATCCTTGGGCAGAAGCGACCACGAAATTTGTTGTGGGTGCGAAACTGTCTGGCCGCGTTACAAACATCACTGAATATGGTGCGTTTGTTGAACTGGAAGCCGGCATTGAAGGCCTTGTCCATGTATCAGAAATGAGCTGGACCAAGAAGAATGTCCATCCTGGCAAAATCGTTTCGACCAGCCAAGAAGTCGAAGTTATCATCCTTGAAGTTGATGAAGAAAAACGTCGTATTTCGCTGGGTCTGAAGCAAGCAATTTCCAATCCTTGGGAAGCCTTTGCAGCCGATCATCCAGTGGGCACAATCATCGAAGGTGAAGTCAAGAACGCGACCGAATTCGGTCTGTTCATTGGTCTTGACGGCGACGTTGACGGCATGGTCCACATGTCCGACATCGCGTGGGGTATTTCGGGCGAGGACGCTCTGAACCTTCACCGTAAGGGTGAAGCGATCAAGGCTATCGTTCTCGACATCGATGTTGAAAAAGAACGTATTTCGCTTGGCATCAAGCAGCTTGAAAAGGGTGCGCCTTCAGTCGCAACTGCATCAAGTGGTTCTGGCCTCGCCAAAAATGCAATCACCACAGTAACAGTGCTTGAAGTGCGCGATGGCGGACTTGAAGTGCAGGCCGGTGACGATGGTGCAACGGGCTTCATCAAGCGCACAGACCTTGGTCGTGACCGCGATGAACAGCGTCCAGACCGGTTCCAAGTGGGGCAGAAATTCGATGCAATGGTCATCGGGTTTGATCGTTCGAAGAAACCAAACTTCTCCGTTAAAGCTATGCAACTTGCCGAAGAAAAGCAGGCTGTGGCGCAATATGGATCGTCCGATTCGGGCGCGTCACTTGGCGACATCCTTGGTGAAGCATTGAAAGCACGTGATACAAAGAAATAATATCTGACAGCTGGCGGGATTCAGTGGGATGTTTTGCATCCCGAATCCTGCCAGCAAGTCACTGAATGTATTGGAAACTTTTCCATTTATTGCGAGAATAGGTGAACACATCGCATTTCCTGTTATAAATGCTTGCATTATCGAGGAAATTGACAGAAATCAGCCTTGTTCGCTGTTGTAATCGGTTGAGGCGACATTGCCGTTGTATTGGTAATTATCCTTGGCTGTTGATGGTCTTTCGTGGGGAAAGATCATTTGTGTTGAAAGCAACAGCCGGGGGGTGGTGTATGATCCGATCTGAACTTGTTCAGTTATTGGCAACAGAAAATCCAAGTCTTTCTCTTGGTGAAATTGACAATATCGTTTCCATTTTTTTTGATGAAATTTCGCAAACCCTTGCGACGGGTGGGCGGATAGAACTTCGCGGTTTTGGGGCGTTCACAACCCGTGCTCGCGAAGGTCGCGCAGGGCGAAACCCACGGACGGGTGAAGTTGTTTCAGTTCCGGCCAAGCGGGTTCCTTATTTCAAGCCAGGCAAAGAAATTCGGGCAAAGCTGAACGCATAACGCGTTTGGCGCTTGACGGCGCGCGGGTGTTCATCAATGGCGCTGTCCGTGATGCGGACGTGGCGAAATCGGTAGACGCAGCAGACTTAAAATCTGCCTTCCATCTGGAAATGCGGGTTCAAGTCCCGCCGTCCGCACCATATCTATGACGACTGCAGATTTTGCCGCTAAGGGTGAGTGATGGTGCTCGCTCGTTCCCTTATTCTCAGTTTGCCTTTTATGCTTCTCGCATGTGGTTCAGAGTTTGAGGCGCAAAAACAAAAAGGCGCTGATGTTTTGGTCCGCATCGCGGAGGATGAGGTCAAGAGCCTTGACCCGCAAACCATCTCCGATCTCGCATCATTGCGGATCGCAGCCGATCAGTTTGAAGGGCTAACGCGGCTTGACGCATCAGGGAATGCTGAGGCGGGTCTTGCAGATACGCCCGATATTTCTGCTGACGGCCTTGTTTGGTATTATCCAATCCGCAAAAACGTTCGTTTTTCTGACGGCAAGGCGATTGATGCGCCGCTCTTTGTGCGCGTGTTTGATCGCCTTCATGATCCAAAAACATCTGCACCGACGCTTTCTCTCTTTGACGCAATCAAAAGTGTTGAAGCTGTCAACGCGGGCCTTGTGCGTATTACATTACGCTATCCCTTTCCTGCACTTCCGGAACTATTGGCGCATCCTGCTATGGCGGCGCTTCCTTTGCACAGACGTAATTGGACTACGGACCGGCCCATGGTGACGTCTGGCGCTTACCGGCTGACCGCTTGGGCATTGAACGATCATATCCGTTTGGAAGCAAATGTTGGGCATGCGGCGCCAATCATTAAGAGAATAGAATGGCGTCCGGTGAGTGATGGCCTTACCGCGCTGCGCCTGTTTCAAGCAGGGGGGGCGGATGTCGCCGGAGATTTTCCTTCAGCGCGTTTGAGCGCACTGCGGACTGAAATGCCAAAGGCTGTTAAAGTCGCGCCCTACAGAGGTGTTTATTATTTTGCATTCAATACACGACGCCCGCCGTTTGATGACGTGCGCGTCCGCCGCGCGCTAAACCTTGCAATAGAAAGGCGCTGGATTGCAGGCCCACTGTTGGGGATTGGGACAAAGCCAGCGTGGGGTGTGGTTCCGAGGGGGATAGACAGCACGAAAGCCTATCTTCCAGCTTGGGCCAAGCTTGACCGTGCGACACGATTGAAAATGGCGCGCATTCTTATGCAACAGGCGGGCTACGGCCCTGAACATCCATTGTCATTTGACATACGCTTCAACAGTGACACCGATCACCGCCGTGTATCAGTCGCTTTGGCGGCGATGTGGAAACCGCTCGGCGTGGAAGCCCATTTACTGAACAGCGAGTCTTCATTGCATTTCGCAAGTCTGCGGCGCGGAGATTTTGCGCTGGCACGCTCCGGCTGGATTGCCGATTTTTCTGCGCCGGAGAACTTCCTTTCTGTTCACCACAGTGCAGGCGGCGCGATCAATTATTCAGGATATGCCAATCCTATTTATGATCGCGCTTTGGAGTCTGCGTTAAGGATTGCGGATCCAGAATCACGTGCGCTTGCTATGCGCCATGCAGAGGCCATAATGATGCATGATGTTCCGGTCTTACCACTTTATTTTTATGTCTCAAAATCGCTCGTGTCACCGCGTGTGGAGGGGTGGGTTGATAATGTCGCCAACGTTCATCCAAGTCGCACGCTAAGGATAGAGAAGAAATGATCCGGTCTTTTCTCTCAATGACCATAACGTTTACCCTGATGCTTTCAGGGTGCAACGGGAACGACCAGGATAGCGCCGTTGCGGTTAGTGTTATCGGCGCAAAACCGAAAATGATGGACCCGAGCAGGAGCGCTTTGGATCAACCCTCTGCGGTTTTAACAGGCGCGATGTTTCAAGGCTTGGTTGCTTTTAATGCTGCAGGTGAGATTGAACCGGCTCTTGCCGAACGGTGGATCGTTACCGATGATGGGTTAAGTTACATTTTTCGGATCAAGCGCGCGCGCTGGTCCGATGGCCGACCGGTGACAGCGAAAGAAGTTGCGCAAAGTTTGCGCGCCGCCCTCTCTTCAGGCAGTCGTAACAGCTTACGCAGTCATTTTGGAGCAGTGGCTGAAATTGTGGCCATGACGGATTGGGTAATCGAAGTGCGCTTGACGTCACCACAGCCAGAATTGCTTCCTCTTTTGGCGCAGCCCGAAATGGCAGTGCTGCGCGCTGGCAAGGGAACTGGTCCTTATCGACTGTATCGCGCCTATCCCAATTCCTTTGTTTTGCGACCTGTTCTGCCTGAAGGCTTGAGCGAAAGCGAAATTGATCCAGATATTTTACGCAACAGCGAACGGCGGTTGCGCGGTGAAAAGGCGCCTGCAGCTCTTGTCAGATACAGCGCTGGTGATGTGTCTTTGGTATTGGGCGGCAGCTTTGACGATGTTCCCTATGTACAGCACGCACGCATTCCTAACGATCAATTTAGACGTGATCTTGCTGCGGGGATATTCGGGCTTGCTGTAACGCCTTCAAGCAGCATTTTGAATGATCGTGACGTGCGGCTGGCGCTGGCCATGTCGATTGACCGTCAGCGGCTTGTGAACCGTTTTCAGGTGAATGGGTGGCGGCCCCAAGAAACCATATTGCCTGGTCCAATTGCACTTTCGGGGAACCAAGCTCTACCAGAATGGGCGCAGATGAATGCCACAGCACGATTGCAGCGCGGACGAACAATCATTGCGGAGCGTCAGCAAAGTGCGGACCAAAGGATGACAGTGCGTGTTGCCATGCCCAATGGGCCAGGCGGTCAATTGTTATTCGCCCAATTATCCGCAGACTGGTCGCGTATTGGCGTGCGTGCGGTTCATGTTAAAATGGGTGCTGCCGCAGATTTACGCCTGGTCGACATGGTCGCGCCGCAGAATACAGCGGCTTGGTATTTGAAGAAGTTTATGTGCGCGGAGTCAATCAAATGCTCCGCGACAACAGATGATGTTTTGACGCGTGCACGGAAATTATCGGACAACAAGGCGCGCGCGGAAGCGCTTTCTGTGGTTGATGCGGCGGTGACGAAAGATCAATATTTCATCCCACTGGCCACGCCCCTCCGGTGGTCCATCGTTTCACCGCGGCTGGCGGGGTATCAAGAAAATGTATTTGCAGTCCATCCGCTAAACCGGTTGGCACGGGTGGGGCGTTAGCAATTCCGATCTGGCTCTTAATAGGACATGATAGAAACTCTCGCACACGATCCTAAACTTCCTTCGATATCGCCACAAACTTTGCGTGCAGCAACAGTCGCCATTGTGTGGCTCCATCACCGCCCGCGCCCCTTAAACTTGCTTGACTTTCCAAACCGCCCTTTCCTTGTTCCCGGCTTGCCTTCGGTGCTGCGGCCCATGATCGGGGCGACTTGACCTGACACGGGGATGCCGAGTTCGCTTTGTTCGAGCATCCGGATTTCGTCGCGTAACCTGCCCGCTTCTTCAAATTCCAGATCGCCGGCCGCCGCGCGCATTTTCTTTTCAAGGTCTTCGATATAGGCGCGCAGGTTATGCCCGACCATATGTTGGGGGCCGTCTTCGATTTCGATGGTGACTTGGTCACGGCTGGCAACGTCGCCGATAATGTCGGCGATGTTACGCTTGATGCTTTCCGGCGTGATGCCGTGTTCCACATTATATGCGACTTGTTTCTCCCGCCTACGGTCGGTTTCGGCAATTGCGCGTTCCATGCTGCCTGTGATCCGGTCCGCATAAAGGATCACGCGGCCATCCACGTTGCGCGCCGCACGGCCAATGGTTTGGATGAGCGAAGTTTCAGAGCGAAGGAAGCCTTCTTTATCCGCGTCAAGAATGGTCACCAATCCGCATTCTGGAATATCGAGCCCCTCACGCAGCAGGTTGATGCCGACCAGAACGTCATAAACACCCATGCGCAAGTCGCGGATGAGTTCAATACGTTCGAGCGTTTCAGTGTCGCTGTGCATATAGCGGACGCGCAGGCCCGCCTCATGCATGAACTCAGTCAGATCCTCGGCCATGCGTTTGGTGAGCGTGGTGACGAGCGTGCGATACCCCTCCGCCGCCACCTTGCGGCATTCGTTGATGCAATCCTGGACTTGATCTTCGGTGGGGCGGATTTCGACGGGAGGGTCAATCAGGCCAGTTGGGCGAATGACTTGCTCTGCAAACACACCCTGTACGCGTTCCATCTCCCAATTACCCGGCGTGGCGCTGACATAAGTGGTCTGCGGGCGCATCGCGTCCCATTCATTGAAGCGCAGAGGGCGATTATCGATGCAACTTGGCAAACGGAAACCATATTCGGCAAGCGTGAGTTTGCGTCGGTGATCGCCGCGCGACATGCCGTTGATCTGGCCAATGGAGACATGGCTTTCATCGACAAACAGCAAAGCATTCTCAGGCAGATATTCAAACAATGTTGGCGGTGGTTCGCCCGGCAAGCGGCCAGACAAGAAGCGACTGTAATTCTCAATTCCCGCACAGCTGCCCGTCGCCGCAATCATTTCCAGATCGAAATTGGTGCGCTGCTCAAGGCGTTGCGCCTCAAGCAACTTACCTTCGCCAACCATTTCTTTGAGTCGCACAGCGAGTTCAAGCTTGATCGCTTCCATCGCT
>JBEBKH010000048.1:0-18334 GCA_040079575.1 Chakrabartia sp. | reverse complement strand
GCGCATCAGTCCCTCGCCATGCTCATCACCAAGCGAATGGAGCGTCAGGGGCTTCATCCCATCGGATTTTGCGCGAGCGATTATGCCTTTGCGATCTGGAGCCTAACCCCCGTTTCGGCCCCACAGTCATTGTTCTCTGCGGATATAATGCAGGATGAATTTGTTGAATGGGTTGAAAATTCGGCGATCCTCAAACGCGCCTTTCGTGAGGTTGCGGTGATTGGCGGTTTGGTTGAGCGCCAACATCCCGGAAAACGCAAATCGGGACGGCAAGTTACATTTTCAACCGACCTGATCTACGATGTGCTGCGCCGCTATGAACCCGACCATCTGCTGTTGGAGGCGGCGTGGGCAGACGCGCAAACCCGCATGACCGATGTCGGGCGCTTGGGCGCTTTGCTCGACCGTGCAGCAGCGACAATGGTGCATAAAGAACTGAGCCATATCAGCCCGCTCGCCGTGCCGGTGTTGGTGTTGATTGGGCGCGAAACTGTCGCGCAGGGTGAAACCGACGACATGTTATTGATTGAAGCAGAGGCGCTAGCGCGCGAGGCGATGGGCGCGGATTGATAAATTATCACAACCTGTTAGTCTCTGCACCATCACGCCTTTCCCTTTGTGATGGAGGCAGTATGCGCATTCTTTCAATTTTCGCAGGATTCCAAATTTTGGGGTTTGCGCCCCTATTGGCAGAAGCACCCACAAGTCCGCCTGTGACAGCCGCGGATGCTGTTGTGCAAACTGCGGAAGATGATGCTTTGCGAATGACGGTGCCCGTGATGATCAACGGGCAGGGCCCTTTTCAATTTGTAATTGATACCGGTGCTGACCGAACTGTTGTTTCAACCGAACTCGCGCAGAAGCTTAAGCTGCCGGAGGGGAAGAAGGTGCGCCTTCATGCGATGGGCGGTTCGGCGCATGTGGGCACTGTCATCATCGACCGCGTTCAAGTGTCCACAAATGTTGCGCGAAATGTGAATGCAGCTGCCTTATCGCGCAGCAATATTGGGGCTGATGGTTTGCTTGGTATTGATAGCCTGAAAGGGCAGCGCATCGTGATGGATTTCGTTGCGCAGACGATGAAAATTGTGCCGTCGACCGAACCAGAGGAGGTCATTCCCGCTGACGGCGATGTCATCATTGTCACTGCCAAAACCCGGCTGGGTCAGCTGGTTATGGTTGATGCGGATGCCAATGGTAATAAAATCTGGGTTGTCGTTGATACCGGTGCGCAAAACAGCATCGGTAATTCGCGCCTGCGGAGAACTTTGGTGCGCGCTAATCCTAGAACGCAGATTCAAACCGTTGAAATGGTTGATGTTATTGGCGAACGCACAGCGGCCGAATACACAATTGTCGGTAAATTACGGATCGGTGGTGTGATGCTTGGCAATGCGGCGATTGCTTTTGCGGACGTGCACCCTTTTCGGCTTTTTGGACTTTCAGGAAAGCCTTCTATGCTCCTTGGGATGGAAAGCCTTCGCGCGTTTAGAAGGGTTTCAGTTGATTTCACCAGCCGCAAGGTCAAATTTCTACTGCCGGATGAAAGTGCCATTTCCAGTGGAGACAGATTGGCAGACCGGGATGCTGAACGTCCGGAATCCGGAAGTTAGGAACCCACCCACTCCGCCACATCAGTAGCGACCTTATTGGCCGCGCGGTTTAACGCGTCCCCGGCTGCGCGCGCTTCAATTTTTCCCACCGGTGACTGCGCTTCAAAACGGCGTGTGCGAATAGCCTTATCTTTTCCGCCAGAAAGCGTGGCATCATAGACGATAATGGCTTTATTTGACGTTTCATCAATTTCAAAATGGAGCAATTGCCCGGAGAGCTGTTTGCCCTGATCCAGTCCAAATTGACGCTGGTCAAACACGGGGCGCCCGGTTTTAAGGCGCACAGTTTCTGACAAAAGCCGCTGAAACAATTTGGCGGGTGGTTCGACCCAGACGGCGTCTTTGATATAGGCAATGGCTGTGCCATTTTTGGCAACAGGCACGCGGTTATTGGCAATCACCTGCGGCACGATTGGCACTGTAATGGTAAGGCCGTCGCCAACCGCAACGATACTGCCGTTATTGGCCAGCGGACTTTCAACCGGGGTAATGGTCAACAGAAAGGGCGGCGCCTTTGCACCCAAAGCACATCCGCCGAGCAGAAGCGTTGCGGTAAGGATCAAGAATTTCGTTTTCATCACTTTGAACCCCCGGGCTTATAATCTGGCAAAGTAGAACCGCCGAGCAATGCGCCGGCGCCCTGTTGATCAACTTTTGTGGCGACGGAGCCAAGCGATTCAGACATGGCGCGCAAATCACGCACCAATTGTCCAATTTCGGGCAGAGTTTGCGCAGACAATGTTTGAAGCGCTGGCCGTGTATCATTGATCGCAGAATCAAGATTGGTCATGCTGGTCTGCGCTGCTTTGGTGGCCTTCCGCAGGTCCGCGAGCATTGGGCGTCCTTCTTCATTGACCAATATGTTGGTCGATCCCGCCAATTCCCCAAGGGCGGCAACCGCAATCCCTGCTTGTTTCACCGTGATGCGCGTTTCGGCAAGGGTCGCCTGCATGTCGGGGCCACTGTTGGCCAGCGAGGTGGTAAGCCGGTCCGTATTGGCGAGGATGTTACCAAAACTCTTTTGGTTTTTATCATTGAGAAGCTCAGTCAAACGTTCGGTCAGTCCAGAGATGCGTTCAAGCAATTGCGGTGCGGAATTGAGAAGCGCGCCAAGGCCACTGCGTTTTGTTGGGATAACGGGAACCCCACCTGGCCCTTTTTCGGTGATCGGAGGCGCGCCTTTGACCGCCCCGTCAAGCAGAATTGAGGAGGGGCCGGTAAAGCTACCTTGAATGGTGGCGGCGGTCCCAATCAACACGGGCGTTTCTTCGCGCACCTCAATCCGGACACGGACAAAGCCCGGATTGTCGCGCCACAGGGCAATATCTTTGACCTGGCCAGAGGGCACGCCAGCATAAGTCACAGTGCCGCCCTTGGCCAATCCATCAACCGATTGGGCAAAGAAAATATCATATTGCTTCTGGTCGCCGCCGCCCAATCCAGCAAGCCAAACGATGAACGCGGCAAGTGCTGCAAGCAGTGCGAGAACAACCCCGCCAACGAGAATATGATTAGAACGTGTCTCCATCAGTCCATCATGCCTTTATTTTGCGGTTGTGATCAACCGTCGCTTTTGCCGCGCGTCCTCGTGGACCGCTAAAATACTCTTGAATCCAAGGATGGTCCAACGCCAATAGCTCTGGAATCGTACCAATCGCGACGACTTTTCCGTCTGCAAGGACCGCAATTCTATCGCAAATCGCATAAAGCGTATCAAGGTCATGGGTGATAAGGAACACCGTCAGCCCCAAAGTGCGTTTGAGGCCAAGGGTGAGCTCATCAAAAGCCGCAGCGCCAATCGGGTCAAGCCCTGCCGTCGGTTCATCCAAAAAAAGAAGTGCGGGGTCTAACGCCAACGCGCGTGCAAGCCCTGCGCGTTTTTTCATGCCACCTGACAATTCAGAAGGGTATTTGGGCCCAGCTTCAGAGGGCAGTCCAGCCATCAAAACTTTATAGGCGGCAATTTCATCCAGCAGCTGTGCGCTGAGATTGGGATAATATTCACGCAGTGGCACCTGAACATTTTCTGCGACGGTCAGAGTGGAAAACAGCGCGCCGCCCTGAAACAGCACGCCCCAGCGACGGCGGATATCAAGCGCTTCATCTTCTTCCTTGTCGATCATTGATTCGCCAAAGATGGTGACGTCGCCTGCATCAGGTTTTTTAAGACCAATGATCGAACGCATCAGCACGGATTTTCCCGTGCCGGATCCGCCGACGACACCCAAAATCTCGCCAGTCCGGACGTCAAGATCAACACCGGAATGAACAATTTGTTCGCCAAAACGGTTTTCTATCCCGCGCACGCGGATCGCGATGGGATCATGTAAATCCATCAGTTCCAACCAATCGCGGTGAAAAACACCGCAAAAAAGGCATCCAGCACGATTACGAGGAAAATGGCCTGTACCACAGCAGCGGTTGTTTTGAGGCCAACCTCTTCAGCATTGCCCTGAACCTGCATCCCTTGGAAACAGCCTGATAGCGCGATGATCAATCCGAACACGGGCGCTTTGATCAGACCAACCCATAGATCAGTCATCGGAATGACTTCTTGAAGGCGCTGAATATAAGTGATCGGCGGCAGATCGAGCGAAATCCAGCAAAACAGGCCACCGCCTAGCATCGAGACAATCATCGAGAAGAAGCCAAGCAACGGCATCATGACGACGGACGCGATGATGCGCGGTAACACCAATGCTTCTATGGGAGAGACGCCGATGGTGCGCATCGCATCAATTTCTTCGGTCAGCTTCATCGTACCGATCTGTGCGGCAAAGGCGGAACCAGAGCGGCCCGCGACCATGATGGCAGTCATCAACACGCCCAATTCGCGCGTGGTTATCCGCCCGATCAAGTTGACGGTCAGGCTTTCCGCCCCGAATTGAGCCAATTGGACCGCGCCTTGTTGCGCAATCACGATGCCAATCAGAAAACTCATCAACCCGACAATGAAGAGCGCCTTCACCCCAACCAGTTCAAATCTTTGAATAACGGCATTGGCACGAAACCGTGATGGGTGACGTATCGTATCCCATGTGGCGATTAAAATCGCACCGAAGAAGGACAGCAGACCAAGCATGGTATTGAAAGCAATATAGGTTGCGTCGCCAATCTCATCGAGCACCCGAAGAAAGGGAGTGGGCGGTTCGGGGCGCATCTGAACATGATCGTCGGATGCTTTGACCTGCGCCAACAAATGTAACGTATCTTCGTTTGCACCAATAATATCTGCATCATGGCGCGTCGCCATTTTTTGGACAATCCAAGCGCCAACGGTGTCAATCCGTTCAACGACAGACAGGTCAATGATCTTGGGCGTTAAGGAGAGTGATTCCAAACGATCAGGCAAATCGCCCATCCGTGCCAAAGTCATGCGTCCGACGAAGCGCAGCACAGGCCCCGCATCGGAATTTTCTTCAACAAAATCGGCCATTTCATACATTGAGTGCAACATTCGTTGATTCTTTGCTTATCGGCAAGGTGCAATGGCATTATGGCAAAATGATGCAGGGCATCAGTATTTATGACATGGACAAAACAATTACGGGAAAAGCCACCTTTGGGCCGTTTCTTGCGTATGCGGTGCCGCGTTATCGTCCGTGGCGATTGATCCTGCTTCCCGTACTTGTCATTATGATTTTGGGTTACGCCTTAAAAATTGTGAATCGCGCGCAGTTGAAAGAGATCAATCTGCGGTTGTTGCTGGGCGCTGTAATTGACTCTGCTGCCCTTAAAAAGCTTTCATCTGAATTTGCAGTACAAACCCTTAAAACAAATCTGTTGCAAGGCGCGCTGGCGCGTATCGAAGCGGACCGTGCCGAAGGTCGGAATATTATTTTGGCCACTGCGTCCTATGATTTTTATGTCGTCGAAATTGCAAGGCTGCTCGGTATTGACGACGTGATTGCGACCAAGGCGACACGAAGGGGAAGTTTTACCGTGCCGACCATCGACGGTGAAAATTGTTATGGCGCCGCTAAGTTGGCGATGGTTGAGGCATGGGTGGTGCGCAATAAAATAAAGCGTTCAGAAACACATATCCGATTTTATTCAGATCATGTTTCTGACGCGCCGTGCCTTATATGGGCAGATGAAGCCTTTGCGACGACGCCGCATGCCCCGCTCCGCACATTGGCGCGGGAGCGGGGGTGGACTGTATTTGACTGGGCTTAGATTGCAGCGAGCGCCTGTTCAAAATCAGCGATCAGATCATCGGCATCTTCGACACCTATCGAGATGCGAACCATATTGTCAGTGATTCCCAGAGCCGCTTTGCGGTCATCAGGAACGGATATATGCGTCATCGCAGCTGGGCAGCTGGCCAGCGTTTCGGTGCCACCCAAACTGACGGCAAGTTTGGCAATTTTGAGCGCATCGAGAAACGCGAAGGATTCGCGCTCTCCGCCTTTGAGGTAGAGTGAGAAGGTTGATCCCGCACCCGTGCAATGGCGATTGTAGATGTCGGCTTGCCGGTCGCTATCAGGAAAACCAAGATAGATAATCTTTTCAACCTTTGGGTGATCCTTGAGCCAAGTGCATATTTTTTCTGCATTTTCTCCTGCGCGGCTCATCCGAAGTTCAAGCGTTTCGAGGCTGCGGAGCAACATCCATGCGCTGTTCGGGTCAAGGATGGTGCCAATCGTGTTGCGCATCGCCCTGATCATATTTATGTGCGCCTTACTGCCCAAAGCACCGCCCGCGACCAGATCAGAATGACCACCGGCATATTTGGTGAGGCTGTACACGACAATATCCGCGCCGTGGGCCAATGGCTTATGCCACAGCGGCCCGAGGAAAGTATTGTCGATCACAATGGGGGGAAAGTCTTCCCCGGGTTCGAAAGTGGCATTGCGCGCAGCGGCTACCGCCTCAACATCGACAAGGACGTTGGTTGGATTGGCGGGGCTTTCAAGATAAATCAGCGCAACGCGGCCCTGCTGCTTTGCTTTTTCAACGACAGCATCGATTTCGGCGCGCGTTGCTCCGGCTGGGAAATCGATCCACGTCACTCCAAACTTGCCAAGGATACGCCCGATCAACGTTTCGGTTGCGGCATAAAGTGGTGCTGAATGGATGATGACATCGCCCGGTTTAACAAAGGTCATCAACACCGTGGCGATTGCCGACATGCCCGATGAAAATGTGAGCGCATCTTCTGCATTTTCCCAAATGCCAAGGCGGTCTTCCAAAATTTCCTGATTGGGGCCATTGAAGCGCGAATAGACAAGGCCTTCCGCGCCGCCCGGGCGTTTGCCCGTGACCCCTTCAAAAAAACGTTTTCCCGCCGCCGCATTTTCAAAGACAAAGGTCGATGTCATAAAAATGGGCGGCTTCAATGATCCTTCTGACAGCATGGGATCATAGCCATGTCCCATCATCAGTGTGGCAGGTTTTAATGTCCGCCCACCAATTTGAAGGACATCGGCTTTGGGGCGGCGGCGTTGTGAAATAGGGGCATCAGTCATGAAACATACTTTCGTGATTGAGTAATATTATTCCCCTGTTAGCCCAAAAGCGTTGCAACAATCCAGACCACGCAAACAATCAGCGGAATACCAATAATATCGAGCAGAAAGCCGGCGCGGAGCATACGGGGTAGGGCGATGTGATCGGTTGCCCAAGCGATGGCATTGGGCCCAGTGCCCGATGGCAACATGAAGCCCCAACTTGAGGCCAACGCCGCACTGATGGCCAGCAGTGCAGGATCTGCGCCGGTCGCAAGGATTAACCCACCGACCACCGGCATGATACCGCTTGCAGTTGCGACGTTGGAGGCAAATTCTGTCACGACAACGACCAGCGCGACCAGAACCAGTGCAATGACGACCGGATGCACCGTCGCCAATGGCTTCAAGACTTCACCGAGCCAATCATCGAGCCCCGAGGCGCTGATCCCGGCGGCCAGCGCAAGTCCGCCACCGAACATCATAATCACGCCCCACGGCGCGCGGTCAGCCTCTTTCCAATTGAGGATGGGGCGACCTGTGCCGTCAGGAACAACAAACAGAAACAATGCGCCCAAAACTGCGATCGTGCCGTCTTCTACCATGCCCTTTGGGACTGTGCCGCCAAACAGGGGCAGGATGATCCAACCTGCAACGACAAGGCAGATGATGGGGATCAGGCGTTTTTCCGCTGCCGACCAAAGCCCCGGTTTTCCGATCCCTGTTTGCGCCGCCGCTGGATCAAATTCTGTATTTGTCACATGTTGTACACGCATCAAAATCGCCCAGCACAGGGGTATGCCGATGATGACAACGGGTATGCCGTACAGCGCCCAAGTCACGAAATCGATCTGATAACCGACGCTTTTAGCAATCAAACCTGCCGCGATTGCATTGGTTGGCGATCCGACAAGTGTGCCAAGGCCACCAATCGTCGCGGCAAATGCAATCCCCATTGTAAGCGCGCCGGGCAGGCCATTGGTTTCGCCCTCTTTTGTGCCGCCTGCATGGAGTACCGCGAGCGCAATTGGCATCATGATCAACGCAGTTGCGGTGTTGGAAACAACCATGGAAATCAAAGCGGTCGCGACCATAAAGCCAAGCAAGAGCGATCCAGCGGTTCCGCCGCTGCGCGACACAATCGCGAGGGCAAGACGGCGGTGTAGACCCGTGCGTTCAATCGCAAGCGCGATAAACGCGCCGCCAAGCACAAGAAAAAGGATCGGAGAATAATAAGCGCCAGCGACTTCGCCGGTTTTCATAATCCCCATGACGGGCAGGATGAGGAAGGGGAGCAAGGCTGTGATGGTAAGAGGAAGCGCCTCTGACATCCACCAAATCGCCATCAACACAACAAGCGCGGCCATGTGCCATGCCAACAATGGCATCCCAGCAGGCGCAGGCGCAAGCAACATGAGGATGAATGTGATGAGGCCGCCAACGAGCCCCCAATTCTTGCCTGTCATCTTGCCCCCACGCCAATCAATGATAGTTGCCGTCCGTAATCTGGTTCATTTCTGTGCGTTGTCCGCCGGAAACTAAAAAAACGGTCAGCATCGCTATAGGTGTCCATTCCCAGTAATGAGACGTGGGCAATGCCCGACGCGGCCAATCGTGACGCGACATAGGCCTCTAGGTCAAATTGGTGATGCCCCATGCGTCCTCCTGAAAAAAAACGTTCATTGGCGGGATCATGTTCTTCAAACCGTTGGGCAAAGCGATCATCAACTTCATAGGAGGCACGCGCAATGCAGGGGCCGACAGCGGCAACGATGCGAGAGCGATCTGCGCCCAAGCGCTCCATTGATTCAATTGTTGCATCGGTGACCCCGCCCAGCGCGCCTTTCCAACCGGCATGCGCGGCCCCGACAATGCCCGCATGTTTATCCGCAAACAAAACAGGCGCGCAATCGGCGGTCAAGATACCGAGCAAAACGCCCGGTCTATTCGTGACGAGGGCATCCGCACGGGGCCGTGCATCGTCTTCAAAAGGGACGGTCACAGTGATAGCATCAGCGGAATGGACTTGATGGAGTGTGATGATCTGCGCATTTGGCAGCACAGCCTGTGCCGCGCGCTTACGGTTTTCGGCGACGGCATTGGGGTCATCTTCGGACCCCAATCCAACATTCAAACCGGCATAGATGCCAGTTGAAACACCGCCTTTTCGTCCCAAAAACCCGTGCGGAAGCGGATCAAGGACAGGGGACCGAAAAGGAGTAGGGGATTCGGTTTTCATACAATGACAGCTACGTTATTTCTTGCGGCGTAGGAATGCCGCTGATGTCTAAAAATCCCGGTGGTGCACTCCATTCGTCCCCCGTGACGGCCATCACGCGGAACAATGTGCCCATTTGATCGCTGGACGTCAGGCGACAGCGTGCGGATTCGATTTCAGCCTCTCGGTCTGGGCTGGCAGCGACGAGGACGGATGCACGCGCGTCAATGCCCATCGTTTTTAACCAAAGACCCTGTCCAACAGGGCCGTGGACATGCGCGCCCGAAAGCGTCGCCATAGCGGCGAGCGTTGAAAAATCGACATGTGCAGTCAGATCATGTTCGCCTGGCGTATCAAAGGGATTGGCAAATTGATGCCCGCGCATAGCCTGCAATGTTTCTCCCAGCGCAGGGCCGTCATAGCCATAATCGATGATGAGTGCTGCCCCGCCCTGTCCGGCAATACGTTTGGCGAGCGCGCGCAGAATAGCGATGCTGGCGGGCGAGGTTTCGATGATGCTGCCCAGCGGTGCATCGCGCAGGCCTTCGGGAATTACATTCTCAGGAACCAGCTTGCCCGGAATTGGCAGGAAAAGCGTATCCTGACATGCCACCAACCGTTCATGCCAACCCTGGCTTCCACGGATCAGTTGATGAATGGGGAGCGCGTCAAAAAATTCATTGGCGACGATCATCAGCGGCGCATCACCCGGCAAGGTCGTTACATCATCATGCCAGATCGCCATTGGGAAATGGGATTTTTGAAGTGCGCGCAATAGGGGGCTGGTTTCGACAAAGTGGACATCCGGCGTCAGGCCGCTTTTCGCCATTGCGCGCAGGGCGTCCATGGCGAGTGTGCCACGCCCGGGGCCAAGTTCAACATAGTGCGCAGTGGGGCGACCGGCGCGATCCCAAAGATCGACCAGCCATAATCCGATCATTTCACCAAACATCTGGCTGATTTCTGGCGCGGTGATGAAATCACCGGCCACACCTAAGGGATCCCGGGCTGCGTAATAGTGCGCGTTGGCGGCAGCCATGAACTGCGCAACGGGCATTGGGCCACCCATGGTTATCGCGCGCGCAAGGCGTTCAGGGAGGGCGGTGTCAGGCGATGCTTTTGGAACCGGCAACGCCTTCAATCCTTTGCCGCCGTCCCTTTGCAGTGACGATGAAATAAATGCCGCCAATGATGAGCGGAATGCACAACGTCTGCCCCATGGTAAGGCCAAGCAGCCCTGTCACACCAACATCGGGTTCGCGCACTGTTTCAACAAGAAAGCGGAACAGACCCATGAAGAAAGCGAACACGCCAACCAACTTGCCCGGTTCATAACGGGCGTCCGTTTTCCAGAACATCACCCACATGATGATGAAGAGGACCAAACCTTCTAACCCAGCTTCATAGAGCTGGCTGGGGTGGCGCACGACATCGCCGCCACCCGGGAATACCATGCCCCACGGCAGGGTGGTTTCCCGGCCCCAAAGTTCGCCGTTCACAAAATTCGCAAGCCGCCCGAAAAACATTCCAGCCGGGACACAGCAGGCGATGTAATCATGCGCGCGAAGCCATTGCAGCTTTTCTTTGCGGACCAGCCAAAAAATTGCGAGCATCACGCCAATGACGCCGCCGTGGAATGACATGCCACCTTCCCACACTTTGAGAATTTGTATGGGGTTGGCCAATGCTTCCGGGCTGTAAAACAGGATATAACCCAGCCGTCCGCCAAGAATAATACCCAGCGTCGAATAAAAAACCATATCATCGCCGTGGCGTTTGGCCATCGGGCTGCCGGGTTGGGACATAAGTTTAGACAGATACAACCACCCAAGCAGGATGGCTGAAATATAGGCAAGGCTATACCAGCGGATCTTGAAAAAACCGAGATCGAGCGCGATTGGATCAAGGCCGAGATTGGCCCAATGTACGGCGGACGTAGCGTCAACTAAGCTTGCAAGGATCAAGTCTTTTCCCCTGTGATTTTGGCCTTCATAAGGGGCACAAACAAGAACACCAAGGGGAGAGATTCGCAATGTATTCTGAGCTTGATCTGCGCATTCAATCGGCCATCGCACTGTTAACCGCAGAAGGCGCGCCTGGCGCCCTGACAAGCCATCAACAATACGGCGTAAATCTGCCAATGATCGCCGGGGCACCGCCCGCGCTTTCCCACTATTTTGCGCATTTTTGTGCACTTCATGCTGATACGATCTTGATTGTTGATGGCGAAGAACGACTCACTTTTGGTCAAGTTTATGCAATGGCGCGACAGGTTGCGGGCAGCCTAATAGAGGGGCACGGCGTTAAAAAGGGTGATCGCATCGGGATTGCGATGCGCAATGCGCCGAGCTGGATTGTGTTGTACATGGCCATCATCATGGCCGGCGGTGTCGCGACGTTGCTCAACGGATGGTTGCAGGGCGGTGAATTGGCGACGTCGATCGATGATGTCGAAGCGAGCATCGTTTTCGTCGACGCGCCGCGCGCCGCGCGTTTGGCCGAGGCTGGTTACGCTGGCAGCGCTAAGCTGGTGACTGTTGATATTGGCCAGCGTATCGCGGCGGCGATGGCTCCATTGCTCGCCAGCGGCGGCGGCAATGAAACCGCACTTCCTGAATTGGGTGGTGACGATTTGGCGACGATCCTGTTTACGTCAGGATCAACGGGGCAATCCAAGGGCGCTTATTCAACGCACCGTGCTGTGGTGCAGGCCACCTTCAACTATATCCTCCAAGCGATGATGATGCTGCACCTGGCGACTGAGGATGGCACAGTGAAGGCTGACGCGCCGCCGCCCGCCGCCTTGCTGACGGTCCCCTTATTCCATGTGACGGGTGAAATTCCGATCATGCTGGTCAGTTTTGCAATTGGTCGCAAACTGGTGATGATGCCCAAATGGAATGCCGTCACTGCCATGGAAATTATTGAACGCGAAAAAATCACCAATTTCACGGGTGTTCCCTTGATGAGTTTTGAAGTCATGACGCATCCTGATCGGCACAAATATGATTTGTCGTCGCTGCAGGGCATGGCGGCCGGCGGGGCGCCGCGCCCCGTTGAACATGTCCGCCGTCTGGCAGAGGAATTGCCCAATGCGCCGCCTGCACTTGGATATGGGCTCACGGAAACCAATGCGATTGGGTGCGGAAACTTTTCAACCAATTACCTAGAAAAGCCGAACAGCACTGGGGTTGCGGGCAAACCTTTGGTCGATCTCGCGATCCTTGATGATGCAGGGCAGGCAGTGGCACAGGGTGAACGTGGCGAAGTGTCGATCCGTTCGGTTGCGCTGTTCAGTGGTTATTGGAACCGCCCCGACGCATCGGCAGAATGTATGACAGCCGATGGTTATTTCCGTACTGGCGACATTGGCTACCTTGATCCAGAAGGATATTTGTTCATTGTCGACCGCAAGAAAGACATCATCATTCGCGGCGGCGAAAACATTAGTTGTCAAGAGGTTGAGGCTGCAATCTACGAGCATACCTCAGTTGCAGAAGCCTGTGTTTTTGGTCTTGCGGACGAACGTTTGGGCGAAGTACCGGGCGCGGTTGTACATTTCCATGACGGCCAGGCCATCAGCACTGATGATTTAACACTCTTTCTCAAGGAACGCTTGGCTGCGTTCAAAGTGCCGCAAAAAATATGGATATCTGAAACCGAACTGCCGCGGTTGGGGACCGAGAAAATCGACAAAGTCTCTCTCCGGAAGCAATTTCGTGAGGTGTGGGATAAAATGTCGTGAGTCTCGCAGCCCCGCTGCCGCTGCCGTGCGGTGCTATTTTGCCAAACCGCATCGGCAAAGGCGCGATGACCGAAGGGTTGGCGACAGCAGACGGCGTTCCCACAGCAGAGCTTGAACGTTTGTATCGGCTTTGGTCGCACGGCGGGGCGGGGATGTTGCTCACGGGGAATGTGCAAATTGACCGTGATCACCTTGACCGGCCTGGCAATGTCATTATTGACCGCGTGCCTGACGCCGCGATGCGTGCAGCACTTTCATCATGGGCGAAAGCTGGCACTGAGGGTGGCAATCATCTGTGGATGCAAATTAGCCACGCTGGTCGACAAACACCTGCGCTCGTGAATAAGCGACCAAAAGCACCCTCCGCCGTCAAACTGGGTTTGCCGGGTGGGCAATTTGGTGATCCTGTTGCGCTGACGACCCCTGAAATAGAGGCACTCATTGATCGCTTCGTTGTGGCTGCACGTGCTGCACAGGAGGCGGGTTTCACTGGCGTTCAAATTCACGCCGCACATGGTTATCTAATCTCTGAATTTCTCAGCCCTTTGGCTAATTTGCGGACGGATGAATGGGGTGGTTGCCTTGAAAATCGCGCGCGTTTTCTCATGCAAGCTGTTGCGCGCACCCGCGAAGCCGTCGGCACTGCCTTTCCCATTTCGGTCAAATTGAACTCCGCTGATTTTCAGCGCGGTGGCTTTGCATTTGACGAAAGCGTGATGGTCGCACGTTGGTTAGAAGCAGCAGGCGTTGATTTGCTCGAAATTTCAGGTGGCTCTTACGAACAGCCAAAGATGATGGATATGGAAGGGATGGAGGCTGCGGACACGCCCACGGTGGCAACCTCCACGGCGAAGCGCGAAGCCTATTTCGTCGATTTTGCCAAAGTCATGAAAACGGAATTGAATGTGCCGCTGATGGTGACAGGTGGTTTCCGTTCGCGTGCCGCAATGGAACATGCTTTGGACACAGGGGCTGCCGATGTGATCGGTCTTGGTCGACCGATGTGCGCGGATCCCGATGGTCCGAAAATGCTCCTGAAAGGCGCTGCGAATTTGAGACGTTGGGAAACTGAACTGAAGCTACTCCCCAGTTGGTTAGGGTGGCTAAAATCACTGAAACTTGTGCGCGCGATTGACGGATTTGCCGTTCAATATTGGTATTACGGCCAACTTTATGCGCTGGGAAGGACAGGGGCATCTGATCCTCATTTGTCCGTTCTGTCTGCGTGGCGCGAAGTTGAGCGAACACATAAACGCTTGATGGCAAGCGTCAGGCCCTAGCGCCCGCGCTTGGCCTCAACTATCAAGCGAATATGTCTATATTTCCCTCAGGTGAAAAACCCATTGCCCTCACACGCCGTGGGCTCTTGATTGGGGGCGGCGCGGCCGCGGGGTTGCTTATCGCATGGGGTGTGTGGCCCCGCAGCTACGCGCCAAATTTGGTGGCTGCTGAGGGCGAATATATCGCCAATGCCTATCTAAAAATTGGCACTGATGGCCACATCACAATTGCCGTGCCGCAAGCTGAAATGGGGCAGGGCAGTTACACATTGTTGGCCCAAATTCTGGCTGATGAACTGGGGGCCGATTGGCGCACCATTGCCATTGAACCCGCACCGCTCAATCCGCTTTATGCAAATACGGTGGTCGCAATGGAATGGGCAGAGGGCCTTTCAACGACCTTGTTCGGCGATGCCGCGCGCTATGTCGCTGCCGAAAAAGCAGTGCGCAGCGGGTTGGAAATCACAGGCAGTTCTTCAACTGTCCGCGCGTTTGAAGGCGTATTACGCGATGCTGGTGCGGCTGCGCGCGTCATGTTGTGCAAGGCCGCAGCAAGGCAGTGGGACGCGGATTGGCGCGCATGCGATACATTCGACGGTTTTGTCGTGCGCGGCCCAGACCGTTTGCGTTTTGGCGCACTTGCCGCGCGCGCAGTTGAGGAGACTGTACCGGACACGCTGCCACTGCGCACGGGCAGAGAGAATCGATTGACGGGAACAAATGTCCCGCGCCTTGATCTGCCGTCCAAAGTGGATGGCTCGGCCAATTATACGGCGGATATCAGGTTGCCGGGCATGGTCTATGCCGCAATCCGCATGGGGCCCTTGGGGGATAGTGTTTTTAGCACATATGATAAAATGGCGCTGAAGGGCCAACGCGAAGTTTTGACAATTATTACCCAGGAACGGTGGATCGCAGTTGTGGCCAAGACATGGTGGGCTGCCAACCGCGCGCTTGACTTGATCAAGCCGCGGTTTGTTACCGATGGCCCTTTTCCAGAAAGCGCTGCCATTAAACCTGCGCTTGAAGCCGCGCTGGATGCGGAAAGTGTTGCCGCAGTTGAATATGGTGACGTTGATCATGTTTTTGCCGATGGAAAACTGTTTTCTGCCCAATATGCCGTTGATCTGGCACCGCATGCCGCGATGGAGCCGATGGCGGCAACGGCTGCGATCCGGGGCAGTGTTTTGGAACTTTGGTTGCCCACGCAAGTGCCTTCGCTCGCGCGCAAGGCGGCTGCACACGCTATCAGTTTTGATGAAGCGGATGTTGTGGTCCATCCGATGATTATCGGCGGTTCTTTCGGCCGGAAATATGAAGTTGAAATCGCCGTTCAAGCGGCGGTGATCGCACGTCAAGTGGATGCGCCGGTGCAATTGGTCTGGTCACGGTCAGAGGATATGATGCAAGATCGGTTCCGCCCAGCCGCTGCGGCGCGCATGTTTGCTCGGATGGGACCGGCTGGACAAATTGAGGGATGGCGCGCTCGCATTGCCGCACCTGCCACGCTTTCAGAAATGAAAGCACGGATTATGGAAGGCCAGCGGTCCCATGATGCATTGCAGGACACCGCAGAACATAGTGACCCGTCGATAACATCGGGCGCGACACCGCCCTATGCAATTGCCAATGTGAGCGTGCGTCATCATACCGTGAACCTTGGCGTGCCGACAGGAAAATGGCGTTCTGGTGCAGACAGTTACACAGCTTTTTTCAATGAAAGTTTTATCGATGAGCTGTCAAAACAAAGCGGTGTAGAGTCTTTTTCATTCCGCATGGCGATGCTGGGCGGCAATCCGCGTCTGGCCTTTTGCCTGTCCAAGGTCGCCATTTTGGGAGGCTGGGAAGGTGGCGGTGCTGGCACGCGTCAGGGGATTGCCTGTCATTCGATGCTTGGTAGCCACGTCGCGGTGCTTGCCGAAGCGCATATTTCCGATACCCAAAAAGTCATCGTTGACCGGCTGATCGCTGTGGCTGATGTTGGACGCATCATCCACCCCGATATCGCGCGTCAACAAATTGAGGGGGCGTTGATTTTTGGGATGGCAGCGGCAACCGGCAACCGTGTTATCGTTGAACGCGGCATTGCCACGCCCCGCCGGCTGCGCGACCTTGCCCTTCCGACGCTTTCCGATTGCCCCGAAATTATTGTTGAGCTTGTCCCCAGCAGAGAAGCCCCGGGTGGGGTTGGTGAGGTTGCCGTCCCTCCGGTTGCACCTGCCATTGCCAATGCGCTGTTCGCGGGCAGCGGTCGTCGTTTTCGTTCACTTCCCTTGATGCCGAGTAACAGTTGATGCAACGCCCCGCGACACACCCCGAAACTCGACTTGGCAAAATTGGCGTTTTGCTGATCAATCTTGGCACGCCAGATGCACCAGAAAAGGGCGCGGTGCGGCGATATTTGAGCGAATTTCTTTCTGACCGGCGCGTCGTTGAAATCCCGCCCTTGCTATGGCAACCGATTTTGCAGGGTATTATTCTTAACACACGGCCCAAAAAATCGGCCCACGCTTATGCGCAAATTTGGACAGACAAAGGGTCGCCTCTCGCGGTTGTGACGGCAGAACAGGCCGCAGCTTTATCGGATGCTTTTGGTCCTAACGTAATGGTGGATTGGGCGATGCGTTATGGCAGTCGTTCGATTGGGGAGCGGATCGGACACCTTAAAGATCAAGGCTGCGACCGCATTTTGATCGCGCCGCTTTATCCGCAATATAGCGCCGCGACCACCGCGACGGGTATTGATGCAGTCTTTGCGACCCTGTCCAAAATGCGCTGGCAACCCGCGATCCGAACCTTGCCTGCCTATTATGATGATCCTAGCCATATCGCTGCGCTCAAAGCATCAGTTGAAGCAGGATTGGCGGCATTACCCTTCACGCCGGACGCAGTGGTGGCGAGTTTTCATTCGATGCCAGAGCGGACATTGGAATTGGGAGATCCTTATCATTGCCACTGCCAGAAAACTGCGCGCTTGTTGTCAGAGGCATTGGGCAAAGACCTGATTGTATCGTTTCAATCCCGATTGGGGCGCGCAAAATGGCTGGGGCCAGCAACTGACGCGACATTGGCAGGGTTACCAACAAAGGGCGTCAGGAAAATCGCTATCTTTGCGCCAGGATTTTCTGCGGATAATCTTGAAACGCGTGAAGAGATAGCGATCCGCGGCAAAGAAACATTTATGGAGGCGGGCGGCACAGACTTTGCTTATCTGCCCTGCCTGAACGCGGACCCCATCGGCATTGATATGCTCACAAAACTGGTGGCGCGCGAACTGTCTGGCTGGATTTAACCGACCTTCCTTTCGCGTCAACTTGAACGATTGATTTTCCGCGTCTAGCCCTGTTTCAAACAAAGGAGATGGATGATGGGCAGAATCGCAATTGTAACGGGTGGAACACGGGGCATCGGCGAAGCGATCAGCCTTGCTTTGCAGGATGCGGGCATGACTGTGGTTGCAACTTACGCTGGTGATGATGCCAAGGCGCAGGCGTTTAGTGCTGCGACAGGTATCAAATCCTATCGCTGGGACGTTGGGGATCATCAGGCTTGTCTTGATGGGTGTGCGCGGGTTGAAGCGGATGTTGGCCCCGTGGATGTCTTGGTCAATAATGCTGGGATTACCCGCGACGGCACCCTGATGAAAATGACTTATGAGATGTGGGACGATGTGATGCGCACCAATCTTGGCGGGTGTTTCAATATGGCAAAGGCAGTGTTCCCCGGCATGCGGGACCGCAAATGGGGCCGAATCGTCAACATTGGATCGATCAATGGTCAGGGTGGCCAGTATGGCCAGGTCAATTACGCTGCCGCCAAATCGGGAATTCACGGTTTTACGAAAGCGTTGGCACAGGAAGGGGCAAAGGTGGGGGTGACCGTCAACGCGCTTGCGCCGGGATATATCGACACAGATATGGTCGCGGCGGTCCCACCTGAGGTGCTTGAGAAAATTGTCGCCAAAGTCCCAGTGGGGCGGTTGGGTCAAGCCAGTGAAATCGCCCGCGGCGTCGCATTCCTCTGTTCTGAAG
>JBEBKH010000047.1:0-18393 GCA_040079575.1 Chakrabartia sp. | reverse complement strand
AACCCCTCCCTTGAAAGGGAGGGGCCAAGTTTCAATTACTTAGCGGCAATAGCCAGTCCGTCATCTTCAGTGTGGTTGTTAAGTTCCACATTGAGACCCAGCGACCGCATTTCCTTGACGAGCACGTTAAAGCTTTCAGGGATGCCGGCTTCGAAGGTATCGTCACCCTTGACGATCGCTTCGTAAACCTTGGTCCGTCCGACAACGTCATCGGATTTCACCGTCAACATTTCCTGCAGGGTATAGGCCGCGCCGTACGCTTGCAGCGCCCAGACTTCCATTTCCCCGAACCGCTGTCCACCAAACTGCGCCTTACCACCCAGCGGCTGCTGCGTAACAAGCGAATATGGCCCAATCGACCGTGCGTGGATCTTATCATCAACCAGATGGTGCAGCTTGAGCATATAGATATACCCAACGGTCACCTTGCGGTCGAACATGTCGCCAGTGCGGCCATCAAACAATTGCACCTGACCTGAAGTATCGAGCCCGGCGAGTGCCAGCATTTCCGAAACGTCAGCTTCACGTGCGCCGTCAAATACAGGCGTCGCCATAGGCACACCGTTTTTGAGGAGGCCGGCAAGTTCGACGATGTCGGCATCACTACGTTCCCCGATTTCGGCATGATATTTCTCACCGTAAACGATTTTCAGACGCTCACGCACCGCTTCTGGTGGTTTACCAGCCGCTTCGCCGCCGGATTCACGCCATGCTGCGAGCGCTTCGGTAATCTGCTGCCCTAGGCCACGTGCGGCCCAGCCCAAATGGGTTTCGAAAATTTGCCCAACGTTCATGCGTGACGGCACGCCCAAAGGATTGAGCACGATGTCTACCGGCGTTCCGTCTTCAAGGAATGGCATGTCTTCGGCAGGAAGAATGCGGGAAATAACCCCCTTATTCCCGTGACGACCGGCCATTTTATCACCCGGTTGCAGCTTGCGCTTCACCGCCACGAACACCTTGACCATTTTCAAGACGCCCGGAGCCAGATCATCGCCGCGCTCCACCTTTTCAACGCGGTCTTCATATTTCGCATTGATCAGCTTTACAGCTTCATCATACTGGCCTTTGACCGCTTCCAGATCGCTCTGGCGCGCATCATCTTCGACAGCGATTTTCCACCATTCAAACGTTTCGACTTCTGCAAGCGACTCCGCGTCAATCGCCACACCTTTTTTGAGCGCCTTTGGTGCTGCACTTGGGACTTGCCCAACCAGCATCTCGCTCAAACGTGCATAAGTCGCACGGTTAAGGATACCGCGTTCATCGTCGCGATCCTTGCCAAGGCGTTCCTTGAGTTCGGCCTGAATGGCGCGGGTCCGGTCGTCAATGTCGATGCCGTGACGGTTGAACACGCGGACTTCAACCACGGTTCCGGCAACACCTGGGGGCAAACGCAGCGACGTATCGCGCACGTCAGATGCTTTTTCCCCAAAGATGGCGCGGAGTAGTTTTTCTTCCGGTGTCATTGGGCTTTCACCCTTTGGCGTAATTTTACCCGCAAGAATGTCGCCCGGTTCAACTTCAGCACCGATGTAAACAATGCCTGCTTCATCAAGATTGCGCAGCGCTTCTTCACCGACGTTTGGAATGTCACGGGTGATGTCTTCTGGACCAAGCTTGGTATCGCGGGCCATGACTTCGAATTCTTCGATATGGATCGATGTGAACACATCGTCCTTCACGATGCGTTCCGAAATCAGGATCGAATCTTCGTAGTTATAACCATTCCAAGGCATAAACGCGACGAGCGTGTTACGCCCCAGCGCCAGTTCACCGAGTTCAGTCGAAGGACCATCAGCGATAATCTGACCCGCAGTGATGGTATCCCCCATCTTCACCAGCGGACGCTGATTGATGCAGGTGTTCTGGTTTGAACGTTGGAATTTCTGGAGCGTGTAGATATCGACGCCCGATTGGCCAGCTTCAACAGCCCCCGTTGCGCGGATCACGATGCGGGTCGCATCGACCTGATCGACGATCCCACCGCGCTTGGCGCCAACAGCCGCACCGGAATCGCGGGCCACAGTTTCTTCCATACCAGTGCCAACAAACGGCGCTTCGGCCTGTACCAATGGCACAGCCTGACGTTGCATGTTCGATCCCATCAATGCGCGGTTGGCGTCATCGTTTTCCAGGAACGGAATGAGAGATGCTGCAACCGACACCAGCTGCTTGGGCGATACGTCCATCAGGGTGATCATGTCGCGCGGTGCGATCAGGAATTCGCCAGCCTGACGCGATGAAATCACATCCTCAACAAAGCTGCCATCTTTGGTCAGTTCAGCGTTGGCCTGCGCGATCGTGTGCTTGGCCTCTTCCATTGCGGAGAGATAAACCACATCATCGGTGACCTTATGGTCGATGACCTTGCGGTACGGTGTTTCGATAAAGCCGTATTTGTTGACGCGGCTAAACGAAGCAAGGCTGTTGATCAGACCGATGTTCGGGCCTTCTGGCGTTTCAATCGGGCAGATCCGGCCGTAGTGTGTTGGATGAACGTCGCGGACTTCAAAGCCCGCACGTTCGCGCGTCAGACCACCGGGTCCAAGTGCGGACACACGGCGTTTATGCGTGACTTCCGACAGCGGATTGGTCTGATCCATAAACTGTGACAGCTGCGATGAACCAAAGAATTCGCGGACAGCTGCGACTGCCGGTTTCGCATTGATCATGTCATTTGGCATCACCGTCGACACATCAACCGATGACATGCGTTCTTTCACGGCGCGTTCCATGCGGAGCAAGCCAACGCGGTATTGGTTTTCAAGAAGCTCACCCACCGAACGCACACGGCGGTTGCCGAGGTTATCGATATCGTCGATTTCGCCCTTGCCGTCTTTCAAATTGACGAGCGTTTTGACGACTTCAAGAATATCTTCGCTGCGCAGCGTGGTGACAGTATCTTCAGCATCCATGCCCAAACGCATGTTGAGCTTCACGCGGCCAACCGCAGACAGATCATAGCGTTCAGAATCGAAGAACAGGCCGAAGAACAAAGCTTCGGCGGTTTCGCGCGTTGGTGGTTCGCCAGGGCGCATCACGCGGTAAATGGCATCAAGCGCCATGTCGCGGTCTTCGGCCTTATCAACCTTCAATGTGTTACGCATCCACGGACCTGTGTTCACATGGTCAATGTCGAGCGTCACAATGCGGTCAACACCAGAAGCGTCAAGCGCTTCAAGGTTTTCAGCCGAAACTTCATCGCCTGCTTCGATATAGATTTCACCGGTCGCATCATTGACCAGATCAATTGCTGAATAACGGCCAAAGATTTCTTCGGTCGGGATCAGCAGAGCGGTCAGGCCATCTTTTTCAGCCTTATTGGCTGCACGTGGCGAAATTTTCTGACCCGCCGGGAAAACAACTTCGCCTGATTTGCCATCAACAACATCAAATGTCGGTTTCTGACCGCGCCAGTTTTCAGCGACATAGGGCACTTCCCAGCCACCTGAACCGCGTACATAGGTGACGGTGTTATAGAATGTTTCGAGGATTTGTTCGCCGGTCATGCCGAGCGCGAACAGCAAAGATGTGACCGGCAGCTTACGCTTACGGTCAATACGGACGTTCACAATATCCTTGGCATCAAATTCAAAATCGAGCCACGAACCGCGGTACGGAATGACGCGCGCGGTGAAAAGATATTTCCCAGACGAATGGGTTTTGCCGCGATCATGGTCAAACAGCACACCAGGCGAACGGTGCATCTGGCTGACGATCACGCGCTCTGTGCCGTTGATCACGAAAGTGCCGTTGTGCGTCATCAGCGGCATGTCGCCCATATAGACGTCTTGTTCTTTAATATCGAGAACCGAACGAGTTTCGGTTTCAGCGTCAACTTCAAAAACGATCAGACGCAGCGTCACCTTCATCGGTGCGGCGTAAGTGATCCCGCGCTGGCGGCACTCTTCAGTATCAAACTTTGGTGGTTCGAGTTCGTAATGCACGAAATCAAGTTCAGCTGTGCCGGCGAAATCGCGGATCGGGAAAACACTCCGAAGCGTTTTTTCAAGACCCGAAACATAGCCGATCGACGGATCAGAGCGCAAAAACTGTTCGTAAGATTCGCGCTGAACCTCGATCAGATTGGGCATCGCCACAACTTCGTGGATGTTACCAAAAACCTTGCGGATGCGCTTTTTCGCGGGGGCAATAAGAGCCTCCGCCTTCGCTACTGCTTGCTTCGCCATAATATGTGAGTCTCTCGCCGTTTAGAACCATATCGAACGCACAAAACGCGAAAAGCCGCATGTTCTCCGGCCCGGAAAACTGCAGCTTTCAGCGTCTTGAAACCCAAACCACTCATTCCGTGCGACACCCTGCGCGACGGGGTATCATTTCTCGAATGGATTGGATGGAAAATGCCTTAGAGGCCTGACGTGTCACTGTCAAACCCCGCTACATTCTACCAGAACACCGCGCCAAAGCTAATTTTATCGAATAACAATAAATTACTTGACGTGAAACAACATGAAAGATATTGATAATCAATAATAACCATATCGGAGGTCAATATGAACGCCAAACCTAACGGAACTGTGCTTAAGATAACACGCGGTCTCATTTATCTGATGATGGGGGGCGCTGCGTTGGTCGGTGTTGCGTTGTCCGTCGCTGCCGTGGCCGCGCCATTCTATTGGGCTGAGATCATCGCGATGCTGGTCAAAGAAAAACCCGGTGTGGACACGGCAGACTTGCTCCCGATGTTTTTTGTGGCATTCGCATTGATCATCATGGCGCTCGGGCTGCTGTGGACAATTCTGAAAAAACTGCTCGCCATCATTGCAACGGTTGCCAATGGAGATCCTTTCGTGCGTGCCAATGCTCTGCGGCTGAGGGCCATTGGGTGGATGATGGTCGCTGCCAATGTTATCGGCATTCCCATTGGCATTGTCGCAACGATGATCGCCGATAAGCTTGGGGATAACGACGTTCACAATGATTTTTCGGTGACAGGCGTACTTGCGATACTGCTCGTTTTCGTTCTGTCGAGCGTGTTTGAACAGGGTGCTGCGATGCGCGAAGACATGGAAGGAACCGTCTGATGCCTGTGACTGTAAAACTTGACGACCTGCTCCATGCGCGGCGGATGACATTGACTGAACTGGCAGAGCGCGTTGACATCACACTCGCCAACCTGTCGATCCTCAAAACCGGCAAAGCCAAGGCGATCCGTTTTTCGACGCTTGAAGCCATTTGCAGCGCTTTGGATTGCCAACCCGGCGACCTGCTGGGCGTGACAGGCGAAGAGGCGCAGTGAGATGGTGAAGCAAACCGCCTTGATGCTGGCTCTCGGCCTCGCTGCGCTGGTCACATATAATCTTGTGCAACCGGTGCCCGTCGCCGGTTGCGTCCCCACCGGGGCGTTCGCGCCCATAAAAAACTAAAGAAACATCCCTAAAGTCCCAATGCGGCACGGCCAATGCGGAAGGGTTTTCGGCCACCGTCAATCATGGTAACCACTTTGTTAACCCAAAGGATTGGCCATGACTCGCTTTACCCGCCTGCCGCGCGCTTTGCGCCAGATTGTTTCGACAGCCGCAGCGCTGAGTGTCATCGGGATTATGGCGGCCCCAGTGCCGCCTTCAGCAGCGCTGACGCGGCCTCAAGTGCAAACAGTTTCACAAGCCCGCCCGCAAGCCGTGAAGGCTGAACCTGCGCCGCCTGCATTAAACGCCTATGTTATCAAACGCGCATTGGTGATCAATGAACCCATTGTTCACGGTTTTTGGACATGGGATGATGCCGGTGTGCCCAACGGTCCTGTTGTGATCACCGTCGATACAGCGGCACAGACGATGTCAGTGTTTCGCGCTGGGTATGAGATTGGCGTCGCGGTCATCCTGTACGGCGCAGATGAAAAACCGACTCCGCTGGGCATTTACCCGATCACCCAAAAGAAAGTGCATCACATATCGAACCTCTACGGTGCGCCGATGCCCTATATGCAGCGCCTGACCAATGATGGCATTTCAATCCATGCGTCCGACGTTGCTGACGGATGGGCAACCCACGGCTGTATCGGCGTCCCGCGCGCTTTTGCAAAACTGTTGTTTGCAGAAACCAAACTGGGCGATCTGGTGATTGTCACCAGCGGTGAACGTCTGGCTGTTGGCGGGGCGATTAGCGCGGCGAACTGACACAAAAAAGGCGGCCTCCTTTCGGAAGCCGCCCTTCTTAAACCGGTAAGCCGGTAAAGGCTTACTTGAGTTCTGCAGTCGCGCCAGCGGCGAGAAGCTGAGCCAGAACTTTCTGAGCTTCGTCCTTGGACACGCCTTCTTTGATCGCCTTTGGCGCTGCTTCCACAGCCGCCTTGGCTTCCGTAAGGCCCAGACCTGTGATCGCACGGACTTCTTTGATGACAGCAATTTTGTTGCCGCCGTCGCCGGTCAAGATCACGTCGAATTCGCTCTGTTCTTCAGCAGCAGGACCAGCAGCAGCAGCTGGGCCAGCAACGGCCACAGCAGCAGCAGCGGAAACGCCCCACTTTTCTTCAAGCATTTTCGAAAGTTCAGCCGCTTCAAGAACGGTCAAAGCAGAAAGGTCATCAACGATTTTGTTTAGATCAGCCATTGTAAGTCTCCAATTATTTCAAATTAAGGGTAAGATTAAGCCGCTTCTTTGGTCGCATATGCGTCCAGAACACGGGCCAATTGTGCAGCAGGGGCTTGCGTGATGGTGGCAAGCTTGGTTGCAGGTGCAACAAGCAACCCGACAATCTTCGCACGCAATTCATCAAGCGACGGCAAGGTTGCCAACGCTTTGACGCCGTCCACATCAAGGACAGTGTCACCCATCGCGCCACCAAGAATTTCCAACTTATCATTGGTCTTGGCGAACTCAACGACCACCTTTGCGGCAGCCACTGGGTCAGCAGATGATGCAAGCGCTGTCGGTCCGGTCAGCAAAGCGCTGAGCGAAGCGTAAGGCGTGCCTTCTGCTGCGATTTTGGCAAGTTTGTTCTTTGCTACCTTATAGCTAGCACCGGCTTCGCGCATTTTATTCCGCAACACAGTCGATTGCGCGACTGTGAGGCCGAGATTGCGGGTGACAACCACCACGCTCACCTCGTTAAAAGTGCGGTTCAGTTCGGCGACCAGCTCAGTTTTTTGAGCACGATCCATGCCATTCTCCACATTTCGCCCAACGGACCATTCCGGTGGGCGGGTCTTAAAAAGTCCGCGGGGAGAAGACGTGGCCGTCATGCATTGGAGCATTCCGGCGTTAACTTGTTCCCCGTCTAGGCAGGTGATTAAGCCGCAAACGGCTCCTGCTGTCTCGGACGGTATTGCCTCTCCCCGCGCAAACGGAGAGAGGAATTCAGTTATGCAGACAATTCTGCAACATCAATGCCGAGCCCTGGCCCCATTGTGGAGCTGAGCGCGACTTTCTTGAGATATTTGCCCTTGGCGCCGGCTGGCTTTGCCCGCACCACCGCATCAACCAGCGCGTCAAAATTGGCGCGCAGGTCGGCTGCTGGGAACGATGCTTTGCCGATGCCCGAATGGATGATACCGGCCTTTTCAACGCGGTATTCAACTTGCCCACCCTTGGCAGCACGTACAGCGTCACCGACATTGGGTGTTACGGTGCCCAGCTTTGGATTTGGCATCAGGCCTTTTGGACCCAGAACCTTCCCCAAACGACCAACCAATCCCATCATATCAGGGGTAGCGATGCAGCGATCAAATTCGATCTTGCCGCTTTGGCAAATTTCAAGAAGATCTTCAGCACCAACAATATCAGCGCCAGCAGCACGGGCTTCATCAGCCTTGTCGCCGCGTGCAAACACGCCAACGCGGACCGTTTTACCAGTGCCCTTTGGCAAAGTCACAACGCCGCGGACCATTTGGTCAGCATGACGCGGATCAACGCCAAGGTTGAGTGCGATTTCGATGGTTTCATCAAATTTCGATGTTGCATTCGCCTTCAGAAACGCAATCGCTTCATCAACGCCGTGCATCTTAAGCTTATCGACAGTGCTGCTAAGCTTTTTGGCTTTTTTGCTTTGAAATGCCATTGGTTCAGCCCTCTACCACTTCGAGGCCCATCGCACGTGCGGAGCCTTCAATAATTTTTGTTGCCGACGCAAGGTCGTTGGCGTTGAGATCGGCCATCTTAATGGTCGCAATTTCTTCCAACTTGGTGCGCGAAATCGTTCCTGCGGAAATTTTGCCAGGCTCCTTTGAACCCGATTTCAAATTCATCGCCTTTTTGATAAGGAAGGTTGCAGGGGCTGTTTTCGTGATGAACGAAAAGCTCTTGTCCGCATAAACCGTGATGATCGTTGGGATCGGCATCGCTTTTTCAAGTTCGCCGGTCGCGGCATTGAACGCTTTGCAGAATTCCATGATGTTGACGCCGCGCTGACCAAGGGCAGGCCCAATTGGCGGCGACGGATTGGCAGCGCCCGCAGGCACCTGGAGCTTGATATAGCCCGTAATTTTTTTAGCCATCTTACTTTCTCACTCTGTAGGTGGGTTGGTGCAATGCACTTTCCCGGTTCAAGTTTAGCGGTTCAAACGACAGTCACCTGCCTCCCGCACTTAATCTGGGGCACGCCCCAAAATTCCTTATTTCGCGCGTTCGACCTGTTCAAATTCCAGCTCAACGGGCGTTGCCCGACCAAAGATCGATACCGACACCTTCACGCGACTGCGGTCAAAATCAAGTTCCTCAACCACGCCGGTGAAGCTGGCGAACGGCCCTTCGAGCACCTTAACCTGATCACCGATTTCATAATCAACGCGAATTTTCTGTTTCGGTGCGGCGGCTGCTTCTTCCTTGGTGTTCAGAATGCGCGCGGCCTCGGCTTCTGAGATCGGCTGGGGCTTGCCCATTGATCCCAAAAATCCGGTCACCTTGGGCTGATTTTTGACGAGGTGATACACGTCATCATTCATGCTCAATTTGGCGAGGACATAACCAGGGAAAAATTTCTTTTCCGACTGCACTTTTTTGCCGCGACGCACTTCAGTGATGGTTTCGGTCGGCACTTCGACAGAATCAACAAGCGCTTCCAATCCAAGACGCGCGGCGTCGGCCATAATAGCGTCGCGGACCTTGTTCTCGAAACCCGAATAGGCGTGAATGATATACCAACGTGACATGGAGCGGTGCTCGAACCTTACCTGCTAAAAATTACGAAACGAGTTTCAGCAACGACTGGACAATCCAGCTGAAGACCGAATCCACACCGAAGAAAAACATACCAAGCACCGTCGTCATGATGATCACCATCACCACGGTCATGGCGGTTTCACGCCCCGTGGGCCAGACGACCTTCGACGTTTCCGCGCGCACTTGCCGGATAAATTCGCTAGGATTTACCTTTGCCACGTCTGTTCAACCGATCCACATAAAACCAAAACGACAATAAAGAGACAGTCGCTACCCATCAGTCTTTCGACCTGAGTCGCGATCCACCTCTTCTTGCGGAGCCGCGCATTAACGGCAAAATGCCGCAAATGCAACATCTGGCAGGAGCGGAGGGACTCGAACCCACGGCCCTCGGTTTTGGAGACCGATGCTCTACCAACTGAGCTACGCTCCTATGGCCAGACGGGCGATCCTGTAGCCGTGGTGCATACGGAGCGCAAGTATAGTTCAGGCTACTGCGCGTTTTTCGCTGCTATTAAACAAGCGCCGTGCTTCTGATGCAGGCATCGGACGGCCAAAGAGATAGCCCTGAATTTTCTTGCACCCAAGTTTCGTCACCATCGCGCATTCTTCGTCAGTTTCAACGCCCTCCGCGGTCGTCACCATGCCCAAACTTTCGGCAAGCGCAACAACCGCGCGAATGATCGCGATGCTCTCCACCGCATTCTTTGATGCACCTTGCACAAAGCTGCGGTCGATCTTGATGGTCGAAAATTTGGTTTTCGACAAATAACCCAGCGACGAATATCCGGTCCCGAAATCATCCAATGCTAAGCGCACGCCCAGAGACAAAACCTGCTCCAGAGCGGCGACAGCAGAAGTGCCTTCGCGCATGAACACACTTTCAGTCACTTCAAGTTCAAGACGGTGCGGCGGCAGGCCGCTATACGACAAAGCCGAAATCACCGACGGCACAAAATTCGCGTTTATAAGCTGTTCTGCCGACACATTGACAGCAACACGCACTGTCGAAGGCCAGCTTGCCGCCTCCGCGCACGCAGTGCGGAGCACCCATTCGCCAATGGGGGTAATGAGGCGCGCATCTTCTGCAATCGGAATGAACTTTGCAGGCGACACCGCACCCAGATCAGGGTTGTTCCACCGCAGCAAAGCTTCAAAACTTTCAATGTCACCTGACCCTGCATTGACCACAGGTTGATAATGGACTTCAAATTCATTGCGTTCGAGAGCTTTGCGTAGCGCAATTTCAACAACGCGCCGTTCCTCTGCATGGACATGGAGCTGGGGTTCATATGCGTTAAACACACTGCCGCCCTCATCCTTTGATCGGTACAGGGCCAAATCAGCAGACCGGATCAGTGTTTCAACCGTGCGGCCATCACGCGGCCCAAGCGCAGTCCCAACACTGGCCCCTATATATAGCGTATGCTGATCCACTTCATAAGGTTCAGATAGCGTTTCAATAATTGCGCGGGCCAGCTTGTTCATGCGCTGAGGATCATTGGCGTCTTGCAAGACAACCGCAAATTCATCACCGCCCAGACGGCCACACATTTCATTTTCATTCATTAACGATTTCAGCCTTTCGGCAACGCGCGTCAGCAACCGGTCGCCCATAGGATGGCCCAGTGTGTCGTTGATCGATTTAAAACGATCAAGATCGATCATCATGAAACCACAGCGCCCGCGCCAGCGTTCAGATTCTGTCATCGCAGCACCCAAAGCCTCAGTAATCTGAAGCCGGTTAGGCAATCCCGTCAACGTGTCGTAACGCGCCATCCGATTGATTTTATCAGCGGATCGATGTGCTTCTGTCACGTCGGAACCGACACCGCGAAACCCAAGGTATACGCCACTATCATCAACGCGCGGCGACGCCGACAATTCCCACCAATGGAGTTCATCACCAATTTGGATCGGCAAAATTAGATCACTGAAACTTTCCCGATTTTTAAAACGTTCCGCCAATTCACGAAGCCCCGCGGAAAAATTGCCAGCCTCCCATGAATCACCCGCTAAAATTTGCAGAAATGGTTTTGATTCAAGCAACGCAGGCTCTGATCCCAACGCAAAAGCGAACCGAGGGCTAACATGGGTCAAGCATTTGGACGCATCAATCTGCCACATCCAATCGCCGCCCGAATCTTCAAATTCACGCAACAACAGACTGACCACTTCATCACGTTCGGCAAGCTGACTTTCAGCGGATTGGTGCATGATAAATGTCCGTCCGCTCGCGACGCACGCCATCACAAGTGAAATTGTGTAGGCCATGGCAGTGCCAGCGATAACGGGCAAATGCACCAACCACATCATGAGCGTCAGACCAGCGCCCGTAATCGTCAAAAAGACCGATGTTGCAAGCGGCAACGCAGACAATGACAAAGTTGTTCCCGCCATCACTGCGGTCAAAACTGTCCATATTGAAATCAACTGTTCAGACGTTGCTTTGGGACCAAAAAGATAGGGTGCCGCGGCCCAGGTAAGAGCTGAAAGCATCGAATAAAAGGTTTCTTTGTGCAGCTCCATCTTGGTGACAATCGGCGCAGCCCATTTTCTTTCGCGCAATTTTGGATAGGCGATGATTGCCGACATCAAGACAGTGACAGCAAACCATCCGTGCAGCATTGTTCCAGCCATCGTTGTGCGCAAGGACATCAGGATGACGCAGGCTGCCAAAACAGAAATGACCAAGCGCACAATGGCAAAGCGCTGCACCACAGCCAGTTGCGCCGCACGCACGGCAGACCAGTCTGCATCGCGCGGATCAGCCAACCCGAGAATGGATATCCAGCCGGGCGTTCCCCCGGAGCTCGAATTTACAGTTTTTCTACTCACCCATGCACTAGTACAGAGCAGAAGTTAGCGATCTGTAAAGCAAAGTATATTTATTTTTTAGCGTTTTTTACGCGTCTCATACCCTTATGCTGCCAGCAAATAGGGCTGAATTGCCCCAGACAAATACATTGTCCGGGCTTTTGCGCGGCTCAACTTTCCTGAACTTGTCCGCGGCAAGGTCCGCGGCGGTACCAATTCCACCACACAGACCATCCCCGTAATCGAACGTACTTTTTCCCGAATCGCCAGATGCAGTTTCACCCGTTCACCGTCATCCGTCGTGCGGCATTGCACAAGGACGGCGGGCGTTTCTTCGCCGCCCGGGGACATGATCGCAAATGCGGCAATATCACCAGACTTGAAACCGGGCAGCTGTTCAACCGCCCATTCAATATCCTGCGGCCAATGGTTTTTACCATTGATGATGATCATATCCTTCGCGCGGCCCACCACAAAAATATAGCCATTTGACATATAACCCATGTCGCCGGTGTTAAGCCATCCATCCTTCAAACAGGCGTCCGTTGCCTCTTGATCGCGAAAATAGCTGTGCATGATTGACGGGCCTGACGCCCAAACCTGCCCGACACTGCGATCATTCAAGATCGCTCCGTCATCGCCGCGTACTTCCACTGCCATGTCGCGGCAGGGTTTGCCGCAATTCACAATCGCGCGAAAACGTTGCGCTCGGCCTGTTGCTGGTGCATCGCCAGACAATTCGGTTTCTTCAACCAGTTCAACGACGATTCCTTCTCCCGGCGGCATGATCGACACCGCCAAGGTCGCTTCGGCAAGGCCGTAACTGGGCAAGAAGGAGGATGCTTTGAACCCCGCATCGGCAAAACTATCAAGAAACGCCTGCATTACATCCGGGCGGATCATATCTGCCCCGTTGCCCGCCACCCGCCACCGCGAGAGGTCAAAGCGTTCTGACGCCTTGGTTTGACTGGAAATCCGCCGCGCACAAATATCATAGCCAAATGTCGGCGAATAGCTCAGCGTGGTGCCCGTGTTGCGCGTGATCAGATCTAGCCAAGCCAAAGGACGCCGCGCAAAATCTTCCGTTTTAAGATAATCAGCCGATACTTGATTGGCGACCGGGGAAAGCAAGCACCCGACCAGCCCCATATCATGATACCAGGGCAACCAAGAGATACAGCGATCGCTGTCCTGCAATTCCATACCGTGCGAATGCGCGGCGAGATTGTTGAGCAGTGCCAAATGCGTGACCGCGACGCCGTGCGGGAACCGGGTCGAGCCGCTGGAATATTGTAAATAAGCAATATCATCGGTCGAAGCGACCGGCAGATTGGTCACGGGGCCGTCTTGATCCGCGAAACGTCGCCAATCAATCGCATCCACCCCGACCGTTTTGGCTGCATCCAACGCCATATTTTCAAGATCGGGCGGGTATAGGAGCAATTTGGGATCAGCGCTCTGCATTTGCACGCTCAACTGATCAACATAGGAATCGCGGCCACCAAAGGATGTCGGCAACGGCAGCGGCACGGGCCATGCTCCTGCATAAATGGTCCCAAAAAAGAGCACAGCAAAATCAGGACATGTCTCCGCGATCAAAGCAATTCTGTCTCCGGGGCGCACACCCTGAGCGATCAGGCGGTACGCCGCCGCCAGAGCGTCAGTGCGCAATTCCGCATACGGATAACTGCGTGACAATGTCCCGCGCGGATCATGAAAATTCAGCCCTCTTGCCCCCTGCGCCGCATAATCAAGCGCTTCTCCAACAGTTGCAAAATCTGAAAACCGGCGGGGCAGGTCATCAAAAGTTGGCGTTGGATGCAATGTTGCAGGCAGTGCTGCACGTTGATCTAAATCATCCCTCACGGGGCTGTTTCTCCCGACCAAGGCCATGTCCGGGTCGAACAGGCGCAGCCTAAAAATGGTGCCGCTCTGTCCCGAAATGGACAACAAAGCGGATCAATAAACATTCACATTCGCCGTCGACTGTGGCACAAATTTGGCCATATGTCTGAGCATGCTTCTTTTCAGAAACGCAGTGTCGCGCCAAGACCGCTTAATAACAAGGGCTTGTACGAGCTCGCGCTGATTTATGTTGCGCGCTATGCAACAAGCAAACATAAATTGACAGACTATCTCAAACGAAAAATCCGGGAACGTCTTTGGGCAGATGACGCGCACCCGGCACTGGAAGACATCGTCGAACAGCTTGTCGCGCTGGGCTATATCAATGACCAATATTATGCGCAGCAAAAGGCAGAAAGCCTTACCAGGCGCGGCTATGGATTGCGGCGCATTCAGGCCGCACTTTACACCGCCGGGATTGGGGATGATGACAAACAAGCCGCACTAAACATTGATGAAAATGTCGCATTGCAAGCTGCCATGACCTATGCGCGGAAAAAAAAATTAGGGCCTTATTCGTCCGGCGATGACGATATGGCATCGCGTAAAAAACATTTTGCCGCCATGTGTCGCGCGGGGCATGATTTTGCTATTGTGCGACAGATTCTTGATTTCAGTGAGAATTTTGTCCAAGACTAATTTAATAAGTGTGATTTAGAGACCATATGAACGTTTATCGGCGTCAAAATTCGCCACCTTTTTTATTGTCATTCGGGAAACTGGCATGAGCACGGTATCGCCAAAAGATACGAATGATGACGTCGAAGGCTTGGCAGCGGTCGAGGCCGACATTGTTTCGGGCCATGTCAAATGGTTTGACGCAACGCGTGGCTTTGGCTTCATCGTCTCTGATACGCCTGACACCAGCGACATTTTGCTCCATTTTTCGATCTTGCGTGATCATGACCGCCGGATGTTGCCTGAAGGCACACGCGTCACCTGCGAAGTCATTCAGGGAAAACGTGGGCTACAGGCATCACGAGTCATCGAATTTGATGTCAGCGTTGCGACTGGATTTGATGTTGATGCCAACCCTTCGCGTAAGGCGAACCGCACAAATCCAGCCGATTTACTTGATCAATCAGGGCCGTTTGAAATGGTAAAGGTCAAATGGTTTAACCGGTTCAAAGGTTATGGTTTCCTTCAACGCATGACCAGCGAAGACGATATTTTTGTCCATATGGAAACATTGCGTCAGGCAGAAATTTACGATGTCATGCCTGAAGACACTATCGAAGCTCGCATCGCCCCCACGACAAAAGGGCTGATTGCGGTTGAGGTTAAGTCCGCATGAAAATGACCCTGTTGCCCGCATTGCTTTTTGCAGTGATGTTGACCCCCGCCTGTCAGGCAAAAGAAAAATTATCAGAACTTGAAATCCACACCGCCACGGGCAAATCAATTGCCTTTAAGGTTGAGGTCGCCCGCACAGGGGAAGAACAATCCCGCGGCCTGATGTTTCGCGAATCACTTGCCCCCAATCGCGGCATGATTTTCCCGATGATACCGCCACGCGAAGCCAGTTTCTGGATGAAAAACACAATCATCCCCCTCGATATGATTTTTGTGCGCGTGGATGGCAGCATCGCACGGATCGCGGCAGATACAGTCCCCTATTCTCTGATCTCAGAATCATCGGGCGAACCCGTTGCAGCTGTTCTTGAAATCGGTGGGGGGCAAGCAGCCAAGCTTGGTATAGCCGAAAATGACACTGTCAAATGGAAAAATTTGGGCAAATAGCCTAGTTGCAGCGCGCGTCACAAACGCGTAATCAGCCGTTTATGAGCATCATCAAGAATATCTTCACATGGTGGGAAGGGGCTGGCTTTGCCACCACCCTAGACACGGCCAGGCGCGGCGATAAAATTGGTGAGGATCACCTCGGCAATGTTTATTATCAGGCAAAAAAGCTCTCAAACGGCCGCAAACGGCGCTGGGTTATTTATAAGGGTGCCAATGATGCCAGCCGCGTTCCCGCCGAATGGCATGGCTGGCTGCACAACACGCATGATTTACCGCCTGCCGAAGGATTGCCAGCACCGCGCAGCTGGGAACGCCCCGCAACCGCGAACCTCACAGGCACAGCATCGGCATATCGCCCTGCTGGTGCTATTGAATCAGGGGGTAAACGCGCGGCAGCTACAGGCGATTATGTAGCATGGAGCCCTGACGCGTTGTGAAGCGGACTGCGGCATTCACCTTACTGACGATAGGCATGGGCCTTGCCGCGTGGCAGGCCGCATCTGCGCTGCAAAATAGCGCAGAGCCAGCGCCAGAGCCACAAACTGCGCCAACGCCCGCCCCCAAAGCAGAAAAGCCCGCACCGCCCTCTACACCATCAAGCCGTGCGGCGACGCCGATGGCACAGCGCGTTGCGACGATCGGCCTGCTCAACAAACGCAATGGCCTGTGGCGTGATTTGAAAATGAAACCGGGTGAAGCAGTACGGATTGGCGATATTGTCGTGCGCCTGCGTGCCTGCGAAACGACAGCACCCTGGGAAAATGAAACCTATACCGGCGCATTCGTGCAGGTGATTACGCGTGCGACGGGCAAAACATGGGTCAAGACATTTTCAGGCTGGCTCTATAAAGAATCGCCGTCACTCAACATTGTCGAACATCCAATTTACGATGTCTGGGTTAAGGCCTGCGCGATGCGCCATCCCGATATTGGCACCGACACAATCGTTGCACGCGGAAATGAAGACGGGACGGAATCCGCCGCACCACCTCGGTCCAGAGCACCAAAATCAGACGCTGCTGCGCCTGAGACACCGTCTGCAGATACAGCAGCTGAAAGCAATGCCGAATAACGCGCCTTGCTGATTTCAATCGCGCCTAATGAGGCGAGATGATCAGTTTGAAATTGGCAATCAAGCAACTCAAACCCGCCGACCTTGAGCCGCGCTACGAGATGCGCCAGTGCCACTTTCGACGCGTCTGTTGCCTGACTGAACATACTTTCCCCAAAAAAAGCGCGGCCAAGGGCAATGCCGTAAAGACCGCCCACCAATTGCCCGTCCTGCCATGTTTCAATCGAATGTGCCTGCCCGCGCTGGTGGAGCATGCTGACCGCCTCTTCAATCTGCGCATTGATCCATGTCGACGGACGCGCCTCCGTCGCCTGTGCGCACGCCGCTACCACCGCACCAAATGCTGCGTTCGCTGTCGTTTCAAACCGGTCCTGCCGCAAAGTTTTGGCAAGGGAATGTGACAGGCGAAAACCATCCAATGGCAAAATGGCGCGCTTATTGGGCTCAACCCAGTAAATTTCTGATGCATCGCGGCTGTCTGCCATGGGGAAAATCCCGATGCCGTAAGCTTTGATCAATATGTCGGGATCAAGGGTCTCAGACGGCCGAGGGGGATGACCGCTCACGATTTTCGCGCCAGCTTTCGCTCAATCCCTGTCCACAATGCAGCAAATGCCTGACCCGCTGGAGACCCTACGGCGAACGCACCAACAGGCGCACGATGGACTGCCATTTGTTCAACCGCACTCGCCATCGGGATCACCGGCCAATTAGGTTCAGCATCCAGTGCTGCTTTATGCAGGCCGCGCCTGCGGTCGACCATTGCATAGACCGGCAAAACTGGGCCGTGGCCCTTATGATGGCGATCCAAGTGATCGATAACCTCGTGAAGGCCGCGCTGCGACAAAGGAGACGGGATGACGGGCACCAATATGATGTCTGCTGCCCGCATGATTTGCTCGCTCGTTTCGGTCAAACCAGGCGGGCAATCAAGAATGATACGGTCATAGTGGCCAGCAAGGCTTTCCAGCAGTTTTGCCAGACGCCGTTTTTTGCCCAGCGAGAAAAACATATGATCCAGCGCGCGCAAACTGGCGTCCGCTGGCATCAGGTCTAACCGCGGTGTCGCCGTTTGCTGGATCAGGCGTTCGGGGGTAATTTGTTTGTCGAATACTGCACTGGCACTGTCCTTGCTGCTGGCGTTCGCGCCCACCAAAAAGGTTGCAGAGGCCTGCGGATCCAAATCCCACAACAATGTCCGGCGCGATGATTGGACAGCGGCACTCCACGCCAGATTGACCGCGAGCGTCGTTTTCCCAACGCCACCTTTCAAATTATAAACTGCAATAACGGCCATGGCCCATCCTAGCGCGAAACATCCTCCGCTGCGAGCCACTTTGCGGTCACAAAAGCAAGAGCGGCCCCGGCAATTTGTGCCAGTATGAAACCGGGCGTGTCGATCAAGCGAATTCCGGCGAAACTGTCCGTAAAGGCCCGCGCCAATGTGACCGCAGGATTGGCAAAGCTGGTCGAAGATGTGAACCAATAGCCTGCAACGATCCACAAAGCGACCAAAGCGGGCATTGCATCGGGTTTATGCCGCCCGCCCACTATGATTGTGAACAGAAGGCCAAAGGTAGCAACCCCCTCCCCCAGCCACTGCGCCGTGCCCGTGCGTATTTTTACGCCGGTCTGCACAGCTTCCAGCCCAAACATCAAATGTGCAATCACCGCACCGACCAGCGCCCCGCCAATTTGAACGATGATAAACGGCACCCAGTTGCGTCTCTGCC
>JBEBKH010000046.1:0-18649 GCA_040079575.1 Chakrabartia sp. | reverse complement strand
ACACATTCGCGCCAATCTTGTTGCTCGCGATGCCCGGCTTGACGGGCCGCCGCTTCTCATCATGCGGCGGGGTCAATTTGATGGTACTATCGTGCTTGATCCTGCGGGGACCAGCATCGACGGCACGGTCACAGGGCAGGGGCTTCAATATGGCCCCGTCTCGCTCGCCCGGTTGGCGGCCAATATCAAAATGAGTGATGGGACAGGTGAGATACGTGCGTCATTCGCAGGGTCGCGGGGGCGCAGTTTTGATCTGCAAACCCAAGCCCAAATCACCCCCAATCGGCTAAGCGTGATCGGCAGCGGGACCATTGACCGTAAGGCGATTAAGCTGACGAGCGTGGCTGTACTGACACGCGAAGCAGGTGGATGGCGCATGCAGCCAACGACGCTTGAATTTGGCGGTGGATCAGCCAAGGTTAGCGGTTTGTTTGGCGGCGCTGCGCCCGAAATTGACGGGCTAGTCAACCGCATGCCGATGACCCTGCTCGACATGTTTTTCCCGCGTCTTGGCTTAGGCGGCATTGCCAGTGGAAGCTTTTCTTACCGTGCGCCCGTGGGCGGACAGCCCAGCGGCAAGGCTGATCTTAATATTCGTGGCTTGTCGCGGTCGGGCCTTGTGCTGTCGTCTCGCCCGATTGATATGGGCGTTGCTGCGGTGTTGAATGGCAGTCGCGCAGGCGCACGATTGATCGCAGCGTCCGGTGGGCAAACCATTGGCCGCGCACAGGTGCAGCTGACCAACATCAGCGGTGTGGGTGATATTGGTACAAGGATCGCCAACGCTCCGCTTTTTGCGCAACTGCGCTATGCCGGGCCAGCCGATACGTTGTGGCGCCTGACGGGGGTGGAAACCTTCGATCTGTCTGGCAATGTCGCCATTGGTGCCGACATTGGTGGGCGTTTGAACACTCCCCAGATCAGAGGGTCGCTGCGCACAAACGGCGCGCGAGTGGAAAGCGCAGCAACGGGCATGGTCCTGACAGGTGTTGTCGCGTCCGGCAATTTTGATGGGTCGCGCCTCGTCATTGATCGTTTTTCGGCCAACGCCGGCAAGGATGGCAGCGTCACGGGCAGCGGCACGTTTGACTTTGCCGCCGGTGCAATGGGCATTGATTTATCGATGCAGGCCAAACAAGCACAATTGCTTGCCCGTGATGATATCGCCGCAACGGTTACTGGGCCGCTGCGGATAAAATCGGACGGATCAGGGGGATTGATCAGTGGCACAGTGGTGCTTGACCGCAGCCGGTTCAGGTTGGGGCAGGCAACGGCGGCAGCGGCAATCCCAAGGCTGAATGTCCGTGAGATCAACGGGCGGCCTGATCAGGCGGTTTCCGCTGGCCCACTGCGCCCTTGGCGGCTTGATGTGAAGGCAGAGGCTCCGGCTCGCTTGATGGTGACAGGATTGGGTATTGAAAGCGAATGGCGCGCCAGTTTTGAAATTGGTGGCAGCGTTTATGCCCCGGCATTGTTGGGGCGCGCGGACCTGATCCGTGGCGGATATGAATTTGCTGGACGGCAATTTGACTTGGCGCGCGGCACCATCCGGTTTCAGGGGGTCAGCCCGCCCGATCCGATCCTCGATATAGTTGCGCAGGGCAATACACAGGGATTGAATGCCACCATCAAGGTGACGGGCAGTGGGCAGCGGCCTGAAATCACATTCGCATCTGTGCCAGCGCTGCCGCAAGATGAACTTTTGTCACGGCTGTTGTTCGGAACCTCAATCACCAACCTGTCCGCACCCGAGGCTTTGCAATTGGCCGCCGCAGTCGCCTCGCTCAGCGGCGGAGGCACTGGCCTCAACCCGATCAATGCGGTGCGTCAGGCGATTGGTTTGGACCGCCTGCGTATCCTGCCAGCGGATTCGATCACGGGTCAGGGGACATCGATTGCAGCGGGGAAGTATCTTTCCAAGCGAACCTATGTTGAAATCATCACTGACGGTCAGGGATATTCAGCGACCCGCGCAGAGTTTCAAATCACCCGCTGGCTCAGCCTGTTGTCGAGCATTTCCACCATTGGCAGACAAAGCGCGACCGTGCGTATCTCAAAAGACTATTGAGAAGCATTCGCAATAGTCTTGACGTATCGGGGATATTTTCTTAGGTGGGCTTGTGATTTCAAGATTCCGCAAACCTTTAAGTCCTTTTCTCCTCTGGGGCATTCTTGCTGTTCCGGCGGTGCTTATGGTTGTGGGTTGGATGCGGGGAGACTCAGACGCGGCTGATCTTTTACACCCTACTGGTGAATTTTCAGCGCGGCTGATGATTGTCGCCATGATGGTCGGGCCGCTCATTGCTATTTTTGGACCGCGTCGTTGGACCCTGTGGATGATGCGCCACCGGCGTGCCTTCGGGGTTGCAGCCTTTGGCTATGCCCTGCTGCATCTGGTCTTCTATGTGATTGATATGGAAACGCTTGATTTCATGCTTGCAGAAATTGGCGCACCGGGAATCTGGACAGGCTGGATCGCATTTTTTGCAATGTTGGCGCCAGCGGTCATCAGCAATGAATGGGCAGTCAAAACGTTGCGTCGGAACTGGAAACGCATCCAGCGCCTTGTGTATCTGGTTGCCTTATTGACTGTCGTGCACTGGGCATTTTTGTCTTATTCAATCATCCCTGCGGCGATCCATTTCGCGCCACTTCTTCTACTCAACCTCTTCCGCGTCGCCAAATTTTCAAACAAAAGGACTATGCAATGACAGTTTCACAAAAGTTGATCCTTCTTCCCCTTGCACTTTTGATTGCCACCCCAGCCTTTGCTCACGGCAATGTTCAGTGCCATTCCGGCCCGAAAGCGGCATGGAAAAGTGTTGAGACCTTGAAAGCGTCGATTCTGGCGCAGGGGTGGAAAATCAAAAAAGTTAAGGCTGAAAAAGACTGTTACGAAGTGTACGGCACGACCCCTGAAGGGGATAAGGTTGAGGCCTTTTTTCACCCCGTAACGCTTCAGAAAATTCTGGTTCTGCGCCGTGGTCAAGTGCTTTACCGTGCACCTGGGCATCAATAGGCGCGCCTATTCTCCTTGACATCATGCCCGTCGCCACTAGGAGCGGCAACGGGCCACGCGGTCCCAACGCCGCGCAGCTCTCTGTAAGGAGAAGCACGACATGACTGACGTTACCAAACCGACTAATAGACCTGCGCGTCCCTATTTTTCCTCTGGCCCCTGTGCGAAACCGCCGGGCTGGGATGCTTCAAAACTTCAAACTGCATCGCTTGGACGGTCTCACCGCGCCAAAATTGGTAAGACGCGTTTGCAGCTTGCCATCGATTTGATGCGTGACGTTTTGCAAGTCCCAGATACGCACCGCATTGGGATTGTCCCCGGGTCAGACACAGGGGCCATTGAAATGGCGATGTGGACGATGCTGGGCGCACGTCCCGTGACGATGATGGCGTGGGAAAGCTTTGGTGAAGGTTGGGTCACGGACGTGAACAAGCAGCTGAAGCTCAACGCCAATGTGATCAGCGCACCCTACGGTGAAATTCCCGATCTTGGCTCTGTCGATTTTACGCATGATGTCGTGTTCACATGGAATGGCACCACATCGGGTGCGCGCGTACCGAACGGTGATTGGATCAGCGAGACCCGTGAAGGCCTCACTTTCAATGACGCAACCTCGGCGGTGTTTGCTTATGACATGCCGTGGGATAAGCTCGACGTAACCACCTTCTCATGGCAGAAAGTGTTGGGCGGGGAGGGTGCGCACGGGGTGATCATCCTTGGTCCGCGCGCAGTTGAACGCCTTGAAAATTATACGCCAGCATGGCCACTGCCAAAAGTGTTTCGTTTGGTCTCAAAGGGCAAGCTTGCAGAGGGTGTGTTCAAAGGCGAAACGATCAACACGCCGTCCATGCTCGCGGTCGAAGATGTGATCTTCGCGCTTGAATGGGCAAAATCGATTGGTGGATTGAGCGCGATGATCGCGCGGAGCGACGCCAATGCGGCGGCGCTTGATCAGATTGTAGCAGGTCGCAATTGGCTCGGTCATCTTGCAGCTGACAAAGCGACACGGTCAACGACTTCGGTGTGTTTAACAGTTGCTGGCGCGGATGAGGCGTTCATCAAATCGTTCGCTGGGCTGCTCGATTCAGAAGGTGCGGCATATGACATTGCGGGATACCGTGATGCACCGCCGGGCCTGCGTATCTGGTGCGGCGCGACCGTTGATACTGCCGATATTGAGGCGCTTGGCCCGTGGCTCGATTGGGCATGGGCGACGCTACAATCCTAATCGTCATGCCCGCGAAGGCGGAACTTCATAGTTTCCTAATATTGACGTTTTGAACCCTCGCCTGGGCGTAGGTAAAAGAAATAAGGAATATAATAATGACAAAACCACGTGTCCTCATCTCCGATCAAATGGACCCCAAAGCAGCTGAAATTTTTCGTGAACGCGGTTGTGAGGTTGATGTAATCACTGGCAAAACGCCCGCTGAGCTTAAAGAGATTATTGGCCAATATGATGGCCTTGCGATCCGTTCAACGACCAAGCTAACCAAGGAACTGATCGAAGCTGCAACCAATTTGAAGGTTGTGGGCCGTGCAGGGATTGGCGTCGATAATATCGACATTCCCGCCGCGTCAGTGAAGGGCATTGTCGTTATGAACACGCCGTTTGGCAATTCGATTACAACTGCCGAACATGCCATCGCCCTTATGTTTGCGCTTGCGCGGCAATTGCCTGAGGCGGATCTTTCAACGCAGGCTGGGAAGTGGGAAAAGAACCGTTTCATGGGCGTTGAATTGACCAACAAAACCCTTGGTTTGATTGGTGCTGGCAACATCGGGTCAATCGTTGCAGACCGCGCCCGCGGCCTGAAAATGAAGGTCGTCGCGTTTGATCCGTTCCTGACACCAGAACGCGCGATTGAAATGGGCGTGGAAAAAGCCACGCTTGATGAACTGTTGGCCAAGGCGGACTTCATCACGCTCCACACGCCGTTGACGGAGCAGACCAAAAACATCTTGTCGAAAGACAATATTGCCAAATGCAAAAAAGGTGTGCGGATTATCAATTGCGCGCGCGGCGGACTAATCGATGAAGTGGCGCTCAAAGAAGCACTCGACAGCGGTCAAGTGGGCGGCGCGGCATTGGATGTTTTTGTGACTGAGCCTGCTAAGGAATCGCCTTTATTCGGCACACCCAACTTCATCTCAACCCCGCATTTGGGCGCGTCCACCGATGAAGCTCAGGTCAATGTTGCTATTCAGGTCGCGGAGCAATTGTCCGACTATCTGGTCAATGGCGGCGTCACCAATGCGCTCAACATGCCATCGCTTTCGGCGGAAGAAGCACCGAAATTGAAACCCTATATGGCACTTGCTGAAAAACTTGGCAGCCTTGTTGGCCAATTGGCGCATGATAACCTTACGCAGATTTCGATTGAAGTTGAAGGTGCGGCTGCACAGCTTAACATCAAACCGATTACTGGCGCGGTCCTCGCTGGCTTGATGCGGCAATATTCGGACACAGTGAATATGGTCAACGCGCCTTTCCTTGCCAAGGAACGCGGACTGGATGTCCGTGAGGTCCGCCATGACCGTGAAGGCGTCTATCACACTCTGTTGCGTGTCACGGTTGAAACCGAAGCTGGGCCGCGCTCAGTTGCCGGGACTTTGTTTGGCAACAGCACACCGCGCTTGGTTGAAATGTTCGGTATCAATATCGAGGCTGATCTCGACGGACCAATGCTCTATATCGTCAATGAAGATGCGCCGGGCTTTATCGGCCGCGTTGGATCGCTGCTCGGCGAAGCCGGTCTGAACATCGGGACGTTCCATCTAGGCCGACGCAGTGCGGGCGGTGAAGCCATTTTGCTGTTGTCAATGGATGCGCCGATCCCTGAACCCGTTCTTTGGCAGGCGTGCAAAATGCCCGGTGTAAAAACGGTGAAGGCATTGATGTTCTGATCTGCTAAAGGCGCTGACCATGACGAACGGACTTCTTCCCACCGGCTTTCGCGACCGGCTTCCTCCAGAGGCGGACGCATCGGCGCGGCTTGTGCGCTGTATTCTCGATTGTGTGGCGTCCTATGGCTATGAACGGGTCCAACCCCCGCTTGCGGAATTTGAGGCGGGGCTGGTTGAACAGCTGAACGGTTCCCCGCGCGATCTGTTGCGGTTTGTCGATCCAGTATCAGGCAACAGCATGGCTGTGCGGTCCGACATAACGGCCCAGATAAGCCGGATTGCGACGACACGGATGGGGCATCACCCGCGTCCGGTGCGGCTGGCCTATGGCGGCCCCGTGGTTAAGCTTCGTGCGACTCAACTGCGCCCTGAACGCGAAATGATGCAGGTTGGGGCTGAATTGATTGGCACTGATTCGGTCGCTGCGGCCAGCGAGATTATCAATGTCGCAATTGAGGCCTTAAAAGCAGCGGGTGTTACCGCGATCACACTTGACCTGACCCTGCCTGATCTGATGGATACTCTGGCCCCAGACGGTGATAATGACGCGATCAAAGCGCGGTTGGATGCCAAGGATGCAGCCGGTGTCGTGGCGCTGGGCGCGGCGCATTATGTGCCGCTGATTGCCGCTGCTGGGCCCTTTAGCGAAGCGGTGGCGCGTTTGCGCGCGTTTGATACAGCAGGGGTGCTCACGGCGCGTCTCGCCGCGTTGGAGGCCATCGTTGCGGCCTTGCCGGGTGACATTGCCATCACGCTTGACCCCACCGAACGTCACGGTTTTGAATATCAAAGCTGGCTTGGTTTTTCGATTTTTTCGTTCCATGCCAGCGGAGAGATCGGACGCGGTGGCAGTTATAAAATTGGCGATGAAGCAGCGATTGGTTTTTCCGCCTATATCGACCCGCTGATTGATGCAGGCCTTGCGCGCACCGCGCGTCGCCGCCTGTTTCTGCCCATCGGCACGAATGCATCAAAGGCGGCACAACTGCGCGCGGACGGCTGGGTTGCGGTGGCCGCCCTCTCCCTTGATGATAGTGCCGAAGCGCAAATCTGCACTCATATTTTGAGCGATGGGAAAGCAGTCAGTCTATAATATCTGTTTGAGAAAAGCAGCAACCTGTGTGATTGTAAAATGTCATTACCCTTTCAAGGCACGATGTATCAATGCCCTTTACGCTGGACGCCAGACGCTGAGGATAATACGGACAAGTTGAATTTTCCCTTCGCAAAGGACTCGAACAAACGTGGCGAACGTAACGGTAATCGGTGCCCAATGGGGCGATGAAGGCAAGGGAAAAATAGTCGATTGGCTTGCCAGTCGCGCGGATGTGGTGGTGCGTTTTCAGGGCGGGCATAATGCGGGACATACACTGGTTGTGGGCGACCAGACCTACAAACTCTCGCTGTTGCCATCGGGTATTGTGCGCGGAACACTGTCAGTTATTGGCAACGGTGTCGTGCTCGACCCGTGGCATTTCCGTGATGAGGTCGCAAAATTAGCCGCGCAAGGTGTCGTGATCACGCCGGATAATTTGCTCATTGCTGAAACCTGCCCCTTGATCCTGCCATTCCACCGCGACCTCGATAGTTTGCGTGAAGATGCAAGTGGTGCGGGTAAAATTGGGACAACGCGGCGCGGTATTGGTCCGGCCTACGAAGATAAGGTCGGCAGACGTGCAATCCGTGTGTGCGATTTGGCGCATCTTGATGATTTAGAGGCACAGCTTGACCGGATTTGTGCGCATCACGACGCGCTGCGTGCCGGGTTTGGCCAGCCGCCAATTGACCGTGACCGTGTGGTTTCTGATCTGCGCGAAATTGCTGATTTCATCCTGCCTTTTGCAAAACCCGTTTGGCTGACACTCAATCAAGCGCGCAAGGACGGGAAACGCATTCTATTTGAAGGCGCGCAGGGCGTTTTACTTGATGTTGACCACGGTACCTATCCCTTTGTCACATCGTCCAACACAATTGCTGGAACGGCGTCGGGCGGTTCTGGCCTTGGGCCATCGGCGTCTGGGTTCGTGCTGGGAATCGTAAAGGCTTATACCACGCGTGTTGGCTCTGGTCCGTTTCCAACTGAACTTGAAGATGAAACCGGCCAACGGCTGGGCGAACGTGGCCACGAATTTGGCACTGTCACAGGCCGCAAACGGCGCTGCGGCTGGTTTGATGCGGTGCTGGTGCGGCAATCTGCGGCGGTGAGCGGAATCACGGGTATTGCGCTGACGAAGCTCGATGTGCTCGACGGTTTTGAGACGCTCAAAATCTGCACGGGCTATACAATTGGCGACAAAATCTATGATTATCTGCCGCCCCATGCGGCGGATCAGGCTGGGGTTGTGCCGGTTTACGAAGAAATGGACGGGTGGAACGAAACCACCGCTGGCGCGCGCAGTTGGAATGATTTGCCAGCGCAAGCGATCAAATATGTTCGTAGGGTGGAAGAATTGATCCAATGTCCGGTGGCTTTGGTCTCGACCTCCCCCGAACGCGAGGATACTATCCTTGTAAGAGACCCGTTCGCCGACTAACCATTGCCCCGTCATACAGACGTCACATATAATTCGCAGAGACGGCGAAACGGTTTTTGGGAGTCTGTCTAAATGCTAACGATTTTGACCACGGTCGCCGCAACGTGACAACCCGAGACACCACACCGCTTCTGGCGCGCTCCGGCGGGATGGAAGTTGAGCGTGATGCACGAGATTGGGCATATATGCTGGGGTTCGGTGCGATAGGCTGGCCGTGGTTGCTCAAAAGCCTTTATGGGGGGCGTCAAAAAGACAAAGCGGACATGCTCAAACGGTTGGGACTTTGCGCCGATGCGCTCCCCAATCTTGGCAGTTGGAAAGCCGATGTTGGCCTGCTCAATTTGATCATCGACCTTATCCTTTCACACAAACCACAGGTCGTTGTGGAACTTGGCGCTGGGGCTTCGACGCTCATAGCCGCGCGCGCACTACAGATGGCGGGGACAGGTGGCCGGTTGGTCAGTTTTGATCAACATGATGATTTTGTTTTGGCAACGCGGCAGTGGTTGAACACAAACGGTCTCCATGCCGACATTCGACACGCGCCCCTTACGACCAAGACCGGGCAATGGGCTGATCTTTGGTATGATCTTGATGGCGTTCCCGATCAAATTGATCTGCTGTTGATTGATGGCCCGCCGTGGGCTGTCAATCCAATGATCCGTGGTCGCGCCGAACAATTGTTTTCTGCGGTGTCACGCGGCGGGGTGGTCGTTCTTGATGATGCAGCGCGGCCCGGAGAGCGGATTGTCGCGCATCAATGGAAACGTGATTGGCCCGCATTTGATTGGCGCTTTATCAGCGGGATTAAAGGGACGTTGGTTGGGGTTAAAATTTAACCACACTGCGCCCGGTGCAATAATTTTTGATCGGCAAGTACCAAAGCCATCATCGCCTCCACCACCGGCGCACCGCGTATGCCGACACAGGGATCGTGACGGCCTTTGGTGACGATTTCGGTGGCTGCGCCGTCGCGGGTAATAGTGTCGACTGGCGTCAGGATCGAACTGGTCGGTTTGAACGCGACGCGCACCACGACGGGCTGACCAGTGGAGATGCCGCCTGCAATCCCGCCGGCGTGATTTGCCATGAATTCAGGTGCGTTGCTGCCCGGGCACATCGCATCGGCATTGTCTTCGCCGCGCAAACGGGCAGCTTCAAACCCGTCACCAATTTCAACGCCCTTGACCGCATTGATTGACATCATCGCGGCGGCAAGCTCGCTGTCGAGCTTGGCATAGAGTGGCGCACCCCAACCGGCAGGGACGCCCGTCGCAATACATTCGATCACGGCGCCGAGTGATGAGCCCGCTTTACGCGCGTCATCGATCAGCTTTTCCCAGCGGGCAGCGGCGACCTCATCAGGGCAGAAGAATGGATTTCTGGCGATCTGGGCGACTTCGAAATTATCGCGGTTAATAACGTCGCCGCCAATTTCAACGACATAGGCTGCGACCCGTGCCGCGGTTTCGCGCGCGCTGGACCGCCCACCGCCGCGATAATCACGAAAACCGTATTTGGCGTCATAGGCATAATCGGCGTGGCCGGGGCGATAGGCGTTGGCGACTTCGCTATAATCTTTTGATCGTTGATCGGTATTTTCGATCATCAAGGAAATCGGCGTGCCAGTGGTGCGACCTTCAAAAATGCCCGACAGAATTTTGACTGTGTCGGCTTCTTGTCGCTGTGTCGTAAAGCGCGATGTGCCGGGGCGACGCTTGTCTAGGAAAGGCTGAATATCTGCCTCTGACAGCGCAATGCCGGGGGGGTAGCCGTCCACCACCGCCCCAAGTGCGGGCCCGTGAGATTCGCCCCATGTTGTGAAGCGCAGAACGCGACCGAATGTGTTGTATGACATAGCGGAGCGTTAGCGTTGATATGATAAGACTGCAACGTGTGGGTCGGGATTAAAGGTCCAAGGTCTAATCCGTTTCCCCAGTTGGTTTGCGCGCGCGCGCTGCGCGGTATCTGGCCTGTTCCTTGCCGATCCATGTGCGGATTGAACGGATCGCTATGACCGTTAAAGTCATTGCAACGACGCGTGCGGCGTGGGGGTGATCTCCCATTCTGCCGGCGGCAACAAAGGCCCCAATGATTGCAAGAAAACCAGCCATGGATACAAAGGCATCGAGGAGTGGCGGCAGGCCCTCCCAGTAGCGACGGGCATGCCAGTACGCATACGCACCGATGAGCGCGGTACAAAGCGCGAGCAGCGCGTATAATTCGTAACTATGCAAGCGCAATGTCCGGCGCGTCTTCGGCCTTCATCCCGATGACGTGATAGCCCGCGTCGACATGGTGGGTTTCACCGGTGACGCCGCTGGACAGTTCGGACAACAAATAAAGTCCAGCGCCGCCAACATCGTCGAGTGTGATGTTGCGCTTCATTGGGCTGTTATATTCGTTCCATTTCATAATGTAACGGAAATCACCGATACCGCTTGCGGCCAGCGTTTTAACGGGGCCTGCCGAAATGGCGTTGACGCGGATATTGTCACGGCCCAGATCGACAGCCAAATATTTTACCGATGTTTCCAAAGCGGCCTTCGCCACGCCCATCACATTATAATGGGGGATGACCTTTTCTGCGCCGTAATAGCTCAACGTCAGGAGCGCGCCACCATTCGGCATCATCGCGCTCGCCCGTTTGGCAACCGCGACAAAGCTGTAAACGCTGATGTTCATGGTCATCAGAAAATTGTCGAGGCTGGTGTCAACATAACCGCCGCGCAATTCATTTTTATCCGAAAAACCGATGGCGTGAACGACGAAATCAATCGTTGGCCAGCGCGCTGCCAAAGTTTCAAAGGTCGCATCAAGTGCATCCATATCTGACACATCACAGTCGATCAGGAAATCACTGCCCAGTTCAGCGGCGAGCGGTCGCACGCGTTTTTCGAGCGCATCGCCCTGATAACTAAACGCGAGTTCGGCGCCTTCTGCCGCCAGTTTCTTGGCAATACCCCAGGCGAGGCTGCGTTCATTGGCAAGACCCATGATGAGCCCGCGCTTTCCGTTCATGTATCCAGCCACATGGCCTCCGTTAATTCATCGAGCTTGGTCTTATCCTTTAGACCGTCTTTGTCATAGTCCGCCAGTGCTGCGTTCAAATGCGCCCCAATAACAAGGCCGTAACCGATCAACCAGAAAAACAGCAGGGCGATAATCACGCCCGCAAGCCCGCCATAGGTCAAGGCATAGCCACCGAGCTGTTCCAAAAGTCGCGGGAGTAATGACAGAGCGCCGTACCACCACACCACGATAAACACCGATCCAGGCCATTTGGGATAGCGCCAACCCCGGTATTTGGAGGGTGTCAGCGACCAGAACATCAAATAATGCGCAATGAACAGTATGAGCAGGGGGATGAACCGTGAATTGTCGAACCGCGCGATGATGCCCGCACTCGCCGGAATATAGCGCTGCGCCATTTCTTCAGTCGCCGTCAGCAGCAGCTGGGCTGAAAACGCGGCCATCATCAGCATCACCGAAATGAGGATGATCGCAATGGATCGCAGACGGTGATGCCAGAAAGGACGTTCTGAAACGGTGCCGTAGGCGCGGCGCAGAATGTCGCGGATGGTTTCAACAAAACTGCCCACCGTCCACAAACCAACCAAGGCTCCCAACCACAAGAGCGGCCCAGTGCGGGCGGTGAGAACGTCGGTAATGGGTTGTTGCAGCACGCCCGCGACATTGGGCGGCATGGTTTTGAGAACCGCATTGATCGCGGCCAAACTTTCTTCGCTTTGCCCGAACAGCGACGCAATGGCGGCAGTGACAATGCAAAAGGGAAAGAGCGTCAGAAGGGTGAGGTAGGCGAGATTGCCAGCATGGATAAACCCGTCATTGTAAACCCCGATAAAGGCGCGGCGTAAAACTTCAAATGGGCGCGTACCCGGACCAAGACGACTGGTCCAGCCGGTTGGCAGAGGATGGTCATCAGGATGTTTGCGGCGTTCTTCAGGCGATTCTGGTGAGAAATCGCGCACGGTCGTTATACACCCATGGTGGCGCGCGGATTGCGCGTATCTTGCCACTGCGAAACAAAATCATTCAGCGCGGCATCATCGCCGGGCAGATCGATGATTAAAGTCACCAATTGATCACCGCGTTTGCCGGTTTTTCCAGTGAACCCGCGTTCTTTGAGGCGCAATACTTTGCCCGACGTTGCGCCTTTAGGAATATTGAGCATCACAGCACCGTCCACAGTTGGTACTTTGACAGGACCACCCAACACGGCTTCGTTCAGGGTGACGGGCAGATCGAGGCGCACCGCATCGCCTTCGCGCGTATAAAAGCGGTGATTGCCAATTTCGATGGTGACAATTGCATCGCCATTGCCGCCGGGGCCTTGTTGCCCTTTGCCACTCAGGCGCATTTGTGTGCCGGTTTCAACCCCCGTCGGGAGTTTGAGGTCTATGGTCTTGCCGTCTTGTAAGGTAATCCGCTGGGGCTGTAATTTTGCAGCGTCTTCAAACGATACAGCAAGTTTATAATTTACGTTTGCGCCTTTAGGTTGAGGTGCTCGTCCGCCAAACCCTCCAAAACCGCCCCCTGCGCCGCGCGCACCCGCACCGCCAAACAATCCTTCAAAAATATCACCGAGATCACCCGCGCCGCCAAAACCGCTGCCGCCATGCTGTGGGCGAAAACCGCCGCCGCCGCCAAAGGGATTGCCGCCACCGGCAAACGGGTTAGCGGGATTGCCTTGATCATCGATTTCACCGCGATCAAACCGCGCGCGTTTATCCTTATCGCTCAGTAAATCATATGCAGCTGTAACCTGTGAAAATCGTTCCGATGCCTTGGGATTTCCCTGATTTTTATCAGGATGCAGTTCCTTGGCGAGCTTACGATACGCCTTTTTAATCTCTGCTTCAGTTGCGCCTTTTGAAACGCCAAGTGTTGTATAAGGATCAGCCATCTTCCCTAGCTAGGGATTGGGCGCGTCAGGGGCAAGGTTTAGGCGACATCGTCCTTAAACTTATGATGATGGCGGATCACTTCATCGATGATGAAACGCAGAAATTTCTCTGAAAATTCGGGGTCAAGCTTGGCTTCTGTGGCAAGCCGACGGAGGCGTTCTATCTGTCGCTTTTCGCGTCCGGTGTCGGCTGCAGGAAGCCCCGACGTGGCCTTATAACGCCCGACTTGCTTGGTGATTTTGAACCGCTCTGCGAGCATATAAATCACTGATGCATCGATATTGTCGATGCTTTCACGGTAACGTTGTAGGGTTTCGTCGCTCATGGATCCTCCGAGACCGTCCTCTTTCCCGTATTTACAGGGCTTTGCAAGGCCATCGGGCTTGCCTTTGCGACGAAGCGGGGCCAGAGCGGCGCGAGTATGACAGCAACGATTCACAGAATCGGCGCGGAGCACGCGCCATCGCTCGATCCAATGATGACGCTGGTCGCTGGCGGCATGAATCAGGTCAATGCGGCTATCCTTGATCGGATGCAGTCTGAAATTCCTCTTATCCCCGAACTCGCCGGGCATTTGATCGCGAGCGGCGGCAAACGTATGCGACCGATGTTGACGCTCGCAACCGCAAAACTGCTCGATTACCCCGGGAATCGCCAATATAAACTGGCGGCCGCTGTTGAATTTATTCACACTGCGACACTGCTTCACGACGATGTCGTTGACGGATCAGATCTGCGTCGTGGACGGCGCACCGCCAACATAATCTGGGGCAACCCTGCAAGCGTGCTTGTTGGTGATTTTCTGTTCAGCCGTGCTTTTGAACTGATGGTTGAGGACGGCAGCCTCAAAGTTTTGAAAATTCTATCGAATGCCAGTGCGGTGATCGCTGAAGGAGAAGTCAATCAATTGACCGCCCAGCGCCAAATTGCGACCACAGAAGGCAAATATCTCGACATTATCGGCGCGAAAACGGCTGCGCTTTTCGCAGCGGCCTGCCGGATTTCTGCGGTGGTGGCCGAACGCGACGATGATGTTGAAATGGCGCTTGATACTTATGGTCGCAACCTAGGCATAGCGTTTCAGCTAATCGATGACGCGATTGAGTATGTGTCCGACGCGGAAACCATGGGCAAAGGTGTTGGCGATGATTTCCGTGACGGCAAAGTCACTTTGCCCGTGATCTTGGCTGTCGCGCGCGGGAGTGAGGCTGATCGGGCGTTTTGGAAGGACGCGATGGAAGGACGACGGATTTCAGATGATGATTTGTCCCATGCCAAACATCTTCTCGCGGGCTGTAACGCGATCGGTGATACACTTGAACGGGCCCGTCATTACGGCCAGCGCGCAATTGATGCGCTGGGGCCATTCGCTGCCGGACAAGCCAAATCCGCATTGACCGAAGCTGTCGAATTCGCCGTTGCGCGGGCATATTGAATCACTGCCGATAGAGGCCGTTTTACCGGCTTTGCTATCGGCGCTTCAGGATAGCCCCAACGCAGTTTTGATCGCGCCACCGGGCGCTGGCAAGACCACGGCAGTTGCGCCTGCCCTTCTCAATCAGCCGTGGTGCACGGGCCATATTCTCTTACTGTCTCCGCGCCGCATCGCTGCGCGCGCCGCCGCCGATGGACAGCAAACATTCCGCCGTAACGCGGATTACGGTGCTGACAGAGGGTATTTTTCGCAATCGCATTCAGGCTGATCCCGAACTGGTAGGTGTTTCTGCGGTTCTGTTTGATGAAGTCCATGAACGCAGCCTCGACAGTGATTTTGGCCTTGCGTTAGCGATTGATGCACAGGCCGGACTGCGCCCTGATTTGCGCCTTGTCGCGATGTCGGCAACACTAGACGGGGGGCGGTTTGCGGCATTGATGAACGCGCCAGTGATTGAAAGCGAAGGGCGCTCCTTTCCACTTGAAACAGTCTATGTGGGGCGCAAAGCAGAGGTCCCAGTGGAACAGGACATGGCCGCCGCCGTGCGTCGTGCTTTGTCCGAACGGGACGGTGATATTCTTGCATTCTTGCCCGGCGTTGCTGAAATTGAACGCACGGTATCGCGTTTAACCGGCCTTCCGGAAACCATAATCGTCCACAGGCTCCACGGCAGCCTTGATCCGGCAGATCAACGTGCTGCGATTGCGGTTGCGCCGCCGGGCAAACGAAAAATCATCCTTGCGACCAGTATTGCGGAAACCAGCCTGACGCTCGACGGGGTGCGAAGCGTAGTCGATAGCGGTCTTGCACGGCGCCCGCGTTATGACCGTGCGGCAGGGATGACGCGGTTGGTGACTGAAAAAGTATCTCAGGCCGCGGCCACCCAGCGCGCTGGACGTGCGGCGCGGCAAGGCCCGGGAACCGTTTACCGCCTGTGGGAAAGTGCTGCGTCGGCTGGATTGATGCCGTTTGACCCTCCTGAAATTTTGGAGGCTGATCTTTCAGCGCTGACGCTTGACTGTGCGCTATGGGGGGTGTCCGATCCGCGTACACTGCGCTGGATTGATCCGCCGCCAGGGGCTGCATTGGATGAAGCCCGCAAGCGGTTGTTGGCGCTGGGTGCTTTGGACATTGATGGTCGACCGACGCCGCACGGTAAAGCGATGGCGACGCTGCCGTTGCCGCCGCGTTTGGCGCATATGTTGATTGCCGGTGCGGCGATTGGCGTTGCCGAGGATGCGGCGGACGTCGCCGTCTTGTTGTCCGAACGCGGCCTTGGCGGAAATGATGTTGATGTTGAGACACGGCGTGATCGTTGGCGACGAGAAGGCGGCAAACGCGCGGAGGCGGCAAGGGGGCTGGCACGGCGCTGGCGCGGAATGGTCACGAAATCGGATGGATGCGCATCTGACGGTATCGGCATCAGTATCGCACTTGCCTTTCCGGACCGAATCGCGCGGGCGCGCGGATCAGCTGGCGACCATTGGGTGAGTGTGGGCGGACGCGGCTTTCGTCTTGATCCGTCCAGCCCGCTTGCAAAGGCTCAGTGGCTGGCGGTCGCTGAAATCCAAGGCGCAGCTTCGGGCGCGCGTATCGTCTCAGCGGCCGAGATTGACTTTGCTGAGATTGAGTCCCTGTTCGGCGATCATATTGTTGAGCAACGCAGTGTGCGGTTTGATGTTGCGCTTGACCGGATTGAGGCCAAGCGCGAACGGCGGTTGGGGTCGATTACGCTGTCATCAGGTAATGATAGTGATGCGACTGCGCTTGAAATCAGTGCCGCGCTTGTTGATGCTGTCCGCACGCATGGCCTGTCGCTGCTGCCGTGGAGCGACCGTGCAACCGCGCTGCGCCAACGCGCGACTTTTGCAGGCATTGAGGCCGTATCGGATGATGCGTTGAGCGATAGCCTTATAATGTGGTTGCCGCCCCTTGTTGCAAACAAACGGCGTTTTGCCGATGTGACAGGGCTGACCATAGCCCTTGAAAACCTCATCGGTTGGGATGCAATGCAGCGGATCAAAGCGCTTGCGCCGGCTGATTTCTATGCGCCTGCTGGAACCCGTCATGCGATTGATTACGGCGCGGAGGGCGGTCCTCGTGTCACCTTGCGTGTGCAAGCGTTGTTCGGTGTGTCTGAACATCCTGTGGTTGGGTCGCAGCACATTCCTTTGGTCCTGAACCTCACTTCACCGTGCGGTGGTCCGCTTCAGACGACGCGCGATCTCCCCGGTTTTTGGAAGGGCAGTTGGGCCGATGTTGCGAAGGACATGCGTGGTCAATTTCCCAAACATAATTGGCCTGATAATCCAACCGCAGCGGTGGCATCGCTGAAGACCAAAAAGGCACAGGCGCGAAATCCGCTTGATCCCAAACGTTGATTGATGAATGGAGGCGGCATGACACACGCACGTATTTTTCAAAAATCCAAAAACGCCATGCAATCGGGCCGCGCCGGCACGCATATATGGCGGCTTGAATTTGAAGCTGGAGAGGCCAAGCGCGCTGATCCACTGATGGGGTGGGCTGGCTCAGGCGATACGCGTAATCAATTGGGATTAAGTTTTGCGACGCTTGATGCGGCAAAGGCCTATGCGGACCTTAATGGCATTTCATTCCACGTCGTGACGCCGCCGGTAAATATGCTCAAACTGCAAACCTACGCCGATAATTTCAGATAGATTGAACGCTGAGCAGCATCAGCAATTTTGCATCGATGCCGCAGCCTTCGGCGCGTTTTCTTGCAACGAAAGCGCCAGTGTTGGAAAGCGCAACACGGTGGACGATGATGTTTTCGTCGTCGACCCCGCCACCTGCGCCGACTTTGGTCAGACCGTGCGCTTTCACCATCGTGAAGCTTTCACTGACCATCCCAGGCGAAGAATAAAATTCTCCAATCACTTCGATCCGTGCGGCGCGATAGCCTGTTTCTTCTTCCAACTCACGTGCAGCTGCGGTTTCGACAGCCTCTCCTGCTGTTTCATCGCCGATGAGGCCTGCAGGCAGTTCAAGGCAATTGCAGCCAAGCGGCACGCGATATTGTTCGACAAGAAGCACATGACCATCATCAACCGCAAAGATAACCGCTGCTTTAATGCCCCGCGCGCGCGACACATATTCCCATTTTCCAAGGGTTTTTGTCGTAATGAATTTGCCCTGCCAGACGATATTTTCGACGTCGGACATTAAAGCTCAATCAAACGATCAGGCAGTTCATTCTTATCATCGGCTGAACGCGGGAAATGTTCTGACAATATCGTCCCAACATCACGCACAGCGGCGATCATACCATCGGCAAGCCGTCCGGCACGGACTTCTGCAATCATGTCTGCCATGGCCAGGCCCCACGCTTCATTGGGAACGATGGCGTGTATAGCCTCATCAGCGACGATTTCGGCCTTATGTTCAATCAGCGAAAGGTAGATCAGGATGCCGGTGCGTCCAGCGGTACGGCGTTCGGCCCCAACCTTGAAATAGCGAATGGCACGGCGGCGCACGCGCGCCGCTTTGACGATGCTAGGTGTCAGGGTAAGTCGTAAAGGAATCCATTGCAGCATCAAACGCACTGCAATGAAGCTCAGGATCACAACTGCGAGTGCCAATTCGAGATAGGCCGCAGGGGTTGGGGTCGCAAACCAGCCGCCCGTAATTGCGGTCATCACCAGTGTGTAAAATTCTGGAAATGCCGTAACCACAGCCAGCGCAATAATTGCAGTGCCAATGGACCACCACAATGCAACATCTTGATACCTGTCGGAATGATCGGCGACGATTGTCACAATCTCTCCGGCAGTTCCGGCCTCAGCTGTGCGCACGGCATCACTGA
>JBEBKH010000045.1:0-18659 GCA_040079575.1 Chakrabartia sp. | reverse complement strand
ATTCTGATGATGCCAAATGGGGTGGTGGACGAAAGCGGACGTGGCCTTGCCAACGCCCAACGCTTCCCGCTGGAGGTGCGGATTGATGAAGCGCCTCCGCTGATCAAATTTGCCGCGCCCTTTGGTATTATCGAAGCCAATGAGGGCGGTATTTTGCCTGTGACAGTGCGTGCTGTTGAGGCGGGCTTGGTACAAAAAGTCAAAAGCGTGTCTGGGGATATGCTCCGCGTTGATGCTTCTGACGGTGAAATTGCCAAATGGCTGCGTGATATTGATGCTCATGACGACAGTGACACCCGCGAAGAGAAGATTGACGGCAAGAAAGTCACCGTCAACTACCGCGGCGCGGCTTCTTTGCTCGGCGGCGCAGGGCAGGGGATAAAGCTTGACCTGCCTGCAGGCGGCAAAGCGTTTGAAGTGGTTGGCATTCCTTTCAAACAGCCCGGATTTTATGTGGTGGAACTTGCCAGCCCAGCGCTTGGCCGCGCGCTCCTAGGACGCGATGCGCCACGTTATGTTGTTGCTGGCGCGTTGGTGACCAATATGGCCGTGCATTTCAAATGGGGCCGAGAAAAATCGCTGGCTTGGGTGACCACATTGGATGGCGCAAAACCGGTCGCTGGTGCTGACATCCGTGTAACCGACAGTTGTTCAGGGCGTCAAATTGCGCGGGGGACAAGCGATAAAGTCGGTCGGCTGATCGTAACAGGCATTCCAGCGCCGGAAACTTCAACCAGCTGTGACCATGGGAATGTAGGGTCATTGATGGTATCTGCCCGCGCCGCGGGAGATTTTAGCTTCACACTCACTGATTGGGGGGACGGCATCCGCCCCTATGATTTTGATCTTCCTTATGGATGGTCCGACCCCGAAGACATTATCCACACTGTGTTTGATCGTACGCTTGTTCGCCAAGGGGAAACGGTCAACATGAAACACATCATGCGCCGCCCCGTTGCTGGTGGATTTAGCTTTGCGCCGGGGTTTTCGGGAACGCTCAAACTCTCTCACAGCGGGTCAGGGACAGAATTTGAATTGCCCCTGAGTATGGGGAATGACGGGACTGCGGAAACCAGCTGGACCGCGCCGATGGGCGCGCCGATGGGCGATTACAGATTGTCGATTAAGGCAGGTAAAGACACGATATATCTCAGCCAAACCTTCCGCGTCGATGAATATCGCCTGCCGACCATGCGCGCGACAATCTCAGGCCCCAAGGAAGGGCTTGTGCGTCCTTCACAAGTGCCGCTTGACCTGTTTGTGGCTTATTTATCGGGTGGGCCCGCGGCCAATCTTCCGGTCAATATCCGGACTGCCTATTCGACGGTTGATGTCAGCCCGGCAGGTTATGAGGGTTGGAGTTTTGGCGGGGGTAAGATTGTTGAAGGGACGACGCCCCTGAACGGGGACAATGAAGAAGCGGACCTTCCTTTGCCGCTTTCGCAAACATTGCCCGTCACATTGGGCGGCAACGGGACCGGAAAAACCAGTGTCGATATTGCACAGGCCATCGAAAATGACACGCTGATGTCCGTTGAAATGGATTATCAGGATGCCAATGGTGAAACCCTGACGGCCAGCCGCAACATTGTTTTGCTCCCCTCCGCCGTACGTTTGGGAATTAAGACGGACGGCTGGATGATGCGTGATGATGATCTGCGTCTGAAATTTGTGGCGCTGGATGCGGACGGCGCTCCGTTGCGCGGGAAAACTGTTTCCGTGCAATTGTTTAGCCGTGAAATATTGACCGCCAGACGGCGCTTGATCGGTGGTTTTTATGCGTATGACAATCAGATGCGGACCACCCGCATTGCCGGCGGCTGCACGGTGACAACCGATAAAGCCGGGGCAGCAAGCTGTGCGATGGCACCCGGCGTATCAGGGGAAGTGACCGTCGTTGCCACAACCACAGACGGCGACGGAAATCTTGCGCGTGCAGTCAGTTCGGTTTGGTTGGCTGGTTCGGATGAATGGTGGTTTGGCGGCGATAATGGCGATCGTATGGATCTGATTCCGGAAGCTAAATCCTATAAAGCGGGTGAGACGGCTAAATTCCAAGTGCGGATGCCCTTCCGCACAGCAACAGCGCTTGTCACGGTTGAACGTGAAGGCGTGCTGTCAAGCTTTGTCACTGAATTATCCGGGAAAGACCCCGTGGTGAGCGTGCCAATGCCTGCGGCTTATGCACCGGATGTTTTCGTATCGGTTATGGCGGTGCGTGGCCGCATCGGAGGATTCAAGCTCTGGACAGCAAAGATTGCCCGCGATTGGAATCTGCCATTCCTCAGCAAGGACGGCTATGAACCCACGGCGCTCGTCGATCTTGCCAAGCCCAGTTACCGGATCGGGATGGCGCAAGTGAAGGTCGGTTGGGAAGGCTATCAGCTGGGCGTGAAGGTCAGCACCGATAAAGCAAAATATGCAGTCCGCGAAACCGCCAAAGTAGATGTTCAGGTCACAGCACCTGGCGGCAAACCTGCCAAATCAGCCGAAATTGCTTTTGCTGCGGTGGATGAGGCTCTGTTGCAACTCTCTCCCAATAAAAGCTGGCAATTGATTGATGCGATGATGGGTGAACGCCCCTTGTCAGTGCTGACATCAACTGGCCAGACACAGGTCGTTGGCAAACGGCACTACGGAAAGAAGGCTGTTGAAATTGGCGGCGGGGGCGGCGGTGATGTGTCAGCGGCGACGCGCGATGATTTCCGGCCGGTGCTGCTCTGGAAAGGGCGGGTTGCGCTTGATGCCAAAGGTCGTGCCACGGTTCCAGTTCAATTGTCGGACGCACTGTCATCGTTCCGCATTGTGGCGATTGCCAACAGTGGTGCAGGCCTGTTTGGCACGGGTCAAACCAGCATCCGCACTGGCCAGGATCTAACGATCTTTTCGGGCATTCCGCCGCTCGTGCGCACGGGGGATAATTTTGGGGCGAGCTTCACGCTGCGCAACGCCTCAGACAAGCCAATGAAGGTGACGGCAACCGTCAAAGTAACACCCACTATGGCGGTCGGCGACGCATTAACCGTTGATATTCCCGCCGGTGGCACAGTGCCCGTAACGTGGAATTTGAAAGCACCAGAGGGCGTGTCCAAACTTGATTGGGTGGTCGACGCCAAATCATCAACGGGCAAAGCTGTGGATAGTTTGGCTGTATCGCAAGAGGTTATCCCAGCGGTGCCGGTTGAAGTCTGGGCCGCAACCTTGACGCGGGTAGGCGCGAATACAAGCATTCCGCTGATGGCCCCGGAAGGAGCATTGGTGGGGACCGGCTTTGTCGATGTAAAACTTAGCGACACACTTGCGCCGCCACTTTCAGGGGTGCGCGCCTATATGTCAGTCTATCCCTATAATTGCTTTGAACAGCAAACATCACGCCTTGTGGTGATGGGGGACGGCGCGGGGTGGGACCGGTTGGCCGCAATGATCCCAGCCTATCTCGATAATGACGGCTTGCTGCGCTATTGGCCAATGGCAGATCTGCGCGGATCAGACGCTCTGACTGCCTATATCTTGTCGGTGGCCGCAGAATCGGACTTCATCATTCCTGATGCGTCCCGCACCAAAATGCTGGGCGCGATGAAGGCGGTCGTCGATGGCCGTTTGCGGCGTTCTTATCCTTGGGGTGGTGATGACCGGGCGATCCGCGTTTCGGCGCTTGCCGCCTTGGCCAGAAATGGAGCTGCTACTCCGGCCATGCTGGGCCAAATTGGTCTGGCACCCGCCGATATGACAACGACAACATTGGCTGAGTGGTTGACGATCATTGATCGCACCAAAGGCGCGAACACGGCGTTGCGCATAGCCGCAGAAGCGGCACTGCGGCAGCGGATTGTCTATGAAGGGTCGCGACTTGATCTGACAGACCGAGATAGCGCGCCGTGGTGGATGATGAGTTCTGGTGACGAAATGGCCATCAAGGCGCTTTTGGCAGCGTTGGGGCGGCCGGGCTGGGGTGATGATGAAGCCAAGATGATGGTCGGGGTCGCCCTGCGTCAACAGCGCGGGCATTGGGACACGACGACAGCCAATGCGTGGGGCACAATCGCTGCACGTAAATTCGCCAAACGTTATCCTGCCAGTGCCGTGACCGGCCTGACCACCGTAAGCCTAGGCAGTGAAGTGAAAACGCAGGGCTGGCCCATGGCATCGGATGCGTCGCCGCTGCGCCTTGCCTTGCCAATGGCCAAAACACCTTTGCTCTTGCGTCAAACCGGCGGTGCTGGGCCGTGGGCGATGGTTTCGCTTTCGGCGGCTGTCCCCCTCACCAAGCCGCTTTTTGCAGGGTATAAGCTCACCAAGACTGTGAGTGTTATCAGCCAAGCCAATAAGGATCATCTGACCCGCGGTGATGTTCTCAAAATCCGGATCACCGTTGATGCGACGGTCGGGCGAAACTGGGTGGTCGTGAATGATCCGGTGCCGCCCGGCGCAACAATCATCGGTAATCTTGGGGGGCAATCGGCCTTGTTGGCAGCGGCTGCATCGGGTGGGTCCGGCGCACAACCTTCCTATATCGAGCGCGGAAAGGATGCGTGGCGCGGCTATTTCGAATGGGTTCCCGAAGGGCGCTTCGTGGTTGAATATGCCGTGCGTCTGAATGGTAGCGGACAATTTTCACTGCCACCGACACGCGTAGAGGCCATGTATTCACCAGACATCAGGGCACAGGTTCCCAATCAATCGGTGACGGTGGCAATGCGGTGAACGTATCGCCTGTCTTCCTCGCGCGTGCGGGGATCCATAAACTCAAAATGTGGAGATTATGGATCGCGGCTATTGCGGGGATGCTGCTGGTGATCCTCTGGTTCCTCACGCTTCCTCCAACGCTGCCGACCTATAAAAATGTGCGCGCCGCGTGGAAGCCGAGTGAATCTTGGCTTTATGATCGCAATGGCCAGTTGATTGATTCACTGCGGGTTGATTTCCACGCACGGCGTTTGGCGTGGGTTCCCATCGATGACATTGCTGCGCCTGTAATCGCAACGGTCATGGCAGCAGAAGATAGAAGGTTCAGATCACACGGCGGCGTTGACTGGCTGGCACTGGGCAGTGCGGTCAAATCCCGCTTTGATGGCAGCCGTTCACGCGGAGCGAGCACAATTTCGATGCAGGTTGCAGGCTTCCTCTCGTCTGACCTCGCCAAGCCGGGCAGCCGCAGCTGGATTGATAAGTTGCGCCAAATACGTGCCGGGATGGCACTTGATGGTCTTTGGTCAAAGGATGAAATCCTTGAAGGCTATCTCAACCTTGCGGGGTTCAGGGGTGAGGCACAGGGCATTGGGGCGGCTGCGCTTGGTTTGTTTGGAAAATCACCTGATGCGTTATCCCCGCAGGATGCAGTGCTGATCGCCGCCCTTTTGCCCGCCCCGACGGCAACTCCAGATGCAGTCGCAAAGCGTGCGTGTCGGCTCGCACCTGTTTCTGAATGTCCTGCAATACGCGCCGCAACGGGCATGATGTTGGGCATGCAGCGCACACTCGCGCTTGATCCCGGTCTCGCGCCGCATCTGTCGGCAAAGTTGCTGATCGTGCCGGGGATGAAGGTCAAAACAACGCTGGATGCCTCCATCCAATCCATCGCCAACACCGCACTGCGCCGTCAGATGCAAGGACTGGGGCGGGACCGTGCCCGTGACGGCGCAGTGGTTGTCGTTGATAATGCGACTGGTGACGTTCTCGCTTATGTCGGCGGTATTGGCGGAGATTCAACTGCCGCACATGTCGACGGAGCCAGCGGCTACCGACAGGCGGGGTCAACGCTAAAGCCGTTTCTCTACGCGCAGGTGATTGAGAAGGGCTATCTGACCCCCGCGTCAATCCTAGACGATTCTCCGGTTCAACTTGACACCGCATCAGGGCTCTATGTGCCCCAAAATTATGACCGCGCGTTCAAGGGGCCTGTTTCGGTGCGTCACGCGCTTGCCGCTTCGCTCAACGTTCCTGCGGTCCGAACATTGATGATTGCGGGAACAGAGGCGTTTCGGGATCGGCTGTGGGACAGTGGCTATCGCGGTCTGACCGAAGACGGACAATATTACGGATTTTCGCTCGCACTTGGCTCTGCCGAAGTCACTCTGCTTGAACAAGCCGCAGCATATCGCAGCTTTGCGCTTGGCGGCATGTGGAGTGCGCTTAGGATCAAGGCGGATGATCCGCGCACTGCCCCGCGCCGCGTGCTCAGTGGTCAAGCGGCGTGGATGGTCGGGGACATTCTGGCCGATCCAGTTGCGCGGGCGACCACATTTGGACTTGATAGCGCGCTCAAACTTCCTTTCTGGGCGGCGGTTAAAACCGGCACGTCAAAGGCGATGCGCGACAATTGGTGTGTCGGTTATTCTGACCGTTACACCGTTGCGGTGTGGGTCGGAAATTTGGAGGGCGACAGCATGAAGGCGGTGTCCGGCACATCAGGCGCCGCCCCGATCTGGCGCGATGTGATGATGGCGCTCCACCGTGACCGGCCGGGTCGTGCACCCCTGATGCCCGCGGGTATTGAGGAGCGGCAGGTGCGTTTTGACGCCGGAATTGAAGCCCCGCGCCGCGACTGGTTCCTGATCGGCATGGGTCAAAATGTGCAGGGTGCAGCGCCGCCAGAAGCACGCCGCCCGCGCATCACCAACCCTGTTTCGGGCAGTATCTTTGCGCTGGATCCCGATATTCCACTTGACCGCCAGCGGATGAGCGTCGCGGTGTCAGGCGCAGTGGCGGGTCACAGGTTACTGCTCGACAAGCGCGATTTGGGCGCGGCAGATGCCAAGCCCCTGATCATTGCGACCCCGGGTGCACACCGCTTGGTGTTGGTTGATATTTCGGGCAAGGTGATGGATCAGGTGCTGTTCACGGTGCGGTGACGTGAGGGAAAACATGATTGCAGCCAAACCAAGATCAGCCCTGCGTGATTTCCTGAACAGTGAGGCGTCGGGCGGGATCCTGCTGATGATTGCCGCCGTGCTGGCGATGCTGGTCGCGAACAGCCCGTTTGCCGACGGCTATTTCCATTTACTCCACATAAAGATGGGCCCGCTGTCACTCCATCACTGGATCAATGATGCGCTGATGGCGGTGTTTTTCCTGCTCGTTGGGCTTGAGATTAAGCGTGAATTTGTCGACGGGCATCTCTCGACATGGGCAGACCGGCGTTTGCCGGTGATCGCAGCGGCGGCGGGGATGGTGGCCCCAGCTTTGGTCTATCTGATGGTCACGCGCGGGGACAGCGCGCTGCTGCGCGGATGGGCGATCCCGGCTGCGACCGACATTGCCTTTGCCATTGGTGTGTTGGCATTGCTCGGCAGCCGCGCTCCAGCTTCGCTCAAATTGTTCCTGACGACGGTTGCAATTGTCGATGATATGGGCGCGGTTGCGATCATCGCGCTGGCCTATAGTGATGCAATCAGCGGCGCTGCTGTAGCGGCGGCGTTGGTGATCCTGGGCATCATGTTCGCGATGAACCGTTTGGGGGTGACGCGGACCGCACCCTATTATGCTGCGTTCGCACTGTTGTGGCTCGCAGTGCTGATGTCGGGCGTGCATGCGACCGTGGCGGGCGTTCTCGCCGCGATGATGGTCCCTGTGCGTGTCACAAAAGGCGCGCCTGATGCAGAGGATTCGACGCTCCACCGCATGGAACATGCGTTGCAACGCCCCGTCGCGTGGGGCATCGTGCCGCTGTTCGGTTTTGCCAATGCGGGCGTCACGCTCGGCGGCGTCAGCCTGTTCGCCCCGCTCCCCCTCGCCATCGCACTGGGGCTGTTCATCGGCAAACAGGTCGGGATTTTTGGCAGTGTGTGGATCGCGGTCAAATGCGGTTGGGCACAGCGCCCCACAGGCGCAAGCTGGCCCCAAATTTACGGCGTCGCGTTGCTGTGCGGGATCGGTTTCACGATGAGCCTGTTTATCGGTGGGTTGGCTTTCTCCGACGCGGCGATGGGTGACGCGGTTAAGGTCGGCGTGCTGATGGGGTCGTTGCTGTCCGCGGTTGCGGGATGGGCCGTGTTGCGGTTTTACCAGCCCAATTCCGCGTGAGAGCCCAATCGGACAAGTTGTAATGTCTCATCATCTGGTATGCGGTAAATAAGCACAAGGTCAGGTTTTACATGGCAGTCACGATGGTCTTTCCAATTGCCGGTAAGCGCGTGATCGCGGTGACGAGCGGGGATTGGCGCATCGCTGGCCAAGAGTGAGATCAAATCGTTCAACTCGTCTGCAATGACTTGGCTATACTGGCCCCGCATTTCCCGTTTTAGATCACGTTTGAAACGCCCGGTCGGTTCAATCGTCCGCATCTATATCAGCCAACAAAGCCTTGAAGTCCGGATAGCTCTTCAATTTGCCGCTACGGGCCTCTTGCATAGCCTCAATCGTTTCCGCGTTAGGCCTTAACGGCTCAAACGGTAAAGCCTTATCATGCGCCACGCGGGTCAGCATCAGACGCACAGCATCAGACACCGTAAGCCCCATCGTGGCAAGCACAGCAGACGCTTCATCCTTCACCGCTCCGTTGATGCGCGTTTGAACGAGTGCATTGGCAGCCATGATTGAGTCTCCTTGTGAATTACAATGTAATGCAAATGAGGTGGTTTGTCTATGCTTTACTCTTTCGTAGCCAAATGACGGCAGTCAGAAGCCAGATGGTATTGCTGAGATTAAAGCGGATGGTCTTTACGTTGAAAATAAGAAGATACCGCCATCTCGTGGCAGTTCAATCGCACCAGCAATGCACTTATTCCAACAGCGGCATGGCCACATAGGTAGCGGAGGCAAACCAGTGTCTTTAAGCGCGTACAGGCAATGGCATGTGATACGAGATGGTTCGTTAATTTCGCTGGAAGAATTAAAAGACCCGAAATTGGCCCGTAAGCGAACAACAAAAGCTGCTTCAGTTGATGTATCAGCATTGTTGGCAGAACTTGGTATAGGCTAACGCAAAAAGGCGGCCATCGCTGACCGCCCTTTTAATCTCAAATCTCGATCAAAGTACCACCCTTCGATCACTCAGGGCAGGATTTGATCGAAACCCCTTAAAGCTTCTCCGTCAACTCCGGCACAGCTTTGAACAGATCAGCGACCAGCCCGATGTCGGCCACCTGAAAAATGGGGGCATCTTCATCCTTGTTGATGGCGATGATCGTTTTGCTGTCTTTCATGCCCGCAAGATGCTGAATCGCGCCGGAGATGCCGATGGCGATATAGACTTCGGGGGCGACGATCTTGCCGGTTTGGCCGACTTGATAATCGTTGGGGACATAGCCTGCATCCACTGCTGCGCGTGATGCGCCGACGCCTGCGCCGAGTTTGTCTGCGAGCGGTTCAATGATGCTGTGGAAATTTTCACTGTTCTGGAGCGCGCGGCCCCCAGAAACGATGATCTTTGCACTGGTCAGTTCGGGGCGTTCGCTCTTGGAAATTTCTGCGCCAACAAAGCTGGAAAGGCCAGCGTCACCACTGCCGGAAACAGGCTCAACGCTTGCTGAACCGCCTGTTGTTTCAGCTTTGGCAAAGGCTGTCCCGCGCACGGTGATGACCTTTTTCGCGTCGCTCGACTGCACGGTAGCAATGCCGTTGCCTGCATAAATGGGCCGCGTGAAGGTGTCGGCACTTTCAACCGATAAAATTTCGCTGATCTGCATCACGTCGAGCAAGGCGGCAACGCGCGGAGCGATATTCTTTGCGGTTGATGTCGCAGGTGCGACGAAGGCGTCATAGCCTGCCATCAGGCCGACGACCAAGGGCGCGACATTTTCAGCGAGCGCATTGGCGTAAGCACCGTCATTGGCGAGCAACACTTTGGAAACGCCTGCAATTTTGGCGGCTTGATCGGCAACGGCTGAACAACCATTGCCCGCAACGAGCGCATGGACTTCACCCAATTTTCCAGCCGCTGTAACGGCGGCGAGGGTTGCGTCTTTTACGACGGCGTTGTCATGTTCTACCCAAACGAGAACGCTCATGCTGCCACTCCCATATCTTTTAGTTTCGCGACCAGCGCGTCAACGTCTGCAACTTTGATACCTGCAACGCGTGAGGCCGGTTCTGTGACTTTAAGCGTTTTAAGGCGCGGTGAGACGTCGACACCGTAATCAGCGGGTGTTTTTTGATCCATTGGCTTGCTCTTTGCCTTCATGATGTTGGGCAGCGACGCATAGCGTGGTTCGTTAAGGCGCAGATCGGTTGTGACGATTGCGGGCAGTTTAAGAGAAACAGTTTCAGAGCCGCCATCCACTTCGCGGGTCACAGCAACAGTGTCGCCCGAAACTTCAACCTTGGACGCGAACGTGCCCTGCGGCCGTCCGGTCAATGCAGCGAGCATCTGTCCGGTCTGGTTGCTGTCATCGTCAATGGCTTGTTTGCCAAGGATGACAAGGCCGGGTGCTTCTGCCGCAACCACTGCGGCGAGCAGTTTGGCAACGCCCAAAGGCTCAACATCTGTTTCAGACACGATCAGGATCGCACGGTCTGCACCCATGGCGAGCGCGGTGCGGAGGGTTTCCTGACATTTCTGTTCGCCGATTGACACCGCGATCACTTCGGTCGCAACGCCTTTTTCACGGAGGCGCAGCGCCTCTTCAACCGCAATTTCATCGAACGGGTTCATGCTCATTTTCACGTTGGCAAGGTCAATGCCGCTACTATCGGGCTTCACCCGTGGTTTCACGTTATAATCAATGACCCGTTTAACGGGGACCAAAATTTTCATCGCATCTTCCCTTTCGCGATTCACTTAACGTTTACGTCAACTTTGTGCGGCACTGCACAAATTTTTGTATTTTGGCAAGAGGTGTTACGCTGCGCGCCGCACCTCTGCGACAATCTTTTTCGCGGCATCACCCAAATCATTGGCGGCAACGATGGGCAGGCCGGAATTGGCGAGGATGTCCTTGCCCTGCTGCACATTGGTCCCTTCAAGGCGCACGACCAACGGCACGGACAGGTTTACTTCCTTGGCCGCCGCAACAATCCCGTCGGCGATGATGTCGCACTTCATAATCCCACCAAAAATGTTGACGAGAATGCCTTTGACGGCGGGGTCTTGCAGGATGATTTTGAAGGCTGCTGTCACCTTTTCAGTGGTCGCGCCGCCGCCGACATCGAGGAAGTTGGCGGGGAATTCTCCGTTGAGTTTGATGATGTCCATCGTCGCCATGGCAAGGCCAGCGCCATTGACCATACAGCCGATATTGCCGTCTAGCTTGATGTAAGCGAGGTCATATTTCGATGCTTCCACTTCGGCTGCATCTTCCTCGGTCAAATCGCGCAGTTCGACCAAATCCTTGTGGCGGAACATGGCATTGCTGTCGAAACTGACTTTGGCGTCGAGCACCAGCAACTTGCCATCATCGGTCACGGCCAGCGGGTTGATTTCAATCTGCTCGGCGTCAGTTCCAAGGAATGCATCATACAGCTTGGCAAGGACATTGGCGGCTTGCTTGGCCAGATCACCAGAAAGTTCAAGGGCAGCGGCAACCGAACGTCCGTGATGCGGCATGATGCCCGTGGCGGGGTCAATGGTGATGGTGTGGATTTTTTCGGGCGTATTGTGCGCCACATCTTCAATGTTCATCCCGCCTTCGGTGGAAACGACCACTGCAATCCGGCTGGATGCGCGGTCAACGAGAAGGGCGAGGTAGAATTCCTTGGCAATATCGACGCCGTCGGTGACGTATAGACGGTTGACCTGTTTGCCCGCTGCGCCGGTCTGGATTGTGACCAATGTGTTGCCCAGCATGTCGCTTGCCGCTGCGCGTACTTCTTCAGCTGATTTGGCAAGGCGAACGCCGCCTTTGGCCTCGGGCGGCAGTTCAACAAATTTGCCTTTGCCGCGCCCACCGGCATGGATTTGTGCTTTGACGACATAAAGCGGTCCGGGGAGTTTGGCAGAAGCGGCCACCGCTTCATCAACACTCATCGCAGCATAACCAATGGGAACAGGCACACCAAATTTTGCAAGCAGGTCTTTGGCTTGATATTCGTGAATGTTCATGGTGCTGGCTGTTCCTTACATCAATGGATGAGGGGCCTAAAGCACAGCGCGCGCGCGTTGGAAAGTCTTCTAACGGTCAATCGCGCAGGTTAACGCCGCTTTCGACGTCACACCGAGGATTTCAGGGTCTTTAAGCGCGCGCACTTTGTGGAGAAAGTCGGCAATCGACAGCGATGTGGCGCGTTTTTCTTTGAGAGATCCCAAAGAGGCGAGTCGTTTGAGTTGGAACAGCGACAATTTGTCATTCATCCGGTCGGCCATGCACGCGGATTGGGTGGCACCAAGCCCGGCTGACATCAACCCCGTGCGTAGCCGCGCCTCTGGCGTTGCGCAGGCGGACACGCTTGTCAGGGCCAAAACTGCTAGAAACTGGCGCAATAACATCGCTTTGCTCCAACGGATTAGGATAACAGGTCGAAGCCAGGGTGCTGTCCCGTAAATGACCCCGACCTGCTTAAAAATGCCTTTGGTCGAATGATGGTGACGATAAGATGAACAAGCGTGTATAGAAATGTTCATGAACTTTTGGATTGGACCCGCGCTGTTTCTGCTTACCGTCGTCCTGATGGAGGGCTTCGCCTATGTCATGCACCGTTGGGTCATGCACGGGATTGGCTGGTTTCTGCACGAAAGCCACCACCGCGCGCGCACTGGCCGCTGGGAACTCAATGATCTCTATGCCGTGATTTTCGCGCTGCCCTCTATCACGCTGATTTACGGCGGGGTGCAGGCAGGCTGGGGCACAGGAGCAGTTTGGATTGGTGCTGGCATTGCGGCCTACGGCGCGATTTATTTCGGGTTTCACGATGTGATCGTCCACAAACGCCTCAACCACCGTTACATTCCCAAAAGCAATTATATGAAGCGGATCATTCAGGCGCACCGATTGCACCATGTGGTTGAAACCAAACACGGGACGGTCAGTTACGGCTTCTTGTGGGCGCCAAAGCCAGAGGCGCTCAAGGCCGAATTACAGCGGCGTGGGAATGCGGGCGTTAGAGAACCGGTCTGGGACTTGAAACAGTGATAGTCCTTATTTAGCTCAGAGAGCCACAAGTGTTACAGCTACAGTGTCAGACTATATACTTCCATAGTGTGCACGATGTCCGGCATAAAGCGATAAAAGCATCAGAAAGCCAAAGATGGTCAAGCCAACTTCTGCAACTTTCTGCATTTTTTCAGTAAAGGGCCGACTGCTCTTATCATCGCCGGCCATTAGTTTCCAGACACCTTCGGAATTATTGAACTTACGACAGTCAGCGTTGGTAAATATCATGGCGGAAAAACCGAAGAACCAAGCATTGCAGAACGCCAAAGTAACCCAAGTGACTGAGTCAGAATATAGACCACCAAAAACTAGAAATAGAAATATGTTGATCCCGATTGTAATGATTGCTGCTTTCACAAGCGGCTTACGATGTTGGTGCATTTGGTTTGTATCCAAGTTATTGGCCTCCAATAGAAGATCTGACTATCAAATTCATTAACGTCGCAGCGCCTGCACCAAAGCCTTTGCGACCCACCTTGCCTTCGCAGCTTTGCTCGTCACGACCCTATGATCCCATGCCGCTTGCCCGCGCGCGGCGACTTTACGGGCGATATCGCCGTAGATACCCGCAGCAGAAAGCACCGCCCAGCGTGACCGGAAGGGGAGCTTGGCCGCGCCGATCCGCGCACTGGCCTCGTAATCCTGCGCCATATCCGCCAACCACCAGGCAATGTCGGCAAGGCGGGACCGGTAATGCGGTTTCATATGTTCGCCCGGGGGAATATCCGCCTCAACCAGCCATTCCTCGGGAAGGTAACAGCGGCCAGCGGCAGCATCCTCACCAATATCGCGCGCAATATTGGCCAGTTGAAACGCCAATCCCAAATCGCACGCGCGGTCGAGTGTTTCTGTGTCGTCGCGGGCAACCTCCATCACCACCGCCATCATCAAGCCGACGACCCCGGCAACATGATAGCAATAGGTCAGCAGGTCACTTTCGCGGCGCGGGCTGAACCCATCGGCATCCATCGCAAACCCCTGCACCAGATCGCGCGGCCATTGATGGGGAATGTTGCATTCGAAAACGACCAGCCCCAGCGCGTCAAAGGCGGGGTCACCGGTTACGTCGCCCGCAAGCGCGCGTTCGGTCATGTCGCGGATGAAGGCCAATCGCTCCTGCGGATTGTCCACCACTGACAGCGTGCCGCCGTGGTCTTGACCATCAGCAATGTCATCGCACTTGCGACACCAACTATAGAGCAGCCAAGCACGTTCGCGGGTTTGGCGGTCGAACAAACGGCTGGCGAGGCCAAAGGATTTTGATCCGCGGGCAATGCTGTCTTGCGCCGCGATGACAAGGGCGGCGCGGGAATGCGTCACAAATCCTGTGCTTTCATTGCGAAAATGGTTTTGTGTGGCTGGTAAGCTTCCATCTTGGCGAGCAAGGCGTCCAGATCGTCATCAACAATCAGGATATTCTGATGCTGTTGCCGCACAAACCCGACTGTCGCCATGTGCGCGGCAAAGGCGATCAGATGGTCGAAATAGCCCGCAACATTCAGCAGCCCGACGGGTTTTTGGTGATAACCCAGCTGGGCCCAGCTGACCGCTTCCCACAATTCATCCATCGTCCCGACCCCGCCTGCTATGGTGATGAAACCGTCCGACAGGTCCGTGAACATGGCTTTGCGGACGTGCATATTGGGAACGACATGGAGCGCGGTGCAGCCCAAATGTGCAACCTCAGCGTCTTTGAGCGCCTCTGGAATAATCCCGATGACTTCGCCGCCGGCATCCAGCGCAGCATCGGCGACGGCGCCCATCAGGCCCAATCTTCCGCCGCCGTAAACGACCCCGATCCCGCGTTCGGCAAGGGTGCGGCCGACCATCCGCGCGCAGTCAATATAGACGGGATCAGCCGGGGTTGCGGACCCGCAATAGACGGCGATGCGTTTCATAGGTTCCAATTCCGTTTGGGCTGAGCTTGTCGAAGCCTTTTTTTGTTCTCCGCGCTGTTGACCAGAAGAAGTGAATCCTTCGACAGGCTCAGGATAAGCGGGTGGGGAGGAATCACCGCAAATCCTCCAGCATCAGTGCCGCTGTTGCTTTCGCGCTGCCGACGACGCCGGGAATGCCAGCACCAGGATGTGTCCCCGCGCCGTCAAAATAGAGGTTGGGAATTTTATCATCACGGTTGTGGACACGGAACCATGCGCTCTGTGTGAGCAGTGGTTCCAGACTGAAGGCGCTGCCCAGATGCGCGTTCAGATCACGTCCAAAATCAGTGGGTGCATAATAGAATTCGGTCATGATCCGGTCGCGAATGTCGGGGATGAAGCGTTTCTGGATTTCATCAAGGATGCGCTCTTTAAGTGTTTCGCCAACATGGCCGTCCCAATCGGCAGGGAATTGGCCCATATGGGGCACCGGACACAGGACATAAAAGGTTGAACAGCCTTCGGGTGCCATGCTGGGATCGGTCACGGTCGGGTGGTGGAGATAGAGCGAGAAATCCTCCGACAAAATGCCGTGGTCGTAAATATCCTTGAGCAAGCCGGCATAGCGCGGGCCGAACATGATCATATGGTGGGGAATGCCCGGCCACGCGCCCTTAATGCCAAAATGAACAACAAACAGCGACGGCGAATAATGTTTTTTGAGCAAGGCTTGCGCCGCTTTCTTCCCGCGTACCGAATGGGGCATCAGGTCGCGGTAAGTGTGGACGATATCGGCGTTCGAAGCGACAGCATCCGTATAGGTGCGCCAGCCGCTTTTGGTCCGCACACCCACGACCTTTTCGCCGAGCATTTCAATTTCTTCGACCGCGTCATTCAACCGCACGACGCCGCCCAAGCGTTCAAAATGGGTGATCATGCCCGCGATCAAACGGCTGGTACCGCCTTTGGCAAACCAGACGCCGCCGTCTTTTTCAAGCTTATGGATCAGCGCATAAATGGCACTGGTCTTCATCGGATTGCCGCCAACGAGCAGGGTGTGAAAACTCAACACCTCGCGCAGTTTTTCGTTTTTGACGAAGGATGACACCATCGAATAGACCGAACGCCATGCCTGTGCTTTGGCAAGTGCGGGGCTGGCGGTGATCATCGATTTGAAATCGAGGAAGGCAACTGTGCCGAGTTTCTTATAGCCTTCTTCATAAACATAGGCCGAATAAGCGAGGAATTTTTCATAGCCCGCAATGTCTGCAGGATCGAGTTTGGCAATCTCACTGCGCAGATCGGCTTCATCATTGGAATAGTCGAAATTGGTGCCGTCGGGCCAGTTGAGCCGGTAAAATGGCTTAACGGGCATCAATTCAACATCATCCGCCATGTCGCGGCCAGACAGGGCCCATAGCTGTTGGAGGCAATCGGGGTCGGTGATGACCGTGGGGCCGGCATCAAATGTAAAGCCGTCTTTTTCCCAATAATAGCCACGCCCGCCGGGTTTATCGCGCGATTCAATCAGGGTCGTTTCAATGCCGGCAGATTGCAAACGAATGGCGAGGGCAATCCCGCCAAAACCTGCGCCGATAACTACTGCTTTTTTCAAGAGGGTGGCCTTACTGATCGCGCGCCCAATAGCGCACGCATTGCAGCCCAGATAGGGACAGGCGGCTTGCCCGACAAGACGCGAATCTTATCGCATGTCGTTGACTGTCCGGCATAGAAGCGCCCGATCAGCGCGGGCGATAAGCGGTAAAAACGTTCGAGCACTTTATACCGCTGTCCCGGTTCTGCCGCGCGGAACAACATCGTGTCGAGCATTCGGTAGAAACCGTTCCGCCGCCATCCTGCGCGTGCCGTTGATTTTAGGGCAGCGACAAAGGCGTGAGGAGGAAAATCGACCAGTTTCGCTATGGTCACGGCCAGCCGCACGGCATCGGGCAAAGAATAGCCTGTGGTTGCATGAAACAAGCCTGCGCGCAGCCCCGCTTTGCCGGTGTCCGCGCCTGTTGATGCCCAATAAGCGTCAAAATCGCCGCCCATCACCACTGGCAGAACGCCGGTTTCTTCATGTCCGCGTTCGGCGATTTGCCAGCCTTTGTCTGCGGCGTAATCAGCAATCCGGTCGCGGACAGCATCGATATTCAGGTCAGGGGTGTCGCTGTAATAAGTGTCTTCAACAAACAGCGTGTCAGCATCCAGCGGCAGGCAATAGACGAAGCGATAGCCGTCAATCTGCGCGACAGTCGCGTCCATCACAATTGGGCGGGTCAGGCCGTGCCCCCCCGAAATGTGCAGCGTTTGCCCCACGAATTTCTGCCAACCAAGATCAAGCGTGGACAGATCCCCCGGCCCGCGCGCATCGATGACATGGCGCGCGGTGAGGGTGGAATTGTTGGAAAGCGTTGCTGTTGTGGCGGACACGCTTTCGACAGACCCCACTATAATCCGGTCTGCGGGAAGGGCATTTCGCACCATCTTGTCAAAATGCTGAGACTCAATTGATTGATACCCAGCATCCAACCGACGGCGATGCGCGGGAAAGATAATGTCATAGTCCGCCCAACGGTGGCAGATCAGCGGTGCGACCAACCAGCGATCCTCGGCAGCAATGTCGCTGTCAAAAAACGACCAGATGTGGTTGCCGCCCAGCGTCGGCGTGGCGTCAACAATCCGCACGTCCAAATCCGGCCGTTTTTTGGCAAGCGCCAATGCGATCAATCCGCCCGCAAGACCACCGCCGGCGATAAGGATGTCACAAGTGGTGGTTGTTTGCATGGAGATGCATTAAGTGAAGCGCATGCACTTTGCGACCCCCCTCTTGTTATCAGCACTGGCGATGACGCTGATCGTCGGTGTCCGCTATCTGGTGGCGAGTGCGGGCTTTGCATTGGCAACGCGGATCAAGCATCCTGGTCTTTACGCAGGCCTCAAACCTCAAATGCGGCGCGAAATAGCGTGGAGCCTTACAAGTGCAGCAATTTACGGCATCCCAGCGGGTGTGGTGGCGTGGGGGTGGCAGAATTTGGGCTGGACGCGCATTTATACCAATGTCTCGTCTTTTCCGTTGTGGATGCTGCCAGTCTCGGTCTTCGCCTATCTGTTCGCGCATGACACATGGTTCTATTGGACGCACCGGTGGATGCACCGGCCCAGGCCGTTCCGCATTCTTCACGCCGTCCATCATGCCAGCCGCCCGCCAACCGTATGGGCCGCCATGTCATTCCATCCTTATGAGGCGCTGAGTGGCGCGGTGGTGATCCCAGTGCTGGTTTTCCTGATCCCGATCCATATTGCAGCACTTGGCCTTGTGCTCAGCATCATGACGGTTATGGGCGTTACCAATCATATGGGGTGGGAAATGTTTCCGCGCTTTATCGTTCAGGGTCGGTTGGGGCGGTGGGTGATAACAGCAACGCATCACCAACAGCATCACGATGCATATCGGGGGAATTATGGGCTTTATTTCAGATTTTGGGACCGTGTGTGTCGCACCGATCTTGGCCTTGGCCGCTTTGCCCATGAACGCATCGGCGCAGACCCCAGCCGGGGTGACCCTTGACGTTGCCGTGTCGGGCCTGCGTTCGACCAAGGGCAATGTCCTGATCTGCCTGACCGCGAACCCAAAAACATTCCCCGATTGCGGCAAAGATCCAAAGGCTGTGAAGCTGATGATTGCGGCAGGAAAAGCGCAGGCCATTCGCTTTTCAGGGATTGCGCCGGGCACCTATGCGCTGTCGCTCCACCA
>JBEBKH010000044.1:0-19055 GCA_040079575.1 Chakrabartia sp. | reverse complement strand
CTCTATGCCCATGGCTTGCGCCGTTGTCAGCGATAGACCGGTTGTTGTCGCGCCGCTGTCCACCATTAAGCGCATATCGCGACCGTTGATTTTGGTGTCGAGCCAAAAATGGCCGTCTTCGGCCTTGCGCACACGCAACGTACCGTCTTTTTCGGTTATACCACCGGGAGAAAATTCAGATTTGATCCGGCTCCACACCTGCCCCGCTTCGCCACGGAACATAAAAAGAACGAAAATAATGCCAAAAATAGCACACCATGAAAGGATCATTTTAACCGTCGCCCCGATGGGCAAGCGGCGCGCGATAAGTCCAGAACCAACCAGTACCAGCATCATAACAGCGCCGATCAAGCTAGCGGTCTGATCTCCATTCATGTGGGGCTCGCCTTTGAGAACAGATGGTAGAAATTTGCAGCACTGGTTGCCGCCAGATGTTCGACGGGAACACCGCGTAAATCTGCCAAAAAGCGTGCGGTATCGGCGACAAAGGCCGGTTCGCAGGTTTTACCGCGGTGTGGCACAGGGGCAAGAAACGGCGCATCGGTTTCGATCAGCAGTCGGTGCTCTGGGATCACGGCCGCAGTTGCCTGTAAATCCTTGGCATTCTTAAAGGTTACAATTCCTGAAATGGATATAAAAAGACCCATTTCCAGTGCCTTATCAGCAAAATCTTGAGAAGCGGTAAAGCAGTGGATAACGCCGGTGTAGACGCCCTTCCCCATTTCCTCCGCCATGATTGCCGCCGTATCCTCTTCCGCGTCGCGGGTGTGGACGATGATCGGCAAGCCAGTTTCGCGCGCAGCAGCAATATGCGCGCGGAAACTCGCCCGTTGTTGGTCGCGATCGCTTTTGTCATAAAAATAATCAAGGCCCGTTTCCCCGATGCCAATCACCTTGGGATGCGCGGCCTTTGCAATCAATTTGGCGGTATCGACATTGGGATGCGCGTCGGTCTCATGCGGGTGAATGCCGATGGTTGCCCAAATATTGGGCGTCCGTTCTGCCACCGCGACAACCGCATCCCATTCACTTTCGCGCGTGGAAATGTTGAGCATTGCCAACACCCCCGCCGCCTGCGCCCGCGCGATGACAGCACCCTGATCCTCAATCAGGCCTTTGTAATTGAGGTGGCAGTGGGAATCGACGAACATTATGCTGTCAGCTCTAAGCGGGGAAATACACCTGATGGCAGTGGTAAGAAGCGTCCAACCTCGAGTTTTACAGTCATAGATGCAAAATCACGCTGATCCATGGGCACACCCAGAAGATCTAACACTGAATTTGCACCGGAGGGTATGGCCCAGCGCGCCATGATCGCCAATTGCCGGACCACCTCTGCGGTGTAATATAATATTGTGTCAGCGCGCTCAGGATCGACCTTTCTGACCGCCCATGGCGCTTGATCTGCAAAATATAGGTTAGCGATGCTCATAGCAGACCATATCGCCTCCAATGCGCCGTTTATCGATAGATTTTTCATTTCGGTGTCGACAACGGTTTTTGCCAAATGCAGATCATCCAAAAGCTTGGCTTCTGCCTCAGTCATCAGCGCATGATGGGGTATTTTCCCGTCGCAATTCTTCGCTATCATAGACAGGCTACGCTGCGCCAAATTACCGAAATTATTGGCAAGATCTGCGTTACAGCGGGTCACAATGGCTTCCTCGCTATAGCTCCCATCCTGACCAAAACTAACCTCGCGCAGCAGAAAATAGCGAAGCTGATCGACGCCGAATTTTTCGGCCAAGGCCAGTGGATCAGCGCTGTTTCCTGAAGACTTTGACATTTTACTGCCGTCACGCGCGAGAACAAACCCGTGTCCGAACACTTGTTTAGGCAAAGGTAATCCCGCTGACATCAGAAACGCAGGCCAGTAAACAGTGTGAAACCGGACAATATCCTTGCCGATGAGATGAAGGTCAGCGGGCCAGAAATTCGACATATCAGGTGTTTCATCTGGAAATCCGAGGCCAGACAAATAGCAGGTCAGCGCGTCGAGCCAGACATACATGACGTGGTTGTCACTGCCCGGCACTTTCACGCCCCAGTCAAAACTGGTGCGGGAGACGGACAGGTCGCGCAGGCCGCCTTCAACGAATTTAATCACTTCATTCCGGCGGCTTTCAGGGCGAATAAAGTCAGGGTTAGCAGCGAAATAGTTGAGCAAAGGCTGCTGATATTTTGACAACCGGAAAAACCAGCTTTCCTCCACGGTCCATTCCACGGGCGTGCCCTGGGGCGAAAGTTTGACACCCCCTTCCCCGTCGCTCAGTTCCTTGTCATCGTAAAACGCCTCATCTCGTACCGAATACCAGCCTTCATAGCGGTCGAGGTAAAGATCATCATTGGCGGCAAGCCGATTCCAAATCTCCTGCGCGGCGCGGTGATGTACGGGTTCGGTCGTGCGGATGAAACGATCATAAGAGATATTGAGTGTGTCGCACATCTCTTTGAAATAACCTGCCATTTCATCACAAAGAGCACGAACCTCCACACCTTTGTCACGCGCGGTTTGCACCATTTTGAGCCCGTGTTCGTCGGTTCCGGTTTGGAAACGTACATTCTTTCCAGACAATCGGTAAAAGCGCGCGATGGCATCGGCGGCGATGGCCTCATACGCATGGCCAATATGCGGACGACCATTGGGGTAACTGATCGCGGTGGTGATGTAATAGCTATTTTCTGACATGATAGTCAGGCTTTAGCGCGGTTCGCCTCTGGGGCAAGGCCTGCGACAAGCCCCGCGACCGCAAATACGACGCTCTGCGCATCAAGTGAGGTGCGTCTGGCGCTTTGAACGAGAGTTTTGGCGGCCTCCCACTGCGTTAGAGCTTGTCCCAATGCATCACCCTCTCGCGTGCGCGCACTGGCCGCGATGAACGCCGGGGCACGGGTCAAAAATGCCTCATAGCGGGGCTGTGCAGACTTTATCGATAGTTTTTGCGCAAGTGCAGCGCGTTCGGCATTGGTCGGGTCACCCGTTTGCGCCAGTCGGGCAAGTACTGCATCAATCCCGGCAATATCCAATCCAGCAAAGCTGAGCGCCCGCCCTGGTGCGCCCTCGCCTGCCCGCATCAGTGCATTGATTTCATCGTTATCCGCCTCAGGCAAAGCGCGGCGCAGCGCAGTGCGCATGTTATCATCCTTCAGCTCAGCAAAACGCAGCGTCCGGCAGCGAGAACGGATGGTCGGCAACAAGCGTCCCGGCGCGTGGCTCACCAGCAAGAAAATCGTGCCAGCAGGCGGCTCTTCCAAGCTTTTGAGCAGGGCATTGGCCCCGGACCGTTCCATATCATCGACAGCATCGATCACAACAACCCGCCGCGCGGAGAGCGAGGGTGTCTTGGAAAAAATCGCGGAAAGTGCCCGAACCTGATCCACAGTGATGCTGCGCGCGCGTTCAAGGTCACTGGGCCATTCACGCCGGTCTTTTTCACGCATTTTTTCATCTTTGGGCAAGCGGTCGAGAAGTTTCAGGTCAGGGTGGGTGTAAGCATCAACCAACAGTCCAATGCGGTGGTCGTCCGGCACATCGAGTCCGCTCCCCACACCAACGGGGTCTCCTGCGATGCTGAGCATCCGTTTGGCAAACTTCATCGCAACACTGGCCTTGCCGACCCCCTCAGCCCCGATCAACAGCCATGCATGGTGCAAACGTTCTCCCTGCATTGCGGACAGGAACGCCGCGATAGGCGCATCATGGCCGATAATATCGCTCATAACAGGTCTGAAAGCGCGGCGAGAAGACGGGTGGTTACATCGTCTACGCTGCCACTAGCATCGATGACACGGAATCGATCTGGCTCATGTGATGCAAGCTCTGAAAAGCGTGTGTTGACCTGAGTGTAATAGGCCGCCGACTTGCTCCCCATGCGGTCAGCTTTGCCGTCATCGCGCGTGGCGGCTCTGGCTGCGGCCTCAGAGGGGGGCATTTGCAACAAAAGCGTCCGGTCAGGCAACAATCCAGCACTACCAACCTGGTGCAGCGCCATAATGTCAGAATCCTCAACGTCGCCAGCCCCGCCCTGATAAGCACGCGTGGAATCAACGAAACGGTCGCACAGCACCCAATCTCCCCGTTCAATCGCAGGACGGATCAGTTTGGCAACATGGTCAGCACGGGCGGCTGCGAACAACAAAGCCTCGGTCCGCGCATTCCAGCGGTCATCTGTGCCCGTCATCAACAGGGTACGGATCGCCTCTGCACCAATAGTCCCACCGGGTTCACGCGTGGTGACGACATTTTTTCCTTCGGACCGCAGTGCATCAGCCAATAGGAGGAGTTGAGTCGATTTTCCGACCCCCTCTCCGCCTTCTAGCGTGATGAATCGCCCCCACATTATGCGCCGAATATCGACAGAAAACCAAGCCAAGCGCTTCGGAAAAAACCAGCTTCGGTGACATCGGATTCCGCGACCAGCGGCATCACTTGTGGCGGCGTGTTGGCCGTTTTAACGACCAAATCGGCGATATGTTGGCCCTTCTTGATTGGCGCTTTGACGGGGCCATCATAAACGACTGAAACTGTCATGCCTTCAGAACCGCCCGCTGGGAATGTCACTGCCAGATTGCGCGGCGCGATAAGGCCAACATCGGACGCGCTGCCCATTTGCACAGATGCACGCTCAACCTTCGCACCTTGTTTGAACAAGGCCTTGGTCGTCCATGCCTTAAATCCCCAATCCATGAAGCGCACGGATTCGGTAATCCGCCCGTTAAAACTGTCGATGCCAGCGACAACCATCACAATACGGCGGCCATTTTGTTCAGCTGAACCTGTAAAGCCGTAACCTGCCTCATCCGTATGGCCTGTTTTGATTCCATCAGCACCAGCAATTTTGCCTAAGATGGGATTGCGGTTGGGCTGCACAATTGCCGCGCCAGCGCCAAGTGTCTTGCCCCAGCTAAATTCTTTCACGCCGTAAAATTTCTTATATAGCGCGCTGTGGTTTTGGATCGTTGCCGCACCCAATTTGGCGAGATCACGCGCCGTGGTGTATGTTACACCTTCGTCAGGCCAGCCATTGCTGGTGCCAAAATGGCTGTTTGCCATACCCAGTTTTTCGGCCTCTTCATTCATCCGTGCAACAAAAGCCTGTTCAGTACCTGAAATCCCTTCGGCGATCACAATACAAGCGTCATTGCCAGACAAAGTAACGATCCCGTGGAGTAAATCTTCAACACTCACCTGTTCGCCAGCGGACAAAAACATTGTCGATCCAGCCGCTGGACCATGCCATTTTTGCCATGTTTCGGGGCGAACCGTGAATTTTTGATCGAGCTTGAGCTCCCCCTTGTCGATCATCGCAAAAATGACGTGGGTGGTCATCATTTTTGCCATGGATGCGGGCGGAATGCGGCGGTCGGCATCCTTTGCATATAGCACGGCCCCCGACGACAGATCATACATATAGGCCACTGGTGCTGGCGTTTCGAACGGAGGTGCCGCCGCAACCGCAGGCAATGCCGCCGCGAGGAAAATGGCAGCGACAGGAAAAATTGGCTTCATGCAAATGACCTTAGGCGGGGGCGACTCAGCGCGTTACTCTTGCATCCCGATAGCCCTTTGCTGTGATAGAGCCAAGGGCAGCGCGCGCAGCGGCTTCACTGGCATAAGGCCCTTTGCGCACACGCCATATTGTTCCCGCCTGTTCAACCCGCGCATCCAATTGTTTGGCAAGTTTTTCGGCATTGGCTTTGCTTGAAAATGAAGCGACTTGAATAAAATATGTGCCTGCCATCGCTGGTTTCTCAGTAGATGGTTGTGGTGTTGATATTTTTGGTTTTGCGATCACGACAGGTTTTGGAGTTGGTTTCTGGACAGGTTTCGCGACCGGTACCGTTACAACAGCAGGGGCAGTGATCACAGGCGGCGTTGCACTGGCCAATTTACGCCGCAAAGCGTTGAGCAATTGTTCAGGTGTATCCAGTCGATCCGCAGCCTTTTGACCATTGCGCAGTGCCAACTTTTCCTGTTCATTGGGGTTTACGCGCCGCACACGGACGGGGAAATTACCCTCATTTTCCGCGCCCAACAACTTTACGGCGCCCTGCGAAAGATCAATCAATCGGCCTTTGGTAAAAGGGCCGCGATCATTGATCCGCACGAGGATGGTCTTTCCCGTTTGCAAATGGGTGATTTCTGCATAGCTGGGCATCGGCAATGTCGGGTGGGCCGCGCTGATCGCATCGGGATTAAACATTTCGCCGTTGGCCGTGGCCTTTCCGCGCAATTCTTCACCGTACCAACTGGCATAGCCGACGTCATCATATTGAGCAGTATCAGCCGGATTATAGACTTCGCCTCCAACCTCATAAGGTTGGCCGCCTTTGGTCACAGCATCGCCGACAGGTTCGGCGGGAAGTTCTGGCGGGGCACTGCGTCCGACAATATTACCCAACCCAGCGCAGCTTGTCAGCACCAAAGCCGACGCCGCGATCAAAAACCCGTTTTTATGTTTCAACTGCATCTGCCAACAACCCCACCGATAATGCGTAAAAATTTGAACAATTATATTCAAGGATAACCCGGTAATTTCCAGTTAAGAGCCATGCGGGCGTTCCAGGGCCATCAGGTTCGAACAATGTTGCCATATCGCCCTCCTTTAACCCCGGTTTGAGCGCCGTCACACCAAGCGCACGCCATTCCCCAACTGTTTTCCACTGGCTATGCCGTGCGTGAACGCGAGGACAAACTGGCGATTTTGTTTTGTTCACCAACGCCGCACGATCCAGCCCCGGCATCACATTGGCAGACACGCCCCAAGGAACATTGGCTCGCCACCCCGCATTGACAAAATAATTGGCGATGGAGGCAAGCGCATCGGCTTCATTGGTCCAGATATCGGCTTTACCGTCACCGTCGCCGTCCTTTCCAAGGCGCAAATACATGCTAGGCAAAAATTGCGGATAGCCTGTGGCCCCAGCCCAACTGCCTTTTAATTTATACCGAGGAAACCCACGATCCATCATTTTCAATGTTGCGATAAATTCTTCAGTAAACAACGCACGGCGACGGCCTTCAAAGGCGAGAGTCGCAAGCGCCTCGGCCAGGTCATAATTGCCAGTTACGCTGCCATAATTGGTTTCATGACCCCAAATCGCAACCATGATCGATTCGGGAACCCCTGTCTCGCGTTCCACCTGACTCAACAACCCGCGCAGCCCCTGATATTTGGCGCGGCCGCGATTGATCCGCGCGGCATCGACATGTGTGTAGCGATAAGGCGCAAATTTTGGAATCGCCGTATTGGGCGCTCCCCCGGGTTGCGCGCGATCAAGATCGATAACGCGTTGATTGAGCATCAGGGTGGGAATGACAGCCTCAACCGTTGCCCTGCTCACGCCCTGAGCCAAGGCTTGGTCACCCAACTGCTTGGCAAAACTTGGAAAATCTGGACTGGCTTGAGCGGAAACTGTAAAATGAACCATCCCGCTAGACGGAACAACCGCTGCAAGTGTTGCCAAAAATGACCAATTTAAGAGCTTTTGATACGTAAATTTCATCAAAAGACTGTGACACAGATGAAGAATAAGGGAAACCCGCTTCATCCCAGCACTTGCACGAAAGGGCGATTGGCGTTTAAGGGCCTTCCAGCGCGGACAGGTGGCCGAGTGGTTTAAGGCACCGGTCTTGAAAACCGGCGTGGGTGCAAGCTCACCGTGGGTTCGAATCCCACCCTGTCCGCCAAATTTGCTTGACCTCTGCGTCGTTCCGCACAAACATGCCATCATGACAAACTCTCCTTCCGCAGATCCAATGGCTTTCTTTCGTGAGATGGTGAACCAATGGGAAAAAATGGCCAATGACGTTGGCACAAAAATGGCCGGGAGCAGCGAGTTTTCGCAAGTGATGCAGGGTACAACTGCGGTCGGGTTAAAGGCGCAGCAGGCGGCGCATGATGCGATGGCCAAAGCACTGTCCGCTGCCAATATGCCGAGCAAGGCTGAGGTTGAGGCCTTGGCTGAGCGCTTATTCCATATTGAAGCGCAACTGGGCAGGATAGAATCTTTATTGTCCGCCCAAGGAAGCACGCAAACAGCCCCGCAGACACCAAAGCCCAAGCGCACCAAAACACCGCCGCCCAAGGCCAAATGAGCGCCTCAGACACGCCCAACCCCCTTGACCAAGCACGTGTCGAATTTGAACGTGCCATGCAACGCAATATCAAGGGGTTGGATTATTTCACCTCCCCTGCCCCAACGCTTGGAATCAGCCCCAAAGACCTGATCCTCTCAAAAGGTACGCTGCGCCTTTATCATTACCGCGCGTTGGTCGATGAAATTTACCGTGTGCCCATCATGCTCGTTATGGCGACGACCAACCGCGGTTACATTTTTGACATGGTGCCGGGGCAAAGCTTCGTCGAATTTCTGCTAAAGGCTGGATATGATGTCTATATGGTGGATTGGGAACCGCCGCGCGCGGAGGAAAAGCACCTCGGTTTGGAGGATTATGTCCTCGATTTCCTGCCGGCCTGTGTTGATAAAGTCCTTGAAACGTCGGGAGAGCCCGACCTTTCGGTAATAGGATATTGCTTTGGCGGCGTATTGTCGGTGTTGTGGGCCGCGTTGCATCCTGATGGTCCGATGAAAAACCTTGTGACATTCACCACCCCTGTCAATTTCAAGGGTATGCCCTTGTTTCAGGCTTGGTCAGATCAGCGATTTTTTGATGTTGATAAACTGGTTGCGACATTCGGCAATTGTCCGCCAGAGATGCTCTATTCAGCCTTTGACATGCTTCGCCCAGGCGGCAGGTTCGCCGGCAATCTGCGGTTATGGGACAATATGTGGAATGATGAATTCGTCAAAGCCTACCGAATGATCGATCGCTGGTCGAGCGACATGCTGCCGCTTGCAGGGCGCTATTTTGAACAGACCACAAAACGGTTGATGTGGGAAAATGCAATTTATGAAGGCACGATGGACGTCGCCGGACGCCCCGTTGATCTTGGTAAAATCACCGCGCCCTTTCTTCATGTGGTTGCAGAACATGATCATATCGTTCCCTATGAGGCGTCTAAACCGCTTGTTCCCATGGTAGGATCAACCGACAAGCAAGAAGTTATTCTAAAAGGCGGACATGTCAGCCTGGTCGCGGGGGCCAATGCCATTCGCCGCCTTTGGCCCCAAATTGACCAATGGCTACAGGAGAGAAGTCTTTGAGTGCGTACCCCAAAACTGTGGATTGCGATGGAACCGCGATTGAAATCCGTCTTTTCGAACACGGGCATCTTGAAGCCGTACGTCAGTTTGCCTTGAAATTAGAAACGCATGACCTCTTATTCCTAAGCCGCGATCTTCAACATCCAAAGGTGATTGCGGCATGGCATGAAGCCATTTCAGACGGTGAAATTGCCAGTCTGGTTGCTTTTGACGGGGACACTGTAGTCGGCACAACTGCCATTATTCGTGACAATTTGGGCTGGTCCGCCCATGTTGCCGAAATTCGCCTCATGATTGCAGCCTCGATGCGCGGAAAAGGCCTTGGTCGAATCCTGTTGCAGTCCTGCATTCGTGACGCGGTTGCGGCTGGCGCCGAAAAACTAACCGCGCGCATGACCCCGGATCAACGCGGTGCTATTGCTTTATTTGAAGAAATTGGTTTCCGAGGAGAAGCCATGCTGCGCGATCAGGTGCGCGACCGTGACGGTAAGCTGCATGATCTGGCCATTATGAGCCTGAACGTCGCGCGACTGAGTGCACATCACGGGGCGCTTGGTCTGTCAGACGCTTTTTGAGGACGCGCCCATGACGATGTTAGACGGGATCCGGATCATTGACCTCTCAAGCGTCATCTTTGGCCCATATGCCACTCAAATGCTCGCCGACATGGGTGCTGACGTTATCAAAATTGAACCGCCAAGCGGTGATGTTTCGCGCTACATTGGTCGATCCCGTAACACACGGGGGATGGGGTCAACCCATATGACGGTCAATCGCGGAAAGCGATCCGTTATGCTCGATTTGAAAAAATCTGAGGATGCCGAAAAACTGCGTAAGCTCTTGAAAACGGCTGATATATTTGTTCATAATATTCGTACGAAAGCTATTGAAAAATTAGGATTTTCTTATAGTAATGTCCGCGCGATCAATCCCAATATTATCTATGCACATTTCACAGGTTTCGGGCAGGATGGCCCTTATCGTGATTTACAAGCATATGATGATGTCATCCAGGCGGCAACAGGTTGTACGACCCTCCTCCCGCGCGCAGATGGCAATCCCCGTCCCCGCTATATTCCGTCGCTTATAGCGGACAAAGTGGCGGGGCTTTATGGTGCGCAGGCTTTACTTGGCGGAATTGTTCATAAGCTGCGCACTGGCGAAGGGCAGCATATTGAAGTGCCAATGTTTGAAGCCTTTGCCAATTTTACACTGGAAGAACATTTGCAGGATGCGACAATGGACCCGCCACTGGGGCCCATCGGCTATCCACGGCAATTGGACCCGCACCGGCAACCCTTTCCAACAGCCGACGGGTACATCAGCATCGTTCCCTATACTGACGACAAAATCATCTTATTATTTGAGTTGCTAGGGGAGCCGGAACTGCTGGAACGCGCGGAATTCTCAACCCCGCTTGGTCGTTTCAAGAATATTGCGGGACTTTATGCGCAGATTGAACGGCTCACCAAAACCAAGACGACGGCGGAATGGATGGTAATATTAACGGAAGCAGAGTTCCCAGCGATGCCTGTGCGTGATCTTGCTGATATTTTGGAAGATCCGCATTTCATCGAAACCAATTTTTTCCGTTCCCGTGAACACCCAAGTGAAGGGCGTTTCCACGAAATGCGACCGCCCATTCGATTTTCTGCGGATCCTGAGCGCACACTTGGCTTTTCGCCACTAATCGGTGAACATAACGACATAGTTTTTAACGAACTGGACATGTGATGCTGACGCGCGGCGATGATTATCCGATCCATCAAACCGCAGAACCTATTGCCTATGCTGGAACCGACCGTAATTTTTACGACCGTTACTTTTTTAATGGGTATCAAGCCGACGGCAGCGATTTCTTTGCTATCGCTTTCGGTGTTTATCCCCACCTTAACGTCGCGGATGCCCATTTTTCCTGCCTGCGCGGTGAAACGCAACACTGCATACACGCGTCGCGCTTGCTCAATATGGAACGCATGGAGCTGTCGGTTGGGCCAATCCATATCGACATCATAGAACCGCTGAACATATTGCGGGTAAGGGTTGATCTGCATGACGGGATTGCGGCTGATTTGACCTTTACTGGACGTGCGTTTCCGGTTGAGGAGCCGCGTTTTACCCGCCGTATCGGCCCGCGGACCTTCATGGATTACACCCGCATGACCCAAAACGGCCATTGGTCAGGCTGGGTTGAGGTTGACGGAGTGCGTCATGACGTCACCGGAGCTATGGGCACGCGTGATCGCAGTTGGGGCATAAGGCCGATTGGTGCGCGCGATACGCAACCAACCGTTCCGCACATCACTCCGCAATTTTATTGGGTGTGGAGTCCGGTAAACTTTTCCACTGCAAGCCTGTTTTTCCATATCAACGCGGATGAATATGGCCGCCCTTGGAACACGCGTGCCGTATGGTGCCCTGACGGTGCAGGCGTGGATGATATGGATGAAACCGAAGATGCTCACATCGCTCTGGCCTTAAAACAAGGTTGGCGCCATGCAGAGCGTGCTTCCCTTACTATTGGCGATCACAGCAAGATCGCGTTCGCTCCCATCGCCACATTCCTGATGCGCGGTCTTGGCTACGGCCATCCTGAATGGACGCACGGCGATTGGAAAGGCACGTTGGAGGTCGCCCGCGAAGACGTTGACCTAACGGGGCTGACCGCAGGACGCGCCGACCATTTACATATTCAGGCCATTTGCAGCGTCACATTGGAACGCGACGGCACAGTTCAAATCGGCACGGGAATATTGGAACAATTGATCCTTGGCCCCTATACGCCACTTGCTCTGGAAACGCTTTTTGATGCCTGATCCTGTGCTTCATCCCGAAGATATAAGCCCGCAATGGGTTTCGGCTTTGCTAAAAGCACATGGTCATGACGCAGAGGTGAAAGCGATCACATCCACGCCAATTGGCACGGGGCAAGTTGGTGCAACATATCGTTTTGTCCTTGAATATTCAGGGAACCACGGGAACGCGCCGCTTACTCTGGTTGGAAAATTCCCCTCAAACGATCCACTCAGCAGAACAACGGGGAAAGAACGCCTTACTTATCTTCGCGAAGCACGTTTTTACAGCGATTTTGCCGGAGAAAAGCCCCTGCCCGTCCCTGAACATTTATATCTAGGCTTTAATGAAGTCAGCCATGATTTCACATTGATCATGCGCGATTTGCCCTATCACCGCGCGGGAAATCAACTATCCGTGCCGACAGAGGATGAGACACGGCTCGCCATTGCTGCCGCCGCCAAAATACATGCCGCGTGGTGGGATGATCCGATCTTGGATACGTTGGATTGGCCCAATGGTTCGCGCGCCCATACGCCGAATTTTGACGTCAATCTGATTTTCCAGATGCTGTGGCCCGCTTTTTGTGATCGCTACGGTGACCGTGTCGCGGACCATATGAAAATAGTCGGTGATGCCTATCTTGGAAAAATTGACGCTTGGGCACAGGCGGTCACTGGCCCGCGCTGTTTGATCCACAATGATTTTCGTCCTGATAATATGTTGTTCAATTTGGATGATCGGGACTGTCCCATCGTGATCGTTGACTGGCAAACGACGGGGGTTGGATCGGGCGCTAGCGACATCGCCTATTTCATGGGAACTGCATTGGACCCGGCGACGCGAAGAGCCAGTGAACGCAGCTTGTTCGAAAGCTATATTGCGTACCTCATCAAAAACGGTGTTCCAAAAAAAGATACGGAAAACCTCTGGGATGCTTACCGCACGGCAGCATTTGCAGGGTTCTTGATGGGCGCTACAGCCGCGATGGTTGTCGAACGAACGGAGCGCGGCGACGCAATGTTCCTCACCATGTGTGACCGCGCCGCAACGATGGTGCGCGATCACGGGATCGCGGTTTAGACGATCTCGAACAAGCCTGCGGCGCCCATGCCGCCGCCAATGCACATTGTGACAACCACGTGTTTGCTGCCGCGCCTTTTGCCTTCAATCAGGGCATGCCCCGTCAAGCGCGATCCCGACATGCCAAAGGGATGGCCAATGGCTATCGCGCCGCCATCCACATTTAACTTTTCAGGATCAATCCCCAATTTGTCGCGACAGTAAAGCACCTGCACGGCAAATGCCTCGTTCAATTCCCACAGATCAATGTCGTTGACCGTCATCCCGTGACGCGCGAGCAATTTTGGTATGGCAAAAACTGGGCCAATGCCCATTTCATCCGGTTCACAACCAGCAACGGCAAAGCCACGAAATATACCCATTGGCGTTAAACCGCGCCGTGCCGCCTCTGTCGCAGACATCACCACACATACGCTCGCTCCGTCGGAAAGCTGGCTGGCATTGCCAGCGGTCACTGTTCCGCCTTCATAAACCGGCTTCAATCCGGCAAGCCCTTCTGCCGTAGTGCCAGCGCGCATCCCTTCATCCCGATCTAGGGTGATGGTGTCAGTGGCGATCACAGTGCCGTCTTTGTCTTTGATCTTCTTAGTGACTGTGATGGGCACTATTTCTTGCGCCAAACGACCTGAATCAAAAGCGGCGGTGACGCGCTGCTGTGACTGTGCACCATAAGCATCCTGCATTTCGCGCGTTATTCCATAACGTTTTGACACATTTTCCGACGTATCGATCATCGGCAACATCAAATCAGCACGGTTTGATTTCACCCAATCCGAATGAAAGTGCATCAAATTCTTATTGGGTAGTACCAGCGAGACGCTGTCTACGCCGCCAGCAACATATATGCCTTCTTCGCCAGCCATAATACGCTGTGCGGCAAGCGCGATGGTTTGCAAGCCCGACGAACATTTGCGGTCAAGGGTCATGCCTGACACGGACACAGGGCATCCGGCGCGCAAAGCGGAAACACGCGCGATATTATTCCCTGTGGCACCTTCAGGATGCGCAGATCCCAGCATTACATCTTCGACTTCGCTCGGGAGTACATCTGCGCGTTCAAGCGCGGCTGTGATGACATGTGCCGCCAATTCGGATCCGTGCGTATCTGTCAAAGAACCCCTGTGCGCCTTTCCAATGGGGGTGCGCGCGGTTGAAACGATGACGGCGTCTTGCATATGATGATCTCCTAAAAATATGCATTCCCTGAATGGTTCAACAACGCAAGATGCTTTTCGATTTTATACTAACCTAACGTATATCACGATATCTCGTAATTCAGTTTTTGCGCCGCGCATGATCGATTTGTGATGTTTGATTAGGATGTCAGTGACTTAGCGAACGTCACACCATAGCTGTCCAATTTTGGTACGTTGTTAAGCATTTTTATCCCTTGTAACATCCTAAACAAAGGATTAATTTTTTTAATAGAACCGGTCCACTCAAACAATGTCGAGTCGCGGACAGTTGAATCCGGTTCATCCTCGAGAATTTTAAAGGGATGAACATGAATAAATTTATTATTGCTGCAATCGCCAGTTTAGCGGTTTTTAGTACCTCAGCTCACGCCGCGACCGTTGTGTCCGTGCCTGGGTCCAATGCAAACTTTGTACCGCCAGCCGGTGCAACATCAACATTCAATGGTGGATCCTTGGCCACTGGCTTTACCCGCACGGGTGGCGCCATCCAAAATGGATCTGTCTCTGGCCAATATGCGCAGCCAGCGTTCAGCGACGGCAGCGACTTTCTTAATGTCCTCGGTGGCGCATCATCAACGTTGCAATCATCAACAGGATATAATGCTGTCAGCTTTTTCTGGGGATCAATTGACACCTATAATACGGTGCATATTCTTGATGTCCTTGGCAACACGATCGCCTCCTTTGTCGGCAATGATCCCCTCATTATTGCGCCAGCAAATGGCAATCAGACAGCTTCAAACAACAACCGTTTTGTAACGTTCACACGGTCTGGCAGCGATGCGGCCTTTGGTGGTATTCGCTTTGCATCAACGGGCAATTCGTTTGAACTCGACAATGTGTCGTTCCAGTCACCGGTTCCAGAACCAATGACATGGATGATGCTGATCGCTGGATTTGGCATGATGGGCTTTGCAATGCGCAAACGTTCATCAAAGGGTCTTGCAACTGCTTAATTGGCAGTAAGCTATTATTGATTAGGGCGCATGCTTCTGAGCGTGCGCCCTTTTTCATGTCTGTGCTGGACGGATCAAGCTGATAATGGCAGGTTTATAACATGACCCAGCGCTTCATTGATCTTTCCATCCCAATCACAAACGACGTCATTTCGGACCCGCCAGTGATGCGCCCGCAAATCACCTATATGACCCATGAAAATACGTGGGAACAGATTGCGATGTTCTTTCCTGGCCTAGCCAAAGACGATTTGCCCGACGGTGAAGGCTGGGCGGTCGAAAGTCTAACGCTCAGCACCCACAATGGCACCCACATGGACGCGCCATGGCATTTTCATTCGACGACCAACAGCGGCGCAACCCCTGCCCCATCCATTGATGAAGCGCCATTAGACCTGTTCTTCCGCCCCGGCGTGAAGCTCGATTTCTCGGCAATGCCGCACGGCCATGTGGTGAGCGCGGCAGAGGTTGAAGCGGAGTTGGCACGGATCAATTACACACTCCAGCCATTTGATATCGTGCTCGTCCAATCTGGCGCGATTTACGGCACGGATCATTTCACCGACCAAGGCTGCGGCATGGGCGCGGAGGCAACACTTTACCTTACGCAGCGCGGTGTCCAAGTGGTCGGTACTGATGCGTGGAGTTGGGACGCGCCATTTTCGCATACCGTCCGCAAATGGGCCGAAACGCGCGATCCGAGCATTATTTGGGAAGGCCATAAGGCGGGACGGATTCAGCCCTATTATCAGATCGAAAAACTCACCAACCTGTCTGCCCTGCCCGCATTTGGCTTCATGCTAAGCTGCTTTCCGGTGAAGATCGAACGCGCAAGTGCCGGATGGATTAGGGCCGTGGCGTTGGTCGAAAACTGATAGGCGGCAGTTGGCACGCCCGATACTGAGCAAATCGCCAAAATGGCTGAGACATTTTGGTTAATTTTGCGCTTCGTTTGTATTGGAATGTCCGATCATGATAACGCTACGTTCGATTTCTATCGGTTTTATGGCAATTGCGGCTATATTACCCGCGCACGCAAAAGAAGCTCTGGACGCAGTTGATTGTGCCGCGCTTAAGGTCGATTTCGTAAGGATGATGCCAGAAATCATTGAGCCAAAACCCTTCATTTCACGTGACCCGCCATTCACACAAGATAATTTGAAGCAACTCAGCATGGCCGCCGAGCTCGATCCAAACGGGCTTTGTCATTACCGCGATTTGAATCGGAAACTGCCTGCGACAACGCCGAGCCGCATCGTTTTTTTGGGAGATTCGATCACTGAATATTGGGCGATTGCGGACCCGGATCTATTTTCCGGAGAAGTGATAGGTCGAGGCATCTCTGGGCAGAACACAAGCCAAATGCTGCTTCGGTTTCAACAGGATGTCATCGCGCTTCAACCCCGAACGATCCATATCATGGCAGGTATAAATGACGCGATGGCTGCCAATGGCACATTGTCAACCCGGTCAAACATTGTCTCTATGGTCGATCTGGCGCAGTCACATGGTATAAAGATTGTTCTTGCTGCATTGACCCCTGCTGATAGCTTTTGGTTGGTGCCGGGTGTCAAACTGGCCCCTTTTGTGGCCGATCATAATATCTGGTTGCGGGGCTATGCAGCAAAAATGAATATCGGTTTTATTGACTATAATGCGGTCCTGGCCACTTCCGGAGGTGACATGGAACGGGGGCTAGCTAATGACGGATTGCACCCCAATAGACTTGGCTATGCAAGGATGAGCAAGCTTGCGCGTCGTGTAATCGGAATATCAACCAAGACCAATTCTGTTGAGCTTGCGAAATAGGGCAGCTAATTTCTCGTCGCTAGCATCCACAACGTCCAACTGCTTAGTGCTAACAACGTTGCCCAAGTAACAATCACACCAATCTGACGCGGCACTGGGGGTTTGCCCGGCGCGGACGGCGTGTAGAGGCCGATAACATGGGCAACGCGGCCAATCAGGAACAACGCCCCAATCGACATTAACGCCATATGGTTCGCACGCGCCATTTCGAGCATCGCGATGAGGAGGATAACAATCGGCGCATGTTCGGCGAGGTTGCCGTGGCTGCGGCTCGCGCTGATTAACTTTGCGTCCCCAGCATCGCCGAAAGCAGCTTTCAGGCGAATGCGCTGGCGCACAGTATCAACGCCGGTGATGAGCAGCAAAAGTGCACAAATGGCTGCTACAAACGCCGTAACGGGTAATGGCATGTTTCTTCCTCCCCTAAAGTTGGGGTGAACATGACAGAGATGCTATTCCATCTCAAGAATTACCGCATCGACCGCCAGACTATCACCCGCCGTCGCGCTGAGCGATTTTACGACGCCTGATTTTTCGGCGCGCAAGATATTCTCCATTTTCATGGCTTCAACCACGGCGAGCGGTTGCCCCGCCTCAACCTTGGCACCTGCCTCAACATGGAGCGCAACCAGCAATCCTGGCATAGGGCACAGAAGGAAGCGCGACATATCTGGCGCAATTTTCTCGATCATATAAGCAGCCAGCGGCGCGACATGCGCGGGAAGGACGCGAACAGTGTGAATCGCCCCGCGCGTGGTCAGCGTGAAGCCCGTCCGCGTCTTGGCGATTTTGACACTTAGAGGGACATCGTCAATTTCCGCGTCCACAATCCGGTCGCCTGGCGTATATTCCATCGCAAGGTGGAGCGGCGCGCCGTCAACGGTCACTTCATCGCCCAACAGCTCCACAGTGTGCAGGGCACTGCCAATCATCACCTGCCATCCAGACGGCGGGGAAAGTCGATCCCCCAGCTGTCCATCCACCCGCCGCGCACGGTCCGCCTCCGCTGTCGCTGCAAATGCCGCGATCGCTGCAAGGTTGCGCAGCAGGTCCGTCGACGCAGGGCTCCCGTGAAAACCGTCCGGATATTCCTCAGCGATAAAGCCCGTCGTGATGTTGCCCGAACGAAAACGCTGGTGTTGCATGATCGCCGAAAGGAAATCGAGGTTGTGGCCGAGCCCCTGTATTTCAAACTGATCAAGCGCCTCGATTTGTTTATCAATCGCCTCTTCACGGCTATTGCCATGGGTGATCAGTTTGGCGATCATCGGATCGTAAAACATGCTGACTTCGCCGCCCTCCGCGACGCCGTCATCGACGCGGACGCCGTCGCCCTCTTCAGGCGGATTATAGCGCACCAACCTGCCCGTGCTGGGCAAGAAACCGCGATAAGGGTCTTCAGCATAGACACGGTTTTCCACGGCCCAGCCGTCCAGTTTCACATCTTCCTGTTTGAAACTCAACGCTTCGCCGTAAGCAACGCGGATCATTTGTTCGACCAGATCGATGCCGGTGATGCACTCGGTCACAGGATGCTCAACCTGCAACCGCGTGTTCATTTCGAGGAAGTAGAAACTCTCGCCGCTTGGGTCCGCACCTGATACGATCAATTCGACCGTCCCTGCCGAATAATATCCCACCGCGCGTGCCAAGGCGACGCATTGCTCGCCCATGCTTTCACGCATCTTTGGCGTAACGAACGGTGATGGCGCTTCCTCGACAACCTTCTGGTGTCGCCGCTGGATCGAACATTCGCGTTCGTTGAGATACAGGATATTGCCGTGCTGGTCGCCCAATATCTGGATTTCGATATGGCGCGGATTGAGGATGAATTTCTCGATAAACACGCGGTCATCGCCGAACGACGCCAGCCCCTCGCGCTTGGTTGCCTCAAAGCCTTCGCGGACATCCGCCTCGCTATACGCCAGACGCATCCCCTTACCACCGCCACCAGCAGAGGCTTTCATCATCACAGGATAGCCAATTTCTTCCGAAATCCGCACCGCATGTTCGGTATCGTCAATCTCGCCGACAAAGCCGGGGACGACAT
>JBEBKH010000043.1:0-19070 GCA_040079575.1 Chakrabartia sp. | reverse complement strand
CCATTGCCCTCAAAATGCAGGATATTAACGCTGCAACAGGGACCAAATAGGCAATTTTATGAGCGATAAAGCCCCCATCATCTCGATCCGCAACGTCACCAAACGCTTTGGCAATATGGTCGCGGTCGACAATGTCTCGCTCGATATTGTACCCAGCGAATTCTTTGTCCTGCTCGGGCCGTCGGGCTGTGGGAAGACGACATTGCTGCGCATGATCGCAGGGTTTGAACTGCCGACCGAAGGGCAAATCCTGATCGACGGTCAGGACATGGCGACTGTTCCGCCCAACAAGCGTCCGGTCAACATGGTGTTCCAATCCTACGCTGTTTTCCCGCATATGACCGTGACGGATAACGTCGCCTACGGCCTTAAAATTGCGGGCGTTGCCAAGGATGATATTGCGGCGCGGGTGGAAGAATCGCTCGGGCTGGTCAAACTTGAAGGCTACGGCGCGCGCATGCCAGATCAGCTTTCTGGCGGCCAGCGGCAGCGCGTGGCGCTCGCGCGCAGCTTGGTGATGCGACCAAAAGTGCTGTTGCTCGATGAACCCCTGTCTGCGCTGGACGCCAAACTGCGTGCGCAAATGCAGTTTGAACTGGCCGATTTGCAGGATCAGGTTGGGATCACCTTTGTCACCGTCACCCATGATCAGGATGAAGCCTTGTCTATGGCGAGCCGGATCGCGGTGATCAACAAAGGGCAGGTCGCGCAACTGGCAACGCCGTCAGATCTGTATGAATATCCCGCCAACCGCTTTGTTGCAGACTTTGTCGGGTCGGTGAATATTTTTGAAGGCAAACTGACGGTCGATGAACAGGATAAGGCTATCGTTGATTGTCCAGAGGTTGGGCGTGTTTATATGGATCACGGGGTCACGGGCCCGCACGAAGGCACAGTATGGGTCGCGATCCGCCCTGAAAAAATGACGCTCCATAAGCCGGGGCTTGGCAAAGCAGTGCAAGCGGCGGCCAAGGACGCGCCAGAGGGGCATAATTTTGCGCGCGGGGTGATTAAGGGGATGAGCTATCTCGGCGATTGCACCCTTTTTGAAATCAAACTGGAAAGCGGCCGGATGATCCGCGTTTCGCGCACCAACCTTTCACGCTCCGATCAGGATGATTTCACCTGGGATGATAAAGTGTCGATGCACTGGCATCCTTCTAGCCCCGTGGTGCTTCAGGCTTAGGCCCCTAATCATCGGCCTTTTTGTTGCGCGCCTTGTTGGCGTAAATCAGCGCCGCTGCAACCGCAGCGGAACCAATGCCGATACCCGCCGCGGTTTTCCAACCAACAGAGGTCTTCTCCGCCGCTTCTTTGCGTGCCTTGGCGCGTTTGACCTCACGCATGGTTTCATTGTCGGGCGGCGGGGTTTCGGTGTTGTCAGCCATGATCGTCTCCGTGGGGCGGTGTGGAGACCACAATCGCTTACGGAGAGTCACGGGTCAAGGCTCCTGGTTACCCCAGTGCGCGCAATTTGGGTTCGGCCAGATCCAGCGCCTTGCGGATGATCCCGACCAAATCATCAATTTGTGCGTGGCTGATGATCAGCGGCGGGCACATGACGATGCTGTCGCGGATGCCGCGCACCATCAGGCCGTTGGCAATACACAGATCGCGCACGATTGGTCCTGCCGTTCCTTCCGCGCCGCCAAAGCGCGCGCCGCTGGCCTTGTCCGCGACAATTTCAACCGCGCCGATCAACCCGATGGAGCGGGCTTCGCCGACCAGCGGATGGTCGCTTAACGTCGCGAGCGCCTTGGCCAAATAAGGGCCGGTGTCGGTGCGGGTGCGCGTGATCAGGTCTTCACGCTCCATAATTTCAATGTTGCGCAGCGCGACCGCAGAGGCAACGGGATGCCCCGAATAGGTATAGCCATGGACAAAATCACCGCCAGTTTTGAGGGTCGCAACGATTTCGGCAGACACAGCAACCGCGGAAATAGGCAAATATCCTGACGAAAGCCCCTTCGCCATCGCAATCATATCAGGCTGGAAACCAAAGGTCTGATGGCCAAACCATTCACCCGTGCGTCCAAAACCGCAAATCACTTCATCCGCAATCAATAAAATACCGTATTTACGGCAAATTGCCTCCACCTGTGGCCAATAATTGGCGGGCGGGATGATGACGCCGCCTGCACCTTGCACGGGTTCACCAATGAACGCAGCGACATTTTCGGGGCCGACAGCGATGATCTTGTCTTCGATCGCTTGGGCACAGGCGGTTCCGAAATCTTCCGCGCTCATGTCACGGCCTTCATTGAACTGATAAGGTTGGCGGACATGTTCGATGCCAGCCACCGGCACTTCGCCTGCGACGTGCATGCCCTGACCGTGCATCATTTTCATTCCGCCCAGGCTCACGCCGGCGACGGTTGATCCGTGATAGGCATTGTGACGGCTGATGAAGATCGTGCGGCTGGTTTGCCCCTTCACCTGCCAATAATGACGGACCATACGCAGCACCGTATCATTGGCTTCGGATCCGGAACTGTTGAAGAAAATATGGGGTAATTTGTTATTGGTCAGACTGGCGATTTTGTCCGCGAGCATCACCGCAGGCGGGTTCGCGGTTTTGAAGAAACTGTTATAATATGGCAGTTCCTTCATCTGTTCGGCGGCCACATCGGCAAGCTCATCACGGCCATAACCCACCGCAACACACCAAAGCCCGGCCATGCCGTCGAGAATGCGGTTGCCGTCGCCGTCATGGATATAGCAGCCATCGGCGTGGGTGATGATCCGGCTGCCGCCCAAATCTTCAATTTCCTGCCAATCGGCTTGCGCGGGTAAATGATGCGCAATGTCGAGGCGTTTCAGTTCGGCGATGTCATAATTGCGGGGCATGATTTTTCTCACTTGGAAAGTTTGGTTTGAAATATTGTGTCGGATTGAGCCCGTCAAAAAAAGGCTCAGCCAAACCGTTTCAGGGTGAGAAACCAAGCCGCGCGAGATAACGGTTAAAGCGGGTGCGTGTCCGGTTCATGACACCCCTCTTAATGCTTTTCCGAGCAAGTGGAAATAGGTCTGGCTGTCGCGGTCATTTTCCGTGTTCCATTCGGGGTGCCACTGTACCGCGAGCACAGGCGCGCCGCTTATGGTCGCTGAATAGGCCTCAACCAATCCATCCTCGGCAATCGCTTCAATCTGTAAAGCGGGAGCGAGCATGCCCACGCCCTGATAATGGACTGAATTAACGTCGAGATTGTTCTTTTCATATGCCGTTGCCAACAGGCCGCCTGGGGTCAAGGCGACGCCGTGGCGGTGATCAAACATAGCGTCAAAACTGACATCGTCCGCCGCGTGGTGGCGGATCAAGTCATCGCTTGCGCTCGTATCACGGCGCAGCGTGCCGCCTAGCGCGACATTGATTTCCTGAAAGCCGCGGCAAATGCCGAACACGGGCCGTTGACGCGCGATCATCGCGTCGATCATCGTCATGGCAATTTCATCGCGTGCCGTATCAAACGGACCGTCGCCTTCGGCCTCGCCGTAGCGCGCCGTGTCAACGTTGGATGGACTGCCCGTGAGCAAGATACCGTCAAGGCGCGGGGCCACCTCCGCCGCCGTCATCAAATCGGGGAGGGAGGGGATGAGCAGGACTGCGACATCGGCATAGGTCATTGCCGCACGCACATAACGGTCCATCACCGCTTGCGCAGTTTCAGTGCCGACAATGCGGTTGCAACAAATAATGCCAAGGACGGGACGTGCGCTCATCCTTGGCATTCTCCTATGCCTCGTAAGGCAGGTCAAGCGCTTCGGCGACAGCCTTATGGCGAATATGCCCGCCCGCAACGTTTAACCCGGCTGCCAAATGCGGGTCAGCCGCCATTGCGCGTTCGGCCCCCAAATTGGCAAGCTTGAGTGCGAAAGGCAGCGTCGCATTGTTAAGTGCAAACGCCGATGTCCGTGCGACCGCGCCTGGCATATTGGCAACGCAGTAATGGATCACGCCTTCTTCGATGAAAACCGGATCATCATGGGTGGTGGCGTGACTTGTTTCAAAACAGCCGCCTTGGTCAATCGCAATGTCGACCAATACTGACCCGCGTTTCATGGTTTTCAGCATGTCTCGTGTGACGAGTTTTGGCGCTGCAGCGCCGGGCACCAGCACCGCGCCAATCACCAGATGTGCCTTGGCAACCGCAGCGGCAATTGCCGCCTTGGACGCATATTGGGTTTTGATCTGGCTGGAAAAGAACATGTCGAGTTCGGCCAGACGGTCATTGCTAATGTCGTAAATGGTCACATCAGCGCGCATGCCAACCGCCATTTGTGCCGCATTGACGCCGGCAACGCCGCCGCCAAGGATGGCCACGCGGGCTGGTGCAACGCCGGGGACGCCGCCGAGCAGAACACCGCGACCGCCTTGTTCTTTTTCCAGATAATGCGCGCCAACCTGCACGGACATCCGGCCGGCCACTTCTGACATGGGTTTCAGCAATGGCAGGCCGCCGCGTGCAGCCGTAACCGTTTCATAGGCGATGCAGGTCGCACCCGATTTCATCAGGCCCAAGGCTTGAGGTTTGTCAGCGGCAAGGTGGAGGTAGGTGAACAAAGTGTGCCGCGCCTCCAGCATTGCGATTTCGGACGGCTGGGGTTCCTTGACCTTAACGATCATTTCGGCAGCAGCGAACACTTCAGCAGGGGTGCCCACAATGCGCGCACCGACATCGGTATAATCCTTGTCTTCAAAATCAATTCCGGTGCCCGCATTGGTTTCAAGGATCACCTCATGCCCAGCAGCGACCAGTTCCGCGACTGAAGCCGGGGTCAGACCAACACGGTATTCGTGGTTTTTGATTTCCTTGGGGACGCCGATTTTCATGCCATGCTCCTAAGATTTGAATGCTGTGATCACTATATGCAAAAACGCAGTGGAGGTCTTTGTGAAGTCTGGGCGTTCAAGCCCAAAAATCAGGAAAATATATTGTAATCTGCGCAAAAAACTGGATAAATTCCTGTATGGACGCAATTGACAACAAAATCCTCGCTTCGCTCACTCTGGATTCGGCGCTGACCAGCGAACAGCTTGGTGATCAGATTGGTCTGTCCCCGTCGGCGACCCACCGGCGGATCAAACTGCTTGAGGATGGGGGGATGATCCTTGGCTACGGTGCGCGTCTGTCACGCCGCGCACGCGGGAATCCGTCGACCGTGTTTATCTCTGTCACGCTCGTCGATCAGCGTAAGGAAACGATGGAGGCATTTGAAGGGGCGATTGCCCAGTCAGACGTGGTTGTGGAGGCCCATTTGATGAGCGGCGCATCCGATGATTTGCTCAAGGCGGAGATTCCCGAAAGCGACAGTTTTGAACGCATTCACCGTGAAGTGCTCGCCGCCCTCCCCGGGGTGCAGCGGCTGGTCACCCATTTCAGCATCAGGTCGGTGGTCGCGGGGGATTAAACCAGTTCGATTGCCATAGCAGTGCCTTCGCCGCCGCCGATGCACAGGCTGGCGATCCCGCGCTTCAGGCCGCGATTCTGGAGGGCCGCGATCAGCGTGGCGATGATCCGCGCGCCCGATGCGCCGATGGGGTGGCCAAGTGCTGTGCCGCCGCCGTTAACGTTCAGCTTGTCCGCGGGAATCCCCAGCTCTTTCATCGCGATCATCGGCACCATGGCAAAGGCTTCGTTGATTTCAAACAGGTCAACGTCCGCGACCGACCAGCCTGCGCGTTCCATCACTTTGCGGATGGCAGGCACAGGCGCAGAGGTGAACTGTGCCGGTTCCTGACTGTGAGTGGCGTGCGCAACGATCCGGGCGATGGCGGTCAGGCCTTTGGCATCGGCCACACTCTGTTTGGTGACGACCAAGGCTGCCGCGCCGTCGGAGATGGACGAGGCATTGGCCGCTGTGATCGTGCCGTCTTTGGCAAAGGCGGGGCGCAGTGTCGGGATTTTGTCTGGCTTGGCATTGCCGGGCTGTTCATCAACGCTGACAGTGGTGGAACCGCCGCGCCCAGACACTTCAACCGCGATGATTTCACGGTCAAATGCGCCCGACGCAATTGCGGCGTTCGCGCGGGACAGGGAACGCAGCGCAAATTCATCCTGCGCTTCGCGAGTGAATTGATATGCGGTGCAGCTTTCTTCGGCAAATGATCCCATCGCACGGCCGGGTTCATAGGCGTCTTCCAACCCGTCAAGGAACATCGAATCCTTCAGCGCATCATGGCCAAGCCGCGCGCCAGAGCGGTGCTTGGTCAGCATATAGGGCGCGTTGGTCATGCTCTCCATACCGCCCGCAACGACGATGTCCGACGTGCCAGCGGTGATTGCTTCAGCGGCCATCATTGCGGCCTTCATGCCGGAACCACAGACTTTGTTGATCGTGGTTGCACCAGTGGACAGCGGCAACCCCGCGCCGATGCTCGCCTGACGGGCGGGAGCCTGACCCAGTGCACCCGGCAGGACGCAGCCCATGATCACCTGATCAACATCGTCAGGGGCAACGCCAGCGCGTTCAACCGCAGCCTTGATCGCAGCAGAGCCCAATTGGGTCGCACTGACACTTGAGAAAACCCCCTGCATGCCGCCCATTGGAGTGCGAGCATATCCAGCGATAACGATAGCGTCATGGGACATGGTGGGTTCCTTCGAATATGGTGTGTTTTTGGATATCGTCCGCCCCCGCGTTGCGCAGGTGGCGGACGACCTTTCCGGCCCTCTCCGACTCAGAAAATCTCAGAAGTTTCCGTTACGCAATTATGGGGATTATTCAAGGGGAAGTTATTGCACGCGCGCATGCCCTATTTCACCCGTTGCCCGCCCTTGATCACACTCACGACCGATTCCAGGACACGCACATTTTTAAGGGGATCATCTGACACCGCAATGATATCGGCAAAGCGCCCCGGTGCGATGCTGCCAATATCAGCGTCTTTGTTCATCAGTTCAGCCGCGCGGATCGTCGCGCTTTGGATCGCGGCCATTGGTGTCATGCCGTATGTGACCATATAGGAAAATTGCCGTGCGTTGAGGCCGTGGGGATAGACCCCCGCATCGGTGCCGTAAGCCAGCCGCACCCCCGCCTTTACCGCCTTGGTAAATCCAACGCGCTGTTCATCGGTGGTTTCACGGTTCTTGCGCAGATATTCGGCGGGCCAGCCTTCGCGGGTGCCAACCTCTTCGATCCAGTCGCCGTCATAAATGTCCATCACCAGCCAGACGCCTGCGGCTTTGGCCATCGCAATCCCTTCATCGTCGATCAGGCTGGCATGCTCGATGGAATGCACCCCGCTGCGGATGGCGGCCTTGATCCCCTCCGCGCCGTGGGCATGGGCAGTGGCATAGGTGTTGTGCTTGGTTGCCACCACAACCGCGGCGCGCATCTGTGCTTCGCTCAGTTCAAGGGTGCCGGGTTCGGTGCCAATGGCGAGCACCGCGCCGGTCGCAATGAATTTAAGCTGATCGACGCCCTTGGAAAGAAGAAATTCTGCCTTTTCTGCGGCGTCCTGGGCATCACGTGCGACGCCCAAACGCATGTCAGCGGGCAGATCACCGACCCCGTTCAATTCGCCGCCCCCGCCGGGAATGGTCAGATAAGCACCCGACACAAACATTCGTGGTCCGGGAACCTGGCCCTTATTGATTGCGTCGCGCAGGGCAATATCGGTCAACCCGCGATAGGTGCCAACATCGCGCACGGTCGTAAACCCAGCCATAAGCGTGGTCCGCGCGTTCATGGCCCCGATCAGCGCGGTGGCAGCGGGGGTGGTTTTAAGCGGTTCGGCAATGTCGGCAGATTGCCCAACATCGGCCAAATGCGTGTGCAGGTCTATCAGGCCCGGCAGGACAGTATAGCGCGACCAGTCAATGATGACCGTGCCTTTAGGCGGTTTGCGCCACGGTCCCACTGCACTGATCCGGTCGCCCTCAATATCGATACGCTGGTCGGACAGGACCGTGCCGCTGCGCACATCAACCAAATGCCCAGCACGCACAGATGTGGTTTGGGCATGCGCGGGGGTGGCGCAGAACAGTAATATTGCAACAAGCGCCGTTCTCCCTGAGCCTGTCGAAGGGGCCTTCTTCCCTTTACCTTTGAATGCGCCCGAGAAAAGCAAGGCTTCGACAAGCTCAGCCCAAGCGGATCGATGAGGCTTTGACCAAGCTGTCACAGGTCTTCCAAAGCATTCTTGCCGTTGCGGACCTTCATTTTCTTGCTGCCCTTTATCGCCGTTGACCGCGCTGCTACGGTTTCCATGAAAATCCATTCATTGGTCGCAGCGGACGGCGTGAGTGTGAGGAGCATGTAGCCACGATTGCTGGTGTCGCACCAGCGCAGTTCGGGACTGGCATCGATCAAGGCTTTGGCAACGATTTTGGGGTCAACCCCAACCGCACTTTCATAACCCGGCGATGTCACGCTGTGCCCGCCAAATTCGACACCCGCTGCTTTGCCGCCTTCGATCAGGTCATGCGCCCAGCCGTTGTGGCTGTCGCCTGACACAACGATCATATTGCCCCCCGTGGCCTGTGCAGATGTCAGCAAGCGCGACCGGGCGGCGGGATAGCCGCCCCAATTGTCGAGGTTGAAGGGAAGCCCCGCTTTGGCGGCGGAAATACCGTTGCGGGTATAGGCTTTGTTGCGCGCCGGGGCGGACGGGTTGATCCAGCTTTCGGCTTCTTTTGGCATGAAGCCTTTGCCCAAAACCGTGCCTGATCCAACGACCTGCCATTTTTTCTTCGCGCGAACAGAGGCGGACAGGCTGTGCGACAGCCAGCTTTCCTGTTCAGTCCCAAACATGGTAGCAGCGGGGTCACCCCACGGCCCGTCGCGGAAATCGACCAGCGTTTTTTCAACATCGCGGCCCGCCAAAATTTCATCGAGCGCCCACGGTTTGCTGCGCGCGATCATGCGGCTGTCGGTGCGGAAATAACTGCCAAGGCTCCCCAATTCATAGGTTTTCCAAGGGGTTTCGCCGACAGGCAACCATTCACGCCACACCTGCATGGCAGCTGCGCGGCGGATGTTCCAATCGCCTTCGCCTTCCTGATGATTTTGCGCGCCACCTTCCCATGTATCATTTGATCCTTCATGGTCATCCGTGTTGGGAATGACGGGGAAGTTCTGGTGAAATGCCTGTAAATCGGGGTCTGCGCGGTAACTGGCATAGCGCAAACGGTAATCCGCGATGTTCAGGATTTCATGTTCTGGCTGAATGTCGAGAACCCGGGGATTGCCGCGCTGATCATATCCGCCGCGTTTATATTCATAAATATAATCGCCCATATGCAGCACCAGATCAATGTCTTCACGGCCCGCAACATGGGCATAGGCATTGAAATAACCAAAGCCCATGTTGGAGCAGGAAAAGATCGCTATGTTGAATTTTTTGACATCGCCCACCGGCAGCGTTTTTGTGCGCCCCGTGGGAGAGAGTGATCCGTCCGCGCCAATAAAGCGATAATGATAGCGCACGCCGGGGCGCAGGCCGTCGACGGTAATCTTTGCCGTGTGATCGCGCCACGGCCCGGTGATCATCTGCCCGCCGCTGATGATTTTGGCGAAATCAGCGGTTTCAGAAACTTCAACACGGACCTTTGTCGCGCCGCCGTCTGCGGGCACGAACCGCGTCCAGAGCAACACCGAATCCGGCCCCGGTTCGCCGCTGGCGACACTGTGTGTAAATCCGCGCGCCGCGATCAGCTGCGCAATGGCTGCGCTGTTGCCAAAGGCAAGCGCGCCAAGCCCAAAACCAGCGGACAGGATCAGAGAGCGGCGATTGATGTTGAGTGTCATCAGAGGATCCTTTTGTTTCAATATTATCTTGTGACGATGGAAATCAAACGGTCAACATCGCTTTCACTGTGATAGGCGGCAAAACCAATGCGCAGCACAGTGCCGCGGACATCGGTGATGACGTTCTGCGCAGCCAGCCCGTCATGGACCGCCACCGCATCGTCCCCTTGAAATGCAAGGAAACGCGCATGCGGGGCAGCGTTGAGGGGGGTGAGCAAAGTCATCATTGGCAAAGGGTTGGCGATAAGGAAATGGTGTTGCAGATGCGTGACATGAGCTGAAATCGCTGCGATGGTCATCGCTTCGCGTGTCAACATCCGTTGCACCGCATTAAAGCGGTAAAGCCCGGAAGGATCAAAGGTTGCCCCCAGAAATCGTCTGCCATCCGGCGCATAACCAACCGTTTCGGTCGACTTGGTGAGATCATCAAAGGCGCCGTACCATCCGGTGACGCGCGGGCGCGGTGCAAACTTAGGCGGCGCATGGAGAAAACATATGCCTTCGCCCGCCATTGCATATTTATAACCGCCCGCAAGGTAGAAAACACGGTCAGCAATGCGCGAGAGATCAGTCGGGATCGCCATAAATCCGTGATAGCCATCAATCACCACCCATGGTCCTTCGGGGTGGGAAAGAGCAGCCAAAGCATCTAAATCAGCTGTAACCGTGCCGCTGTTAAACAGCACTTGGCTCACAAAGATCAGGTCATAGCTGTTCGCTTGTGCCGCCGCGAGGAGGTTTGCTGGTGGCACCGTATCCAGCACCACGTCACCGCTTTCAACCCAGCGCGCCATTTGTCGGCTAAAACTGTGAAACTCTCCGTCGGTCGCCAGAACACGCAATTGACGTTGGGGCAGGGCCGACACAATCCGCACAATGAAGTCATGGGTGTTGGGGGCAAAGGCGATCGTGGTGGGATCGGGCAGATTGAGGATGCGGGCAATATGGCCCTGCGCCTCGGCCCAGACCGGCCCCATCACCTTGTCCCATTTGTGATCGGCCAAATGGGCGGCATCTTCCCACGCTTCAACCTGTCCGTCATAGCTTGCGTCAGGCCACAGATGGTGGCTGTGCGCGGCGAAATGAAGCCGGTCCGGATTGGCGTTCAGGGCGCGCGTAAAAAGATGCCGCCAGCTCATAATGATGTGCGCAGCGACCACAATTCCGGGAAGGCGCGTTTGCCAACGGTCGATTGCAGATAGGGGACGCCCGCAGTTCCGCCGGTGCCGCGTTTTCCGCCGATGATCCGCGACACGGTCAGCACATGTTTGTGCCGCCATGTCGCCATTGCATCATCAAGATCGATCAGCTTTTCAGCGAGCTGATAAAGATCCCAATAGCGTTCAGGATCACGGTAGACCGCAAGAAAAGCGTCTTCGACAGCGTCACTGGGTGTGTGCGGCAGGCTCCAATCACGGGTGAGAAGCGCGTCGGGCAGTGCAAACCCACTGCGCGCCAATGCGGCAATGGTTTCATCCCACAGGCTCGGGCTGTCGAGCGCGCTTTGCATCGCGGCTTGGGCGGCGGGGCGATCTTCCTGATATTTAAGGAACGTACCGTCCTTCAGCCCCAGCAGATATTCAACCGTGCGGAACTGGTCCGATTGAAAACCAGAACTTGGCCCCAGGACATGGCGAAACCGCGTATAATCCGACGGCGTCATCGTTGACAGCACGTCCCAGCTCAGCGTCATCACCGCCTGAATGCGGCTGACCCGGGCGAGTGCTTTATACGCTGGGATCAAATGGCCTTCGCGGACCTGGGTTTTGGCGAACTGCAATTCGCGGATCATTTGTTTGAGCCACAGCTCCTTGGTCTGGTGAATGATGATGAACAGCATTTCATCATCAAGGTCAGATCCCGGATTTTGGCAATCAAGCAAGGTATCGAGCGCAAGATAGCGCGCATAGGTCATTTCAGTCTGTGTCATGGCGACACTATAGGTCAGGCGAGCAGGGTATCAAGCCAGCGTTCTGCAAGCGCGCTGGCTTCGTCGGGGGTGAAGGGTGCGTTGCCAAGACTGAGTTCAAGCCACAGGCCGTCGACCAAAGCGGTCAGCGCCACGGCGGTCAGGCGGTTGTCGCGCGGCGTTTCTGACAAATCATCGATCAGCGTCTCTATTCCCGCGCGGTAGCTGCGGTAAATATCCCTGTGGATCGCGGCAATGGCAGGGTCGGTTTTGACCAGCCCCCAAAAAGCAAGCCAGGTCGCGAGCAGATCCGCGTCGGCAATCGGCGCGCGGAAACTGGCGGTGACATAGGCGAGCAAGCGTGCGCGCGGGCTTTTGGGCGCGCCTTTAACCGCTTGGGCCAGCGCGCGTTCAACCCGGTCGCCGGTCGCGCGGTATGTTTCTGCAATCAGGGCATCAATCCCGCTGAAATAATGGCGCAGCAATCCAGCAGAAACACCGGCTTCCTTGCATATGGCGCGCACCGAAACACCCTGCGCACCGCGCGTCGCTAGACAGCGGGCGCAGGCGGAGATCAGGCTTGCGCGCCGTTCGTCTGCCGCCGCGCGGGTAAAGGATTGCCTTGGGATCACGCCCTTGTTATACGATTGTAAAATAAGGAATCAAGTCACCATGCGCGGCACTTTCGCAAACTTCGATACGCAGGATAACCAAAGCCTGCCCGGCTGGGTTTATCATGATCCCGCCTTCTTCACCCAAGAAATGGACCGCGTCATCCGCCCCAGTTGGCAGGTCGTGTGTCATGTCAATGACATCGAAAATGCGGGCGATTGGCACAGCCTTGATTATCTCGGCGAAAGCGTGATCGTTATGCGCGGCGATGACGGGGAAGTCCGCGCCTTTCACAATGTTTGTCGTCACCGCGCTTCACGGCTTGTCGATGGCAGCACGGGGTGCGCGAAAAAACTCGTCTGCCCCTATCACGGCTGGACCTATGAAAAGGACGGGCGGCTTTCGGGTGTGCCGAACAAGGCCGATTATACGGGGCTTGATCTGGCGACCCTGGGTCTCAACCCCGTCGCATGCGAAATCTGGCAGGGGTTTATCTTCGTCCGGTTGGGGGGCGATGGCCCCAGCATTGCAGAGATGATGGCCCCTTATGCGGCGATGATTGCCCCCTACCGCTTCCCTGAAATGCGTGCCTTTGGCCGTGTTACGCTGCGACCGCGGTCCGTAAATTGGAAAAACGTTGCAGATAATTATTCAGACGCGCTGCATATTCCTGTTGCCCATCCCGGCCTGACGCGCCTGTTTGGTCGTAGCTACGGCATTGAAGCAGCGGCCCATGTTGACCGGATGTGGGGCGATATGGTTGACCGGCCTTCAGCGAACCTGTCTGAGCGTGCCTACCAACGCTATCTGCCGCGTGTCGACCATCTGCCAGATGCGCTGCAGCGGCATTGGCTCTATTTCAAACTTTGGCCCAATGTCGCGTTTGATATTTATCCAGATCAGGTAGATTTCATGCAGTTCATACCGGTCTCAGCCACGCAAACCCTCATCCGCGAAATCAGCTATGCATTGCCTGATAGCTATACGCCCCCTGAAAAACGCCGCGAAATGAAGGCAGCGCGCTATCTCAACTGGCGGATCAACCGCCAGGTCAATAGCGAAGACACGGCCCTGATCGCGCGGGTGCAAGCGGGAATGGAAAGCCGCAATTATACGCCGGGTCCTTTGGGCGAAAGCGAAGTCTGCCTCCGCAGTTTTGCCCGCAAACTCCGCGATCTGATCCCTGAGGCGCGGCTGTCCGCCCCACCATCTGCTTATGAAAAGGCCTAAACCATGACCGACGTATTGATCATTGGCGGGGGCCACAACGGCCTTGTCTGCGCATTTTATTTGGCGCGTGCGGGATTGAAGGTTCGCATTCTTGAGGCGCGCGACGTCATTGGCGGGGCGGCGGTGACTGAGGAATTTCACCCCGGTTTTCGCAATTCGGTGGCCAGCTATACCGTCAGCCTGCTTCAGCCCAAAGTCATTGCCGACATGAAGCTTGTCGATCACGGTTACCGTGTGATCGAACGACCGATCTCCAATTTCCTGCCGCAGGACGCCAATGATTCTGGGGCGGGTTATCTCAAACTGGGTGGCGGACTGGAACGAACGCAGGCTGAATTTCGCAAATTCTCTGAACATGATGCACGGGTGTTGCCCGATTATTATGCGATGCTGGAATCGGTTGCCGATGTGCTGCGCGATCTGGCGATGAAATCACCGCCAAATGTCGGTGACGGGGTGAAGACCTTGATCGACGGTGCATTGCAGGGACGCAAACTGGCGGGGCTATCGCTTAGCCAGCAACGCGATGTGCTCGACCTGTTTACCAAGAGCGCGCGGACCTTTCTCGACAGCTGGTTTGAAAGTGAAGCGGTCAAGGCGGCATTCGGGTTTGATGCTGTGGTTGGCAATTACGCATCACCTGATACGCCGGGATCGGCCTATGTCCTGCTCCACCACGTCTTTGGTGAGGTGAATGGCAAAAAGGGCGCGTGGGGCCATGCGGTGGGCGGCATGGGGGCAATAACGCAAGCCATGGCAAAGGTCTGCGTTGCAGAGGGCGTTGAAATCACCCTCGAAGCGCCTGTTGCGCGCGTGCTGGTTGATGGCGGCAAGGCTGTGGGGGTTAAGCTGCAATCGGGTGAGGAGATTTTTGCAAAAACCGTGATCGCCAATGTCGGTCCCAAATTGCTCTACGGCAAACTGATCGATGAAGCCGACCTTACCCCCGAATATCACCGGCGGGTGAAGGGTTTCAAGACGGGGTCAGGCACGTTCCGCATGAATGTCGCGCTGTCGGAATTGCCGCGCTTTACGTGCCTGCCAGAAGCAGGAGAGCATTTGCAGTCAGGGATCATCCTCGCGCCCACACTCGACTATATGGACCGCGCGTTCATGGATGCAAAGGCGCATGGTTGGTCCAAAGCGCCCATTGTCGAAATGCTGATTCCATCGATTATCGACGATAGCCTTGCGCCCAAGGGTCAGCATGTCGCGAGCCTCTTCTGTCAACAATTTGCGCCTGAACTCCCCGATGGCCGTGACTGGGACGCCGAAGAAGGCGCAGCTGCCGACTGCATCATTGATACAGTTGAGGCGCATGCACCGGGGTTCCGCGCATCAATCCTTGGCACGATGATCCTCTCACCCAAGGGGCTGGAACGCAAATTCGGACTGGTCAGCGGTGACATCATGCACGGGGCAATGTCGCTCGATCAGCTATGGTCAGCGCGGCCGGTGCTCGGCAACGGCGCCTATCGTGGTCCGATCAAAGGGCTGTATATGTGCGGCGCGGGCAGCCATCCCGGCGGCGGTGTGACGGGTGCACCTGGGCATAATGCGGCGCGGGAAGTGTTGGCGGACCGGTCTTTATGGGGCCGTTTGCGCGGGCGCAGCTGACCTTATTGTCCACCAATAAAGCGGCAAGCCGGCAGCCATAAGTATGAGCGTCATCGCGCTCACACTGATCCCGGCACCCCACAGCGTCCAGAGCGCATAGCCCATGCCGAGTACAGCGACTGGCACCGCAACCTTGAGGCGGAGCGCGGCTGCGGCACAGGCGAGATAGAGCCAAAGCGTCGCCGAGGTTGATATTGTTGCCATGAAGGTAAAGAGATCGCCCGTTGATTTGCTGCTGTTGATGAGGACAAAACCGGAAGCAAGCATGCTGGAGATGATGAGCGCGCGCGCGGGGGTTCCGTTTGCATTTTCCCCCGCCAGCCATGTAGGGAGCAGCCCGCGCCGTGCCATAGCAGCGGGCAGTTCACCTTGCATCAAACACCAGCCGTTCAGCGCCCCGATCGCGCTAATTGCAGCAAAGGCAGCGACCAGTAACGCTGGCTCTCTTGCCCAGAATGTTTCAACGAAAACCGAGAAGGGCGCGTCCGAATGTTCAACCGCCGACGCGGGAAGCATCAAGGCAATGCCGGAACAGACGATGAGATAGAGGATGCCCGTGGCGAACGTGCCGACCATTGTTGCGCGCGGGATCGTGCGGGCAGGGTCCTCAACTTTGTCCGCCGCAACACTGGCTGATTCGAATCCGAGCAGCGCCCAGAGTGTCAGGATTGCTGAGCCGCTGACAGCGGGGAGCGAAAGACCTTCGCTGGGGAAAGGTGCAATGGCCGCTCCGCCTTCGCGACCGAGAACAATGGCGATGAGGGCAACGACCGTGATGAGGGGCACCAGTTTGATCAGCAAAGTGACCACCTGAAATCCGCCTGCCGCCCTTGCCCCGCGCAGGTTGATAGCTGTGATTGTCCAGATGAGAGCAATGGTCGCAAACGCGCCGTACTGCCCAAGGGCGGGGATAAATACGCCGAGATAGCTGATCGCTGCGACGGCGATGGTGACGTTCGCGGTCCAGATCGACACCCAATAACTAAAGCCAACAAGGAAACTGGGTGTCCGTCCAAACGCTTGATTGACGAAACCCACCGGCCCGCCCGCATTGGGGAAAGAGAGGGTCAGGCGCGCCAAGACCCACGCCAGCGCCAATGCGCCGGCAATGGTAATCGCCCAGCCGATGACGGCATTCCAGCCGAACGGCGCCAGACTGGCGGGGAGCAAGAATACGCCCGATCCGATCATGTTGCCCATGACCAGCGCCACACACATCCAGAAACCAAGCTTTTGGCTCGGTTTCTGGAGAGATGCGTTCATTTTTGGAAAATCAGAACTTAGTGCCGACTTTCAAGCCAATGGTCCGGGGTTGGACAATCGATGAATAGAATTTGCCGCCGCTGGTGGTTAAGCCGTCGGGGTCGCCGCAAATCGATTCATTGCACTGTAGCCCACGTCCGGTCACGCCGTTGCTGTCAAAGATGTTGGTGGCAAAAAGCTCAGCCGACCACATTTTGTTTTTGACCCCAACGCTGAAGTCTGCGGTTGTGTAGGCCCCAAAATTACCAACAATGGCGCGTTGAACCGTGCGGAGATCGCTGGTCCGCAGGCCTTCGTAATTCACTGAGCCCTGAACATGTCCTTCCCAATTTCCGACGGGGAATTCATAGCGCGTGACAACATTGCCTTTGAAACGCGGTGTGACGGGGAGGCGCGTTCCAGCTGGCGCAAGCTGAGAATTACCAGCGGTTGTGCAATCAAAGGCCGCATTGGCGATCCGGCAGAACGGCGTGGTGATCTTCGCTTTGTTGTAACTGCCACCAGCGTTGATGCTGAACCCGCCACTGCGATAGCCAACATCCATTTCAACCCCGCGGATGCGGGCGTTGCCAGCATTGCGGACTTCGGACAGGCCATTGGCCCCTAGGAAGGACAATTGAATGTCGCTCCAGTTCAATTGATAAATCGCACCGTTCCAGCGGAAGGCACGGTCTGCCCAAGTGGTTTTCCAACCCAGTTCATAATTGTCGAGTGTGTCGGCGAAATAAGGCGGCAACGTCCCGCGCCGGTTGATACCGCCCGGGCGGAAACCGCTCGACCATGTTGCATAGATCAGCTTGTCGCCGTCAATCTCATAGGTTGCGTTGAGTTTATGGGTATAATCCGTGTCTTTGGTTGACTTGTCGACGTTGGTACAGGGGCTTCCCGCAACAATGGCTGGGCGTCCGTTACAACCGGCTTCACCTGTTCCGTCTCTAATGAACGCGCCAGTGTCGGGATCGAATTTATCGCCGCTATAGCCCGCGCTATAACCAAAAAAGCCCTGCAAGGAGTTGTCATAGCGATAAAGCCGCAGACCGCCGGTCAGTTTTAACTTATCTGTTACATCAAATGTGACATCGCCAAATGCGGCATAATCGCGGTCAACACGCAGCTGTTTGGTAAACCAGATGTTGCTGGCCGTGCCTGTCACTGTGATCGCGTCTGCAATATTGTCGATGATATAATTTTGTTCGATGTTGTGCGATTGGCGCTGATAAAATAGCCCAGCGATCACGCGCAACCGCTTGTCAGACGGGGATGAAATTCGGAATTCGTGGCTTTGTTTGCTGAATCGGTCAGTGCCGATGATATATTGGTTCGGGTTAACCAACGCACCACTGTTGTCGTAGAAAAAAGTACCATATCCCGAAATTGCATCATAGAAATAGGAATAGTCTGAATAATCAGACTGTGTGTTCACTTTGCGTTTTAGGTATGAACCGGCGTAGGTCACGTCCCAATTTCCAAGCTTCCCCTGAATGGTCAGCGCAGCCTGCGCCCAACGGTCCTTTGATCCTTCTGGATTGAACTGCTGGGTTTGCAGTTTTTTAGGAAGACCGGATTCTTGCTGGAAAGATCCATTGGCCTTTTGCGTTTGGGCCATGATGCTGGGTGTGATCGTCCAACTGTCATTGAGTTCAATGCCGAGCGCGATGCGTCCACCCAAGGTTTCAACATCATTGTAATTTTTTTCAACCAACGCTGCATTGCTTTGGGTGATGCCAGAGCTTGGGTAGGTACGGCTGCCGGCGATGTTATCAATATAACCGCCGTCACGGACATACCAACCCACCGCGCGCACAGCGATGGTTTCTGATAATGGTGCGTTGATGAAGCTTTCTAGCGTGTAACCGAAATCACCGTGGGCGATGCTGTTGATCTCTGCATCGGCTGCACCGTAAAAACCGGATGTGTCAGGCTTGTTGGTGATGATGCGGATTGTGCCTGCTTCTGAACTGGCACCGTAAAGCGTGCCTTGGGGGCCTGCGAGTGCTTCGACGCGGGCGATGTCATAAACGTGAACGTCTAATGCACCTTGGATCGTCGTGATCGGTTGTTCATCAAGATAGATGCCGACCGAAGGTTGCGATGTCGAATGGTTGGCATTTTCGCCCGACGCAGCGCCGCGGAAATAGACTTTTGCAAAGCCTGGACCGCCCGATTGAAACGAAACTGACGGCAGAAATTTAACATAGTCCTGAAAATCGCTGACCTGCAATTGGTCGAGCTTTTCGGTCCCGATGGCCTGAATCGACAGCGGCACTTTTTGCAAATTTTCCGAACGTTTTTGCGCCGTTACGATAATTTCGCCGTTGTCGGTGGCTTCAGCAGCTTCTTGTGCCAAAACAGGTGTGGCGATGAGCATCGTGCTGCCCATCAGAGCCAGCATTGTGACGTTCTTTGTGCGACCAAACGACATAAAATCTCCCAAGGATATCAATCGTCACAAGAATGTAACGTCTTGGCGTCTTGGTCAATCAACAAGCACCAAAACCGCGCTTCTTCAAGGATATTGCCGTTACCCTATGGTAATTATGCCACAATTCAGGCGATCAAGGTGCATCTGGGTAGGCATTGAGCACGGGCCCTAACGCGTCTTTCAAGGGTTGCAACCAAGGTTCAAACATCTGCCATTGCTCTTTGCCGCCTTGGAAAATGGGTTGGCGCACTTGTTCAGAACTCGCGG
>JBEBKH010000042.1:0-19140 GCA_040079575.1 Chakrabartia sp. | reverse complement strand
GCGCCAGTCCTTGGTACGGGGAGTGGCGCAGGCTGGTAGCGCACCTGGTTTGGGACCAGGGGGTCGCAGGTTCGAATCCTGTCTCCCCGACCATTATATCGGTGACTTATAAGTCACCGCTTTTTCGCTATTTATCTCAATGACGGAAAGAGATTCGGCCACCGATATCCTTATGGCCGCAAATATCATTCTGAAAGCGGAGCGCCGCATTTGGAGACGATTGTCAATTGTGCCAGCGCCTTCGTACCAGACCGAGTATCGTGTCCAGGCGAATTAGGGTATATCGCACGTGTCATCGAGCACGTTGCCCTCATCGATTTGCCGAGCAGGCACTTTGCTCAGTGGATTGATCGCGACAAGCGCTGGCGGCAAATCGAACGGACTGACCGTGACGAGGTCGATGCCTGTTAACTGCTTCTCGGCAATGACGATGCGCACCTTACGGGCAAATGGGGAAGTCCCGGCATCGTATAGCTTCATGGCCGATGTTCCTTTCGGTCTCAAAGAATGCCGAACAGACGCAGCGCCAATATCGCCTGACAGCCAAAGCCAGCCAGAAATAACAGCGTGCGAATGAAGGGGATACCGGCGGTGTAGACAAGATAATGCCCGACGCGAAGGACGAAATAGGCCATAGCGGCCGTCGCGGTCAGTTCCGTTTCAAGCTTGAGTATGTGAATCAAAATCACCAGCGGCGCGAACAGCGCGAGGTTTTCGACAGCATTATAATGTGCGCGCTTCCCTCGTTGCGCCCAAGGCGCGCCATGGGCAATCACCCCGTCTGGATCGCGCAGTGCCTGGATCGGGCCATGATGGACGAGCAGTTCAATAATATAGGGCACCCACAACAGGCCGGTGAAAGCGATTGTCATGACGAGCCAAAAGAGCGTTGGCGATTGTTGAAACAGCATGGATTTTCTCCTTTGGCTGTTTCATAGGATCATTATACCTTACTGATAAGTAAGCAGTAATAATGCATATAGGTACGATTTGTATACTATTGGAGAAAACCGATGCGAAAGCAGCGACACGATGCCGACCGGGTGATCGAATGCCCGATGGAGGCGACCCTCGATCTCATCGGAGGCAAGTGGAAGGGGGTCATCCTGTTCCGCCTGCTCGACGGTACCAAACGTTTTGGCGAGTTACGCCGCCTGTTATGCAAAATTACCCAACGTTCGCTCACTCAGCAATTGCGCGAGTTGGAAGCGGACGGCTTGGTCGCGCGCAAAATATATGCCGAAGTGCCGCCGCGTGTCGAATATAGCCTGACCCAGCGCGGTCGTTCATTAGAGCCGGTGCTCGCTGCGCTCATGTCATGGGGCAGCGAACATGTTTTGGCGTGCGTTTCATTCGATAGCAGAAGCGATTCTGCCTTGCAGCAATGACGCCGCTGTAAAGAGGAAATCCACATTTTCCGGGTTAGATTGAGAAATCAAGCTCTTCCAGAGAAATGCTTTGGGAAATAATTTGCAATGCCGGCATCCCAATTGTCCGTGTGCTTCTGCCGGTTAACCAGCGAAGGGCGGAAAATGCGCAGCAGAAATGGGAAGACGAAAAGGGCGCCAAATAGGCTCATCAACATTGTCATTGGCACTAATGCAGCGATCCAGTGGTGGACGAGATAGCCTGGTGAAAATATCAATACAGCATAGCCAACAGCGACCGCCATCGCGACACAGACAGCGGCACCACCAGCAGAAGCGTGTCCAGCACGAACGGCATCCAAGTAACTGAGCCCTTGCTCCTGAGCTTCACGAATACGAAAGCTTAAATATATCAAATAATCGAGACCAACCCCGACAGCGATTGTCGCGACCGAAGCTGTTGCAACATTGAGAGTTATGCCGGACCATCCCAAGAATGCAAAATTGGCTGCAATTGTCATGCTGGTGGGGATTGCGAACAGGAAAGCCATTTTGATGGAGCGGAATACAGTTCCGCCGATGACGAGAACAATCACGACCAGTAATACAGCCTTTTCAAGACTGACACGCACGATACCGTCCGCCAAAGCCTTTGCGGTCACAGCAGATCCGCCAAGTGTGATTTCAAGCTTATTCGCGGCGGCAAAGCGGTTAACCTTGGCAATCAGACGTTCAGCGGAACGTGTTTCATCAGTTCTGACAAAGGCCCGCAAACGGACATATTGCCCCGTCTCATCTGTCATGCCTGAATCGCGTCCCCCGCTATTGAGGACTGTCCATATCTGCTTTGCTTCCTCAGTGCTTTCAGGCGTTGCGCTGATGCATGGTACGTTGCTGGCAAATTTGCATTTCAGGAATCCAATAATTGATGCTGATGAAAGCACTGCTCGTACATCATCATCACGCTGTAATTCGTTGGAAAGGCCCGTCATCACATCATTAATCTGCGGCGAAAATGCGCCATCGGGCTCTTTAGTATCGACTACAATATCGAGAACATAAGGACCAACACCTGCCTTTACGAGCGTTGCCAACGTGCGCTGCACCGGCACATCGGGTGCGGTATATACCGCCATACTGTGGGATTCTTTGACCTGAAATAATCCAATTGCGAGAAGGACAATAATGATGGCAAGACCAGCGCCTATAACTGAGGCACGTCCTGTTAAGGCAAGTTTGGCCAGCCAGTGTAAGCCTTTCTGCCACCAGCGGCTCAGATCGCCATAATCCTTTGTCACAACTGGGCGACGCAGCAAGACGCGAATGGCTGGCACCAGCGTCAGTTCAAGAAACAGCGCACACAAAATCCCGATCCCCGCCAGCAAGCCCAATCGTGCCAAGGCGGAAACATCGAGTAAAAGCAAAGCGAACAGGCAGGCCGCCGCACCAAATACGGCGATGGTAAGCACGGGCCCCATTGCGCTCATCGTTGCTATAATCGCGGCTTTATTTTCCGCCTCACTTGCTTGTTGGCCAATTGCTGTGCGCACCCGGGCTTCTTCCATATAGCGTTTGAGCAGTTGCACCGAATGCCCAGCTCCGACCGCCAGAATAAGGATCGGGGCGAGCACCGTATAAGTATCAAGAGTCAAACCCAGCCACCCATATGCACCCAACCCCAACAGCGTTGCGAACAAGCCCGTAAAGATTGGCACGACCACCGCTTGCACAGAACGCAGTGCTTCCCAGTGCAGCACAAGAACCAACAGCATGATAAGCGGGAAGAAGTAAGCAATGCGTTTTGAAAAAATGTCATTCTGCGCAAGGAATGCTGGCTGACCCGAATATGCAATCTCTACCCCATTTTTCTTTAACGGTAGGGTCAGCGCATCAATTTGTTCAAACAAGGGTCCAAATGCGCCGCTCACAGCGTCAATATCGGCCGTAATGATAAGATCGCCGCGCGGCGCAACCACAAGTGCGCGCTGAGGTCCAAGCCCAGTCATAACATCATTCGTAAGTCCTGTTCCCGATTGGCAGACATTTGAAAGTCCCGTCACATTCACGGCCACATCGTCCGACTGCACATATTTCAAACTGTCAGAACCAACGCCGTAAACACGACCAGTAACGATGCTTGGCAAGCGCTGAAGGCCCGCGCTTAAAGCGCACGCGGCATTCACTCTGTCTGCTGCAGCCGCGCCAGAGACAAGAAACACGATTGTGTTTCGGCTGCCGAACCGGATTTGATTGTCCCTGATTTGTTTGGTCAATGGACTGCGGTTAGGCAAAGATGAATCGAAATCACTGACGAATTTCGTATTCTTAAGGCCGACCATGAAAACCGCCGCCAGCAGCAAAACGAGCATGATCGTTCGGCGTGGATATGTCGTGATATAGTGTGCAAGTTTCACGTACATGATCATGTTTCCTTATCGTTTAAAATCCGGCAGTTAGGCCGAGCATGATGAGTGAATTGCGTTTTTGGCGGCCAAGATAACTATCTTGGCGCCCGCCATAACGTTCGGCCAAAAAGTGTAATTTCACGCTGTCACGCAAGGTGTAGGCCATTTTGACCTGACCAAAATGACCGCCACCTGTAAGCATTGCGCCGACGATTTCAGCGCTGGCACGGTCACCCGAAAACCCCTTTTTAACGCGCGCAAACCCGCCAAGGATTAATGGTTTCCATGCTCCATGAATCTGCGCGTTGCGATCTGCAACGGGGGCGTTTTGCCCCAAGACGGTTGTTCTATCGTTCGCACGCAGCAAGCCCTGAAGAATGATTGACCATTGACCAGCAAAGCTACGATCTATCCCGACAACACCTGCAAAACGGGTTTTCCCAGAACTAAACTGGCGAATCCCATCTCTGTTATACGTATAAGTGGCAACCTCAGCGCGGATGCCATAATTTCCTATGGTGGTGGCCATATCCGCGCCAAACATTTGTATCCTTGGATGTACGGCCTGCAACGCCGGGCGACCGTTCGGGGCCAGAGTTAAAGTCAACCAAGGAAGGCGTTCAGTTACATTGGCATATGTCAGCGCAATATCGAATTTTGAGCCAAGGCGTTCATAGCGGATTGCGAAATCATTTTCACTTTTCACAGGAGCCCGCCGCAAAACGGCAAGGCCATTTTCCACCAGATTCTGAGGTAGTTTTGAAGCACGAAATTCGGGCAGCCAATGTGCCGTCACTGTACCGCCCACAAGTGGAGCAGATATGCTCACCACCCCGAGGCCGAGGCGGTTATCTTCTTCTTCATCGACCAACCGTCTCAGATCACGCGCGCTGACCATGTCCGTTGGATTAATGCGATCTGCACGACCCCAGCCCAGCAGTTGCCGCCCAGCGGTGAGTTTGATTTCACCGAGCGTGAGTATGGCATAGGCTTCACGAATATCGCCTCCCGCTTCGCGCTTCGCAACAGGATCAGTGCCAATCCAGGCCTCAACCTTAACGGAAAGATTTGGCGAAACAGTCGTGCGGGCGCGACCCCATATTTCACCGGATATTGTCCCTTGATCGCCATTGTTCAATCGATTGCTTGACCACGCATTTAGGCGAAATGAAGGTTGAATATCTGACTCAGCTCTGACCTCAGTAAAGGGATGAAATGTAAAACTAAGAGCCACGCATCCGCAAAAAACACGCCATCTTGTCACGGCGCTCATGATTGTAAGGCCGCAGGGGCAACTTCGCTTGTCGAGACAGCATCTGTAGTGCGAAAGCTGGTGAAGAGCATAACAGATGCGCTGCCTCGCTGTACATTACGCATCGTCAAGCGCATAGGCTGAACCTTTCCCGCCTTGGCATCAAGAACACGAATGTCATCAGCAATTAAAATTTTGGCTAGCCGCCCGGCATGATCATAAAATTCGGATTTGATCAGTGCGGAATCAGATTTTCGCAGCCAGGATTTTCGGCGACTATATCCTGTGTCGTTCGAAACCGTTTGGTTTACAGGGCTGCTGTCAATGCGCCATGTCGGCACTGCACCAGAAACATCTGTTCCTGCCAGAGCATGCCGCCAATCTTCCACCTTATGTCCAACAATATCACCCAGCGAGAAATCTGACCCAACCCACGGGTCAGCGCGGTTTGATGAAACCAGCCGCCGGACACGGCGGAAAGATGGCAAATAGATCCAAAGATCGTCAGCGCGACGGCCGCGTTCTATTGTTAAGGTTGCAACGCCACTGATATCAGCGGGGCTCGCAAATTTAATGAGGCGGGCCGATGAAGTCCCCTGATCGACCAGCTTGGCCACACCTTTCAAAGCGCGTTTTTGAACGCTTCCGGTCTTGGTCGCTAGGGCCAGTTCGGCTGAAAACCGTGCATTGGCAAAACGGCTCGCATTATAGCTCGCGAGCATTAAGTCTGTGCCAGAGGGCTCTGCCGCCCATGCTGGGTGGGCGATCATTCCAGCAATAAGACAAGCGCTAAATTGCCGACGGGAAAGGCGCAGTGGCGTATCCTGTTCAATTTCTATGCTCACATCGTGCCCTTTCCAAATCATTCCACATTGCAATCCGATACTGAAAGGTTGAAAACACTCTGGCTGTGAAGCGTTTCACAGCGGGCTTGTTTTTTCAGCGGCATCTGAAAAGGCCAGATGATCAAAGGTGCACTGGTTGATTTAGGATGCTGGAAATAAGCGAAATTCACAGACGTCGAACTAAGCTATCGGAAGACATGCGCTTGATGCTGGAAAAAGCTGCGTCGCTGGGTGCGCGCGGCGTGCAATATATTTCGACGCCCAAAGGCGCAACGCTGATGCACGAAAGTGATGCCGGAACAAATGCATGGTTTATTTGCACAGGCCGCGTTCGGGTGTTTCGTATCACACCTGATGGAACGTCAATTGTTCTCGCCCATCGCAGTAGCGGGGATATAGTGGGAGAGATGGCCGTCATTAATGCTTTGCCACGCTCCGGCTCAATCATTGCTATGGAAGAAACACGCTCGATCCTTATTCCCAGTTCGGTATTTAACGATTGGCTTATGAGTGATGTTTCCTTTGCAGCGGCCCTTGTTTTTCAGCTGAGCCAACGCCTGCGTGAATCCAGTCAGCAGGCTTTTTCAATTGCGACCGCGCCTATTGCAACCCGGTTGGCAGCAGAACTCATTACACTCGCCGTTCCAATGCCAGGCACGGCGCATTCTTACATTCCACATGCCCCAACCATCACCGACTTTGGTGCCAGAGTGAACGCGACGCGAGAATCGGTATCAAAGGCCTTCAGCGCCTTAGTGACCGGAGGGGTTGTTTCTCGCGACAAAGCTGATTTCATCATTCACGATATGGTGGCTTTGACAAATATGCTGCCAGATTAACGCAAATCGATCATTGGTGTCGTCAGCCCTTGATTTAAGCGCGCGCGATGTAGCCGCACCAATGGGTCAGTGTCGGGCAATTGCGCAAACAATAAGGCCGCCTCTTTCGGCATGATTTCTATCTGTGCAAACGCAGCCATATAGGCAGAGCGATCAACATTGGTCGGGCATATGGTCCAAGCTTCCAAAGGTGCAAATGCGCCGCGCAGCCAAACATCCCCAATTGGCCGCCACTGCCCTGCCAAATCTGCCTGCTTCACGGCAACAGCGCTGGCACAAATTTGCGTTCCAAGAGCTTTGTTCGCTTCTTCAAGTCGTGAGGCCAGATTCATGGTCAGCCCGTGCGCAGTATAATCAAGACGGTGGCGCCCGCCGAAATTGCCAACCAAGGCCGACCCGAAATGTACGCCAAGCCGCGTCTTTCCAAAGCCGTGATTTTCATCAATCAGGGCGATCGCCTCTGTCTTGTTATAAATATCAAGCGCACAACCTATGGCACGGTGTGCAGCATCCTTTTGAAGTACAGGCGCACCAAAAAACGCATGCACGCCATCCCCAACAATTTTATCAACGGTGCCACCATGGGCGACGATAATGCTGGTGACCACATCCAGATATGCGTTGAGGAAGGTCTCAACGGCGCTGGGTTCCATCGTTTCCACAAGACCACTAAAATTGCTAAGATCTGTAAAGAGCACTGCTATGTCTTGCTCTTTCGCACCTGAAATAAGCAGGTCGGGAGATTTGCTTATGCCGCGCACAACTTCTGGATCAAGGTAATGTGCAAAAGCAAATTCGATGCGCCGTGCTGCAAACGTCTGCGCACGGTGCGCGTTCACAGCGCCAATCATCGCGCCAAATAAAAAACCTAAACATATTGCGGTCATATTGAGCAAAAATTGGCTCACAGAGAAAAGAGCAAAGGTAGCAAAGCCCAAAACAGCGGCGCCAAAGAGGATCGCCGTTACGCGCACCGCCCAGTGTGCGCGGCTTCGTCCTATCAACGCCCCGGTAAGCGTGGCCAGAAATATCAAAATCAGATCAACGACAATGTTTGACGGCGGTACAGCATCTGGTGCCAGCATCGTTTTAATCGCATAAGCATGTACCGTGACACCGGACTGTCCATCTGCATAGGAGGGTAAAACAGACAAGGGTGTCATGTGACGATCAATCCCTGTCGCCGTCGTCCCGATCAGCACGATCTTGTCGCGCATAACCGCTGGATCAATCGCGCGACTGACAACAAGGTGCGCAGGTAGCGTGATAAATGGGACAGCATCTGAACTTAGCAACGGCCAGCGTATTTTCCGATTTTTTGATGAACTTATAGTCGCTGTGTTTTGCACAATCGCCTGAGTGAAAGTTGGTTTTTCGCGTGAGGACGATGACAATTGACGCACCACCGAATCAGAAGCATCCGTTTGAAAAGTTGCAACACCCCAGCTTTTTTGGCCGATCATATGTTTTAGAAAGGGCCCTGGCCCAGTCGCAGGCGTTGCCGCGACAAATTTTGTTTGCATGCTTGTGATTAAGGATTTTAGCGTTTCGTCGTCTTCAAAACGGGTTGGCTGATCCAAAATGACATCAAGACCAATGACACGCGGCGCGCCCATGGAAATTTCACCAATCAATCTTGAAAGAAACGCCCGATCAATGGGTTGGCGGAAGGAAAGCCGTTCCATCGTCGCATCATCAAGCGCGACTATGACTATGTCGGGGTCCATCAATGTGCTGAAACTCAGCCGCGCCACACGGTGATCAGACGCCGCTGATTCAACTGAAGATAAAGGAGGAATGACACTCAGAAATAGGGCGAGGATCCCCGCACACAAAATTCCATAGACGTTTGATTTGGTTTCCTGCAATGATGATTTTATCATCTATATTAAAACCCTTGGTCGCGCCACTGGGAGAATATAATTTGAAACGTTTCCGCCCTATTGTTGCGCTATCTATGCTGGTGTTGGCCGTACTGGCAAGTGCCCCTGCCTTAGCTGATGTTTTGGTTTTACGTTCTGATACGCCCCGCCTGGCTGCGGGTAATAATTTAAAAGCTGGATCTTTGCTGCGGGTACAAAAAGGGCGTTCCGTGCTGTTACTCCAGGCCGATGGCACGACGCTTGCGCTACGTGGACCAACAATATTTTTCATTCCCGAAAAGCAGGATGCAGATCAATCTGTGATACAGGCTTTTGCAGCCATGTTCAAAGCCAGATCTGACACAGTCCGCTTAGGCGGCGTTCGCGGAGAGAATCCTGTTATGTGTGCTGGGAATGCATCTGAAGAGAGTTGGAAAGACATTGCTGATCACTGGAACGCAGGCTGTCGAGAAGCAGCGCTCAGGCGTCTATCAGTGCAGTTGAAATAGTCTACGCTTGATCAAAAACGGGGAACGATGATCAAAAGAATTTCCACTATCGTCGCCACGTTGTTACTTTTCGTCACCGCATCAGACGCGCGTTCGGCAAATTCTGCACTTGATGAGGCGCGCGATACACTCGAAAAAATTGATACAGTGGGCGATTCAAAGCAATCTGTCATTGTAGCAAAACGCTATTTGATATTGTGTGCGCGCAATTTGGCGCCGCAATCTATCCCCCTAGCAGAATGCCGGACGAGAGTCGCCCAAGCCTATACTGAATCTGGTTTACTCAGAGATGCTGATGCGTTGTTGCAATTGGCCTTGCCTGTCCTTGAAAAGGCAAGCGCGTCCCATCCTATGGCACTGGGCTATGCGCTTTCAGGCCGAGGCTACAACAGCACCAAAGACAATCAATGGCCACAGGCTGAAACTGATTTGCGCAGGGCCGTGGCTTTATTTGAACCGCTAGGGCCGTCCGTCGACGGTGCATATGCAGCAGCAATACAAGGTTTGGCCGACGTATTGAACCGCACAGGAAAGCGCACAGAAGTGGCAGCGCTGATAGAAAAAGGCATTGCGCGCACAACAGGAAAGCCAAATTTAGGAACACAAGAAGCGTCGTTACTTGGCCAATCTGCACGATTGGATTTGAACCAAAACCGGCTTGAGGCGGCCGAAATCAAGGCGCGGCGCGCATTGGCATTGATGGAGGGGGTGGTTGACGTGAACAGCAGCCGGCTCCTCGGCTATGTTCAACTTCTTCAAGATGTAACAGAAGAAGCAGGCCAATTCAGCGAAGCTTTGGTCCTATCCCAGCGCTTTTTACGTTTAGCTGAAAGGCATAATAAGCAAGATAATTTTCAGACGGCAGAAGCGCTCAATGGTCTGGCGATCACCTACCGCAAGCTCGAACGTTATGACGATGCAGAACCCTTGTTACGCCGGGCTGTCGCTATTTCGGAAAAAATTTCCGGAACTGAAGATTTGCAAACGGCAAGTCATCTCAACAATCTTGGCTTTCTGATGGAGCGCAGTGGTCGTGCCGCCATAGGCGAACCCTATTATCGCCGCGCCTTGGCGATTAAATTGGCAAAAGCTGACCCTGCAAACCCGACGCTTGCGACAGGCTATTTCAATCTTGGCAATGCGTTGCTGGCCCAAGGAAAATTTGAAGAAGCTGAGGGCTATCTCCTCAAAGCACGCACGCTTGAATTAGAAATTTATGGTGAAATCCATACACGGATTGCCGATACAGCGCTGGCGCTGGGAACCCTTGAACTCAAGCGCGGAAAAGCGTTGAAAGCGCAGTCATATTTAGCACAATCGGCCTCTATACGGCGCAAATTATTGGGCCAACGCAGTAATTTAACGGCAATATCACTTTTCGCTTTGGCTGATGCTGAACTGGCCCTTGGCGATGCTGCAAAAGCGTGGGCGACGGCCAGCGAGGGTTTGCGGGTCTATCAGTCGTTTTTGCGCGGCCTTGAACCTGCAGACGCTGCCGCTTTGCGCCCCATTGATCTGGATGGCATTTTGAAATTGGCCACTCAGCCGATTTTCGGCGTAAGCGAGATTGAACAACGCAACACTGCTTTTCTGGCGATGCAAATTGTAAATCAATCGACGACGGCATTGGCGGTTGCTCAGCTTAACGGGCGGTTCGCATCAACTGACCCGGCGTTACAAGCACAAGCGCGTTTACGAGAAAGCCTCGGCCGCGATGTCCGGCTGCAGCAATCTGTCGTCGCGCGCCTGTACCGCACCAATGACGAGGCCAAAATATCTGAAGCACAAAATGCGCTCGCGGTTGCAGAAGCCGCCTTTGATCAAGAATCACGCGCATTGGAGCAAAATTTTCCACTCTATTCCAAACAAGCATCACAACTCACGGTGGATTTGGCACACATCATGACGCCGAAAATCTTGGCCAAGGATGAAGCCTATCTACAATTCGCACAAACCGACAAAGCATTGCATATCATGCTTATTACGCGGCATTCCTATATTTTTAAAAGGATCGATTTAGGCCGCAGCGCGATGCAAAAACGTGTTGCGGCGCTACGTAAAGGGCTTGAAATTAGCACAGCGATTTCCGCGTCAGATTTACCTGAATTTGATGTCATCGCAGCGCACCAACTTTACCGTGATCTTATAGCGCCGGTTATGCAGCATGCGCGCGGTATCAAAAACATTATCATTACAACGGATGGTCCGCTTTCAAGTCTACCTCTGAGCATATTTGTAAGCCGCGCGCCCGCGCAAAACGCATATCGTGATATACACTGGTTCGCAAATGATGTGGGGATGTCCTATGCGCCATCAGCGGCATCTATTACCGCATGGCGGCAACAGATAAAGCCCTCTGTATCGCCAATGGCACTGCTTGCTTTTGCTGATCCTTCACTTCACGGAGGCCAAGAATTAGCCTCATTCTCAACATTTTCTTCACTTCGTGGAAACGATAGCGCGCTTCCTGATGCAACACTTAATGCCCGCGCTATATGTCGCCTCCGTGCGCTGCCAGATACACAGCGTGAAGCACAAAAATTGGCAGATCATCTCGGGATCGACAGGTCTCGTATTTTGCGATCAGAGGCTGCAAGTGACAGTGGCTTGGCAAAGTTAAACAGTTCTGGCGAGCTTGCACGCTACCGCGTTCTGCTTTTTGCAACACATGGATTAATGTCCAATACGTCAGGCATGGAGCCTGCACTTGTTCTGACACCTGGCGGCGGTTGCGATACCGAAAATGCTGATGAAGACGGAATGTTGGTTGCCAGCGAAATTTCCCGTCTCACGCTCGATGCGGACTGGGTTATTTTGTCTGGCTGCAATACTGCGGCCTCAGATTTTGGGAGCGATCAAAGGCCTTTAACGGGATTAGCCCGCGCTTTTTTTGCAGCCGGCGCACGCCGCCTTCTCGTCTCACACTGGAGTATCGACAGCGCCGCGACAACTGACTTGATGGCCGAATTATTTGATACAAACGGGAAGGCAAATAACCAAACACTGCAGCGCGCCATGGCTAAAATGCGCGCAAGCCGAGGCGCTCTTTCATATCGTGCACACCCGGCATTCTGGGCACCATTTGTTATTGTTGGTGATGGGCAGTGACGCTCCATAAATCATCGAGCTTCTTATATTCCCCGATCAGATCCGCCCCGTCATCGCCAAAGCCTGTGGTCACCCCAGCACCCACGCTCTGATACCGTCGGATCGCAAAGCTTAATTAGGGTATATCGCACGTGTCACTGTAATTTGATGACGTAACTCCAATTTACAAAAAATCAATGTAATGCGTGTCTTAAGTGGTAAGTTCTCTTTCACGAGCATGTTCAACACAACCTAGTACTTTAGCTTTATTGTGCCCGTGGCGGTGCTTCCCGCTCTGCATCGATCTCGATCTGCTTGATCGTTTGCTTCACACTTTCTTCAGTGGCTGTTTCAATCGCCTGTGCTTGATTTTGCAGCACAGATTCGCTCGAATCACCTTGGTTTGCGCTGTCACTACATCCAGCAAGGAGTAGCAAAGCGATGAGCACCCGCTTCATGGCTTGGCGACCTGACCCGCCATCAAATCCTCCGGAGCATTGGCAACCTGTTCCAGCATGATCGTCCATGCCGCGACATTTTGCTGCAATTGGACAGGGTCGATTTTGTCGAGCGTGTCTTCTGGTGTGTGGTGCAAATCAAAATAGCGTGTGCCATCTTGTTGCAGGTCAACACCGGGAACCCCAGCCGCAATCAAAGTCTCAACATCTGCGCCGCCCTGAGCAACCTGCTTACTCTTTGTGATACCCAATGGTGCAAGGGCCGCACCCAGACGGTCACCAAGCGCCTTTGCATTGTCTGGTAATTTGACGTCAAGACGCCAGATGCGGTCAGCACCAAAGTCGGATTCTGCTGCGAGTGCATGGGGTTCTGCCTGATGGCGTTTGACATAATCATCGCCGCCATTGCCGCCAACTTCCTCTGCCCCCCACCACACGACACGGATTGTACGGCGCGGCTTTTTACCCGAATCAAGGATTGCTTTGGCCGCAGCAGCCGTGATCGCAACGCCCGCTGCATCATCAACTGCGCCAGTACCCAAATCCCAACTGTCCAAATGCCCGCCAATCAACACCAATCCCGCAGCGGGGTCAGTACCTGGCACTTCTGCAATTACGTTTCCTGATTGTTGAGGCCCAATGTTTTGCGGGGTCAGAACCAATTTCATCGTCACGGGTTTCCCGCGCGCAAGCATGCGTTGGAGGTTTTCAGCATCAGAAACGGAGAGTGCTCCCGCCGGGATTGGCTTTGCTCCGTCCGCCCACATTTGCACGCCGGTATGGGGCGCGCGCGACATATCCGTGCCAATGGAACGAATGACGATGGCCGCAGCACCCATTTTGCTCGCAATTGAGGGCCCCGCACGCCGCGCTTGACCCGATGGGCCATAGCTTGAACCGTCCTGCGCGGCCTTCATCGCATGGCTGACAAAAACGATTTTACCCTTCACGCTTGCCGGATCAGCAACCTTCAATGCGTCAAGACTCTCAAACCCAATCACAGGCAGGGTCAAACCAGCAGCCCCCGTAGAACCGCTGTTGCCGAGTGCAGTAACAATCAGCTTTTGAGGGTAGGGGGATATGATTTCCGCCGTTTCTGCACCGCGCACCCAAACCGGCATGTCATAGGTTTCGATCCGGACATTGCTGAACCCCAGTGCCTTTAACTTAATGACGGCCCAATCCCGCGCGCGCGCCTCCGCTTCCGTGCCTGCTAGGCGTTGGCCCACTTCGGTCGTCAGGCCTTCGACAATGTCATAGGCGACGTCTTTTTGAGCAGGGGCTGCGATGGCCAGTGCGGGTAGGGCGGCGGTGAGGAGAAGAAAATGTTTCATATCTGCTGGCTAACCACTTTCTCTAGGTTTGCCAATGTGTCTTCGCTCGGCTAGGGGAGCGGCAAAATTACATCGCTTTTGATTTCAAGGAAACTCCCTGTGGCTGTCCAATATTCCTATGTTATGAAAGGTCTGACCAAGACCTTCCCCGGCGCTGCAAAGCCTATTCTCAACAACATCCACCTGCAATTCTTGCCCGGCACCAAGATTGCGATCATCGGCGTCAACGGCGCTGGTAAATCGACGCTGATGAAGATTATGGCGGGCTATGACACCGAATATACTGGTGAAGCATGGGCTGCAGAAGGATGCCGCGTTGGCTATCTTGCGCAGGAACCGCAGCTTAACCCTAAGAAAACGGTCATCGAAAACGTAAAGGACGGTGTCCGCGACGTCGCCGACATGGTCGATCGTTTCAATGAAATCTCCAGCTTGATGGCAGAACCAGACGCAGATTTTGACACTTTGCTTCCTGAAATGGGCGATTTGCAGGAGAAGATTGACGCCGTGGACGGTTGGACGCTCGACAACCAACTTGAAATTGCGATGGAGGCTTTGCGTTGCCCGCCCGGCGATGCGAGCGTTGAGAATCTATCGGGCGGTGAACGTCGCCGCGTCGCCCTGTGCCGCTTGTTGCTTGAAAAACCAGAAGTGCTGCTCCTCGATGAACCGACCAACCATTTGGATGCTGAAAGCGTCGCATGGCTGGAACAGCATCTCATCAACTATGCCGGCAATGTCATTCTCGTGACCCATGACCGGTACTTTCTCGACAATGTTGTCGGCTGGGTATTGGAACTGGATCGCGGACGCGGTTTGCCGTTTGAAGGCAATTATTCGGCATGGCTTGAAGGCAAAGCTAAACGCCTTGAACAAGAAGATCGTGAGGATGAAAGCCGTCAAAAGGCGATCAAGGAAGAACTTCAGTGGATCCGGCAGTCGCCCAAGGCGCGCCAAACAAAGTCGAAAGCGCGTATTAGAGCTTTTGATGAACTTGTTGAAAAACAAGCGAATCGTCGCCCAAGCGGTTCGCAGATTCTCATCCAAATTCCGACCCGCCTTGGCGGCAATGTTATTGAAGCGACGGGGCTGGGTAAATCTTACGGCGACAAATTGCTGTTTGAGGATTTGAACTTTACACTGCCGCCGGGCGGCATCGTCGGCGTGATCGGGCCAAACGGCGCGGGTAAATCAACCCTGTTCAAACTGATCACGGGTCAAGAACAGCCGGGTAGCGGCACGATCAAGGTCGGCGACACGGTCAAACTTGGCTATGTCGATCAAAGCCGCGATGACCTTGATCCCAACAAAAATGTCTGGGAAGAAGTATCCGGCGGCAATGAACGCTTTTACTTCGGTAAGCATGAGGTCAACACCCGTGCCTATGTCGGCGCGTTCAACTTCAAGGGTACCGATCAACAGAAAAAGGTCGGGCAATTGTCAGGCGGTGAACGCAACCGCGTCCATTTGGCTAAAATGCTCGCAGCGGGGGGCAATGTGCTGCTGCTCGATGAACCGACCAACGATCTTGATGTCGAAACGCTCCGCGCGCTTGAAGAAGCACTGGAGAATTTCGCCGGTTGCGCGGTCGTCATCAGCCATGACCGCTTCTTTCTGGATCGGTTGGCGACGCATATTTTGGCGTTTGAAGGTGATAGCCATGTTGAATGGTTTGAAGGCAATTTCGAAAGCTATGAGGAAGATAAACGGCGCAGATTGGGTGATGCGGCGGATCGGCCGACGCGACTGGCTTATAAGAAACTGACGCGGTAGTGTGTCTGACTAGCTCTGGAGTGGGGCAATGGAAAACGAGTTGGATGTTGGAATTGTCGCTATTTGCGAGCCACACTTTCACAACCCAAGGATGCAATCGATTTGCCTTACAGCTCGAACAAACGAAAGAGAATTGGTATGCGAGTTAAAAGCACTGAGGTTAGCTGATTCTTGGTTTGATATCGAGAATCCGAAAAACCTAGTCACTGCATTTGACGACCATACAGCCGTGGCATACAATTTTTCTCAGGAACTCTATAAGCGACGTCGGACACTTAAAAGCAGGTACCGCGAAATGGATGTTATAGCCAGTGGATTCATCGCAATCCTTAGCATAGAAACCTGCGAGACTTGGCGAGGGCGCAAGGTTGGTCTGCGAATGTTAAAATATCTACAGTGTCTGCACGCTGGTATGCAGTGGTTTGTTGGATTGGAGGCGGCCCCTCAAGGAATTGAATTTCACGATAAACATTATAGGGCGCAGCAAAAGCGACTGATAAACTATTACGCTTCAGACAATGTTCTCGATTTGCGTGAAATCGCTCCCAAAAGCTCACCTGGTCTAATGACGGCTCTATGGTAATAGATATTAAATAAACGCTATGTCGCATGGCGGCTTTAAAGATTTTTGTGACAGCTTATCTTAACCTCTATTTACCAACCGCCTTTTTCAAGGCCTCATACATCCGTGTTTTCCAACCTGTACCGCTGGCACGGAACTACTCGGCAACCATGCGGTCGAGACGGATGTTGATCTGTTCCTGGGGGTGTTCACCGACGAGCAGGCATACAAGCTTGTCAAAATTACGGGTGTTGGCCCAGTCGCCACACTTTCGATCCACCCCTCATTCACCCACATTCTATAATCGGCACACCGTAATGCATCATATTTTGATCTGATGTCACCAATGTTGCACCTTCCGTTATCGCTTGGGCGAGGATCAAATGGTCGAATGGATCGCCGTGATAATAGGGCAGGGCATTGAGCGCCTCCATATGGGTCAAGTCCACGCCAATCTGGATTAAACCTGCCTCTGATGCGCCTGCGCTAACGATTTGCCAATCGAGATGAAGTTTGCCGGTGCGGGTTTTAATCAGGAGCTCCCATATTGAAACAATGCTGAACATCACGTCATTTCCGTGACGTTCAATCAGAGATTGTGCCCGCTTTCCCAGCTTAGGGTTCTGCTCTATGGTCCAGATGAGTGCGTTCGTATCAAGCAATAATTTCACGGGCGCGGAACAATCGCACCTTCATACATTGCGTCAAAAATCTTTTGGATGCTATCGGGCCAGACATCGAAATCATCCGCCATCCAGACCTTGCCTTTTAATTGCCCCAGCTTCCGCATAGGGGGCAAAGGCGCGGTGGCCGGTTCGGCTCTGAAATTCATAGTCATGTCGCGCACTTTCACAGGTAGTTTGTTTGCCGACAGCCCGTTCAAATAATCCTTCACCAAGGCAGACAATGACGTGCCCATTTCTGCCGCGCGAATGCGAGCATTGCGGTGAGTTTCATCGTCTAGGGCAATAGTGACATTTTTCATGGTTTACACAGTATCACATTTTCACAGTATTTTCAAGCGACCCCAAAAGTGCCCGTGGCCTCATCCAGCAAGTGCAATTGTCCGTCATCAATCGCGAAATAAGCGCCGTGAAGTTTGAGACGACCATCACCTTCGCGTTCACGGATGCAGGCGAAGGTGCGCAGGTTGGCGAGGCTGACTTTGACCGCTTCATGCTCCATCGCGCGGTGGGCCGCTGTGCCGAGGCCGTGTTCATGGACAACCCGTTCGCGCGCTGCGTCCAGCAGGTCGATCCACCCTGAAATAAAGCCGCCTTCTCCCGGTTTTGCATGTTTGAACGTCTGATCAAGCGCGGCACGGCACCCGCCGCAGCCACCATGGCCCATCACGACAATTTCGGGCACTTCGATTTGGGTGACCGCAAATTCCAACGCTGCTGATACGCCGTGACGCCCGCCGCCCAGTTCATAGGGAGGCACAAGGTTGGCGACATTGCGGACGACGAACATTTCGCCAGGTGAGGTGTCAAAAATCGTTGCAGGGTCAACGCGGCTATCCGAACAAGCGATCACCATCACCTTTGGTGACTGCCCTTCTGCCAATTCGGCCCAGCGCGCGCGCTGTTTGTGCCAATCGCTGGCTTTGAAACGGGCGTAACCCTGAAGCAATGTTGCAAAATCTGTCATGTTTCGGCGTTAAGCGGGCGGGCAGGGGGTGGCAAGCCGTAACGTAAGGCGCTAATGACGCTGACATGTCTGAAGCTGATCCCATCATCCGTCCACGCAAACCTGACTGGATTCGGGTTAAAGCACCAACCAGCGTTGGTTTTGCAGAAACAAAGGCGTTGATGCGCCGCCTGAACCTTGCGACTGTGTGTGAAGAGGCGGCGTGCCCCAATATTGGCGAATGCTGGACCAAAAAGCATGCCACGGTGATGATCCTTGGCGACACATGCACGCGTGCCTGTGCATTCTGCAATGTCAAAACCGGTATGCCACGTGCGGTTGATATGACCGAACCACAGCATGTTGCCGATGCCGCTGCCGAACTGGGCCTTCAGCATATTGTGGTGACCAGTGTTGACCGCGACGATCTGCCAGACGGCGGCGCGTCGCAGTTTGTGAAGGTGATTGAGGCGCTGCGCCGCACCACTCCGAACACCACGATTGAAATCCTTACACCTGATTTTAGAAATAAAGCACAAGCTGCTGTAGAATCGATCATAATTGCACGGCCAGACGTTTATAATCATAATCTGGAAACCGTCCCACGCCTTTATCCCACGATCCGCCCGGGCGCGCGCTATTATGCCTCACTGCGTTTGTTGGAGAGTGTCAAACGGCATGACCCCACCATCTTCACCAAATCAGGCATGATGATGGGACTTGGAGAAGCCCGGTTGGAGGTCCATCAGGTCATGGACGATATGCGGTCCGCCGATGTCGATTTCCTGACATTGGGCCAATATCTGCAACCCACGCCGCGCCACACATCGGTGATTGATTTTGTCACGCCTCAAACCTTTGATGCTTATGCTGCGATTGCGCGTGCCAAAGGCTTTTTACTGGTTGCATCAAGCCCGCTCACACGGTCCAGCTATCATGCCGACAGTGATTTTGCGAAAATGCGCGATGCCCGCGCGGCGCAGTTGGCCCATGCCAAGGCATAGCGAGACTCGCATTCTGCCCTATAGCGCGGCGCAAATGTATGGTCTGGTGACAGATGTCGCGCGTTACGGTGAATTTCTGCCTTGGGTTAGCGCTGTTCGTGTCCGGTCAGATAACGATACCGAAATGGTTGCCGACCTCATCGTCGGTTTCAAGGCGTTGAAAGAGAGCTTTACCTCACGCGTCCACAAAACGCCGATGTCCGCAGTGCGCGTC
>JBEBKH010000041.1:0-19428 GCA_040079575.1 Chakrabartia sp. | reverse complement strand
GCCAGGTGAGTCACAACATAAGGCACATGGCCTGAAAAATTGAACGGATTGATTTTGCCGTAGGGAATATGAGCGGAACGCGTTCCATTTTCGAGTGTCGCGTTGATCGTAGCCAACTGCGCGCCCGTCGTCGCGTCGCCCTTTATCCGAATCCGTGACAAAATATCCCGGCTGGTTTGCAATTCGGAACGCAGCGCGGCTTCCCCAGCGGGCGAATAGTCATCCATACTGCGCGCCAGTGGACCGCCATCTAAAGACGCCGGAACCCCATTGTAGGTTCCAATTTCTTTCAAATGGCCGAGCAATTTTTCTGCAATATCGGTAAAGGGACCAACATCGGGCTGCGGCAAAACAGTTTTTTTCTTTTTTGCGAGGGCTGGGCTTGCGGAAACAAGCGCCAAGGCCGCGATACTTTGCCGACGTGAGATTTTCATTTTGGCCTCTTGCTTATTCTGTTGGACAGATGGTGACATTTCGGCGCGCGCACGGCAACAGGGGAGTATGAATAAATCTTGGCAAGATATCGATGGTGATCAGAAAAGCCCGCTGTTGCTGATTGCGGATCACGCCTCAAACCATGTACCAGACGATGTGAACCTTGGCATAACGTCATCACTTTTAAACACGCATATTGCCGTCGATATTGGCGTTGCAGAATTAGGGCTATTACTGTGTCAGCGTATGGCCTTCCCTGGTATATTGGGCGGCGTATCGCGATTGGTTGTTGACCTTAACCGAGAGGAGAACGCGCCGCACATCATTCCGATCGCGAGCGATGGTCACGCGATACCGGGTAATGCTATTTCTCATATGGAGCGCATAAGGAGGATCAATAGCTATTGGCGCCCTTATCATTCCCGGATCACAGAAAAAATTTTAGAACAGAAGCCAAAACTATTGATTTCACTTCATAGTTTCACGCCTCAACTTGAAAGTGAACAAGGGAGTGTAAGGCCATGGCAGGTCGGCATCCTATACAATCAGGATGACCGTGCAGCGCGTATTGCTATTCAGGCCTTGGCCGCTGCGGGCGTGATTGTGGGAGATCAATTGCCCTATTCTGGAAAACTTCTCAACGCGACGATGAACCGCCACGGGGAGGATAATGGGATTGCTTACCTCGGTATTGAAATGCGACAGGATTTGATTGCCGATGCTGCAGGCATAGCGCATTGGGCCGATGTGCTGGAAAAAATCATATATTTGTGCGTCACGAACGTTGTTATCAGTTCACAAGAATATGAAGGGACGAACTGACATGCGCGGACTTCAAAACGGAACGTTTCTGATCTTCATCATTATTGTGTCACTCGCTTTTGCATGGGTGGTCTCCCCATTTTACGGGGCGATTTTGTGGGGCGTTGTCGCTGCGATCATGTTTGCGCCTCTCAACCGGAAACTGTTGTCCTTGATGCCAAAGCGCAAGAATTTGGCCGCTGTGGTGGCTTTGTTTGCGCTCATCGCACTGGTTATTGTGCCCGCTATTCTTATAGGTCTGGCACTCGCGGACGAGGTGGTTGGCCTCTATGAACAAGTTAGATCAAACGAGTTCGATTTCGCGAAAATTTTTGCTAATATTCAAGGGAATCTGCCGTCTTGGGCGTTATCCTTGCTCGAACGTTTCGGTCTGAATGATGCAGATGCGGTTGCGGAGCGAGTCTCGGTCGGCGTATCGGCGATTTTGCGCTCGCTAGCCCAAGGGGTTCTGGGCTTTGGACAGAGTGCGTTTGCGTTCGTAGCAGCGCTCGGCGTCATGCTCTATTTAACGTTTTTCTTGCTGCGCGACGGTGATCGACTGGCCAAACAGGTTGGCGCGATTGTTCCGATGCATTTGGACATAAAGCAGGCATTGGTTGAGAAATTTGCGACCGTTATCCGTGCGACGGTGAAAGGCAGTGTTGTCGTCGCATTCGTTCAAGGCGTGGTTGGCGGGATCATATTTTCGCTTCTTGGCATTCATGCCGCACTTCTTGGCGGCGTCGTTATGGGGTTTTTCTCTTTGATTCCAGCGGTTGGAACAGGACTTGTCTGGATACCGGTCGCCATTTATCTGCTTGCGACGGGCGCTGTCTGGCAGGGATTTACCTTGGTTCTCTGCGGCTTTTTTATCATTGGCATGGTTGATAATGTTTTGCGCCCGATCCTCATCGGAAAAGAGACGCGGATGCCGGACTATGTGGTGCTCATTTCCACGTTAGGCGGGATTGGCATTTTTGGTTTGAACGGCTTCATTCTTGGTCCGGTGATTGCTGCCCTGTTCATGGCCGCTTGGGATATCTTTGGGCAAGCACGCACCTTTGAAGAGGAAATTTGATAGAGGCCGCCGCGCAAAACGCGGTCAAGCCTTGCATTTCAGGTCCATTTACCGCCATAGGCACGGCCCGAAAGCGAGAGTTTTATGACCCATAGTTTTGATAAATCCAAACTGCCAAGCCGCCATGTTTCCGTTGGGCCAGAACGCGCGCCGCATCGCAGCTATTATTATGCAATGGGGCTGACAGCGGAAGAAATCGCGCGTCCTTTTGTGGGAATCGCATCGGCGGGAAATGACAGCGCGCCGTGTAATACCACGCTCGATCATCAGGCAGATATTGCGCGCAAGGGAGTCGAAGCTGGTGGCGGCATGCCAAGGCGATTTAACACCATCACAGTGACCGACGGTATCGCGATGGGCCATCAGGGGATGAAATCATCATTGGTGTCACGCGAAGTGATTGCAGATTCTGTTGAACTTTCTGTTCGCGGGCATTGCTATGACGCGCTCGTTGGTTTTGCGGGCTGCGATAAATCATTGCCTGGTATGATGATGGCGATGCTGCGCCTAAACGTGCCGAGCATTTTTGTTTACGGCGGATCGATTTTGCCCGGCCGCTATCACGATAAAGACGTAACCGTGAAAGATGTATTTGAAATTGTTGGAAAATATGCGGCAGGTGCCTGTCCGTTGTCCGAACTTGAAGAACTCGAAAAAGTGGCATGCCCAGGACACGGTGCGTGCGGTGGTCAATATACGGCGAACACAATGGCCTGTGTTGCCGAAGCCATTGGCCTGTCTTTACCCAATTCCAATATGGCCCCAGCTCCTTATTCCACTCGCGACCAAATTGCCCATGCGGCAGGGTTTCAGGTAATGGAACTGCTTGCGCAGAATATCCGACCGAGGGATATTTGTACGAAAGAAGCTTTTGAAAACGCCGCGCGTGTTGTTGCGGCAACCGGTGGTTCAACCAACGGTGCGCTTCATTTGCCCGCGATGGCCAGTGAGGCTGGTATTGACCTCACTCTCTTTGACGTGGCCGATGTTTTCAAAACAACACCTTATATGGCCGATCTTCAGCCGGGTGGAAATTATGTCGCAAAGGACATGTATGAAGCGGGCGGCATTTATATGCTGATGAAATCGTTGCTTGCGGAAGGGTTGTTTCATGGCAACTGCATGACCGTCACAGGCAAAACCATCGGCGAAAATATCGACGAAATCACATGGAACCCTGACCAGAAGGTGATTTACGACGCCAAGACACCGATCACGCCAACGGGCGGTGTTGTGGGACTTCGCGGAAGCCTTGCGCCCGAAGGTGCCATTGTCAAAGTCGCGGGGATGGAACGCTTGAAATTTTCCGGACCAGCACAGGTGTTTGACTGTGAAGAGGATTGCTTTGCCGCCGTTGAGGCACGTCAAATCCGTGAAGGTTCTGTTATCGTCATCCGCTATGAAGGGCCAAAGGGTGGCCCCGGCATGCGCGAAATGCTGTCGACCACCGCCGCTCTTTATGGGCAAGGTATGGGCGAAAAGGTAGCGTTGATCACGGACGGTCGTTTTTCAGGCGCGACACGCGGATTTTGCATCGGCCATGTTGGACCGGAAGCCGCCGACTGCGGGCCCATTGCCCTTATCGAAGAAGGTGACATGATCCATATTGATGCGGAGAGCGGCACCATTGATCTCGATGTCGCCGAAGATGTTATGGCGGCGCGCAAAGCGAAATGGCAACCACGCGTCACTGATTATCAATCAGGTGCACTTTGGCGCTACGCACAAAATGTCGGGCCTGCCTATAAAGGCGCTTTGACCCACCCCGGTGCAAAGGCGGAACGCCATGTCTATGCGGATATATAGCGCCGCTCTTTTGACGATCATGCTTAGCGCCTGTGGTGATGCTGGCACGGCGACAGGCGCTGCCCCGGCAGCAGATACCATCATGTGCGCAGTATCAGGCGCGACAGATTTTGAACCCGTATGTCAGTTGGAACAGTCGCAAACCGAAACGGGGCTCTTGCTCACAGTGCGGCATCCCGGTGGCGGTTTCCGCCGTTTGCAGGTCGTGCAGGATGGACGCGGGGTGATTGCAGCCGACGGCGCTGATACAGCCGTTGTCACATTGCGTGGAACCAAAGAGATAGAGGTTGTCATTGCGGGTGACAAATATCTGCTGCCTGCAACTGCGAAAATGCCGGCATCAAAGCCTTGATACCAATGCAACCGATCCTGACAGCATCTGAAATGCGTGCTGCAGAAGAGTCTGTTATTACGGCTGGAACGTCCGTCAACACGCTGATGGACCGTGCCGGGGTTGCCATTGCCGATGCTGTCTGTCGTTACGGCGCGGGAAGACCCGTTCTCATCCTTTGTGGGCCTAGTAACAACGGCGGTGATGGCTATGTCGCGGCACAAAAGCTTTTGGCGCGTGGCATCGCTGTGCGTGTTGCGGCTTTTGGTGATCCGAAAACGCCAGCAGCACAAACAGCAAAGCTTGGTTGGACAGGGCCTGTTGAGGCGTTATCCGACGCTTCTTCCGCCGCTGTTTTGGTCGATGCATTGTTCGGGACAGGATTGACGCGCCCACTTGATATTGCGGTTTCAGTCCCGCTTCAGCGTTTGGCTGCGGCTGCCCATTTTGTTCTGGCTGTCGATGTTCCTAGCGGTGTCAGTACCGACGATGGCGCCGATTTGGGAGCGGTTGCGGCACATTCGACGGTAGCAATGGGATGTCTGAAGCCAGCCCATGTCCTGCAACCATCAGCGTCTCTGTGCGGTGCCATTGACTGTGCAGATATTGGAATTCCGGTTCAAAGCCTAACCTCTGTGTTGCAGCGCCCCTATTTGGCGGCGCCCAGCGCAATCAGCCATAAATATTCGCGTGGTTTGGTCGCCGTTGTCGTTGGAAAAATGCGTGGTGCGGCTCTGCTGTGTGCCAGCGCCGCACAAAGGGCAGGGGCTGGATATTGTGTGCTGGTCAACGATTTCCATGTCGACGGCGGATCCTTGGCGCTTGTCCGCCGCACGCTGGATGAAGTCACAGCGGATAGGCGCACGGGCTGTATTGTTGTTGGCCCAGGATTGGGGCGAGATGAGGCTGCGTCTCGAGTCGTGCAGGACATCTTATCCGGAACATTGCCGCTTGTGCTTGATGCTGATGTTTTTAGCCTGATCACAGTCGATTCGCTGCAAAGAGCAAGTGCCAGTGGCAAACCGATCATCCTGACACCCCATGACGGAGAGTTCAAAACGCTCTTTGGTTGGACATATGCCAGCAAAATTGATCGCGCGCGCGACGCTGCGATAAAAAGCGGCTGTGTTATCATCGTCAAGGGCGCTGATACCGTGGTAGCTTCCCCATGTGGCCGCGTTTCCGTCGCCAGAACGGCGACATCGTGGTTGTCCAGTGCGGGCACGGGCGATGTCCTGGCGGGAATTGCGGGCGCGATGCTTGCGCGTGGCCTAGATGCTTATGCGGCGGCCTGCGCTGCGGTTTGGCTTCACGGTGAGGCTGGACGGCATGCAGGACCTGCTTTGATTGCCGATGATCTTCTCATCACTCTTCCTTTCGCACTGGAACACTGCGCATGAACGAAAAAATAATCCGCATTGCCGCGCGCGGTGACGGCGTTACGGCATCGGGAAAGCATGCAGCACTTGCGGCACCGGGTGACATTCTGACTGATGGTGGCCAAATTGAGCATGGCCCCCACCATACAGACCCAGCATGTCGCCATTTTCCAACCTGTGGTGGTTGTCAGTTGCAACATTTGGATGAGGTTGCACTGGCAGCTTATGTTACTGATCGGATCGTCGGCGGGTTGGCGGCACAAGGTGTCGATGCCCCAGAGATGCGGCTGCCTCATCTTTCTCCCGCCAGAACGCGTCGCCGCGCATCACTAAGGGCGGAACGGCGGGGAAAGCAAATACTCATCGGTTTTCATGAAAGCGGTACGCATAAGATTGTGGATTTGCGGGAATGCCCCGTGCTGCATCCTGCATTATTTGCCCTGATCCAACCGCTGCGTGGTTTGCTCGTGACACTGATCAAAGACCGGCGCAGTGCGGATGTTCGCATGACCGTCACAGATACGGGTGTGGATTTACTCATCGCTAAAATCGAGGTTGAGGGGCTGGCCGCGACCGAAGCACTGACCGATTTTGCGCTTACCAATAAATTGGCACGACTTTCCATTGATGAAGGCTATGGCGCTTCGGCCCGCTGGGAGCCTGATCCTGTTACGGTAACACTCAGCGGCGTTCCCGTTGTCATGCCAGAAGGTGCCTTCCTTCAAGCGACTGCCGACGGTGAAGATGCGCTTGTTTCGGCCGTCCGCGCGGTGACGGAGGGGGCTGAACATGTTGCGGATCTTTTTGCCGGGCTTGGCACTTTTGCCTTGTCGGTTCCCGGCGCGGTTCATGCCGTTGAAGGCGCGCGTGACGCGGCATTAGGGCTCCAAGCGGCGGCCAAGGCAGCAGGGCGGGATATGGTGGTTGAACACCGGGATTTGTTTCGCCGCCCCCTGACGGTGCAAGAGTTAGCGCGTTTTGACGTCGTGATCCTCGATCCGCCGCGCGCAGGCGCGCGCGAACAAATTGAGCAGTTGGCGGCCTCCACTGTGCCGCGCATCGCCTATGTTTCCTGCAATCCCGCATCATTTGCGCGCGATGCAAAAACCCTGATTGAGGGCGGATATATGTTAAAGAATATTCAGCCAGTCGGCCAGTTCCGTTGGTCTACCCATGTGGAACTGGCCGCGGCGTTCCATCGCTAATTAGTGCGCAATCACCGCCATATAAGCATGCACAACCTGCATGATGAGGGCGATGCTTGACAGTGCGAAGATCGCAAAGCGGACGAGTATGCGGTTCCAAAGGATCTGGACAAGGCTATGTGCCACGCGCAGAAAGACATAGGCCCACGCGATGGTCGCATTCATGCCGTCGCCCGCACCCACAATTGCGAGCACCAATGCGGTTGCATAAAAAACTGTCGGTGCTTCGTGAAGGTGGTTGTAATTATGCGCAATCCATTGGGTTTTCGCTGGCATCACCTTATCCAAATCGGCGCCAATACCGCCGACCATCGTATTGAGATCAAGACCGGGGATTTTCTGCATCGCAGGAATGCGTGTAATGTACATCCATAGCCAGATGATCATGGTCCATGCGGCAAGCGCGACAACGGGATGAAGAATATCACTGTGCATGGTTTATACTCCTAAAGTGGCGCGAACGGCATTGATTGCCATTGCAAAAAGACAAAATGTAGAAAGAAGAAACAGCCCGAAACGAACAGGGATGACTGTGTTGACTGTGGCTTGCCAGATGCTGTGTGCAATACGCAGACCCGTATAGGCCCATGCAAGCGTCGTGTTGATCCCACCACCTTGGCCAACAAAAGCCAAAACAAAAACCGTGGCATAAAAAATGGTCGGCTGTTCCATCAAATGGGTATAATTGTGGGATTTCCAGGCAACTGAAGGTGGTAAGATCGGATCAACATCTTGCCCCCGCCCACCTGGTGGTGCTGACTTTAAATCCATGCCGCTTTTGGCGATGGCCGGAAATCTCGTAAATGCCATCCACACCAACATGATGAGTGACCAAAGCACCAGCACAGCAGCTGGCGCCAATATCGTGTGTTCCATGATATCTTTCCCCTCCTCGAAGTTCGAGAAGGGGAAAGTGCAACATGTTCAATCAGTTGTCAAAGGCGACTGGTTTAGTCGAAGATCGCGCCCCATTTGCGCTTCACTCGGTTTTTCCATGCGCCGCGGTGGTAAGCGTCCGACGCGAGCAAAGGCATCACTGAACCAGCTTCTGCAAACACCATTTGTTCGATACCGGTGTTGACCTTGCCCCAGCTTGCCGCTTCCTGGAGTGTGGAGGAGGAGCAGGCACCGTCGCGGACATCGGCGACGGTGATCTGCACCGCATATTTGTGGACTTGCACATCATCATGGCCCAGAATTTCGGCGCAGACGACGGTATCCTGAATGAAGTTTTTCGGAACGCCGCCGCCGATCATCAACAGGCCGGTAGTTCCCGCTTTCACCTTAATATCGGTTAGCTCACGGAAATCAGCAATGGCATCAAGCACCATATAGGGTTTGCCCTCTTTCGCGCGGTCAACCTGATGCTTGACCAGACCAAAGCCGGCCGATGAGTCCACAAATGCAGGGCAGAAGATCGGCACATCATGTTCATAAGCCAGCTTGACAAGGCTGTTGTCCTTTTTGCCATGTTCAACCAGATATTTGCCCATCTCGCGGATGAAGGCGCGGCTGGAATAAGGCTTCGGTTCTAGGCTGTTGGCAATTTCAAGGATGGTGTGATCGCAGTCCTGAAGCTGTTCTTCGTCGATATAGGTGTCATAAATACGGTCGATCAGCAGCGAACGGAGTGTGTCATCATCGGGCACTTCCAGCGCTTGATAATGTTTGTGTCCCAGTCCTTCGAAGAAATCCATATCAACGATGGACGCGCCGGTTGCAACGATGCCGTCGATCATGTTGGAACGGAGCAGTTCAGCATAGAGATCCATACAGCCACCAGCACTTGTCGAACCCGCGATCACAAGGAAGATTGAACAATCGGGGTCTTCAAGCATCTGATTATAAATGCCGGTTGCGCGCGCGAGGTCGCGGCTGGTAAAGCTCATTTTGCCCATAGCGTCGATAATCGGGCGCGCATCAAATGTGGTGATGTCGATATGTTCGACGGTGGTCGAAAGAAGTTCAGCCTTACGCTGTGCATCGATACGGGAGTCAGTCATTGTGATATTTCCAGTCATAAAATTGCAGGGACTGGCTCGGCATCTTGAGACAAGACGCCGCCCGCGGCCGGATCATCCGGCGCCGAGCGGGTAGGGTAGAGGGCCGTATGACAACCCCTTACCTTGTTATTGTCTTATGGCGGTGACATTTGACAGTGTCGAGACACTTGGCACGTAAAGTGAGGCCATTGGATCATCGCCCACTTCATATGTGTCGCCGTTGCCAAAGCCATTGAAGCCCGTTCTCATCGCGCATCCATAAGCGCCGAGCATGCCGATTTCGATATAATCACCCGCTTTAACATCGGCGGGCAGCATGAAAGGGCCGGCCATGTGATCCATATCGTCGCACGTTGGGCCATAGAAGCTAAACGCCATGTCGCGCGTGTCGGATATATCGGTGCGTAGCAGCTCAACAGGGAAGCGCCAGCCGACATGTGCGGCATCAAACAGCGCGCCATAAGCGCCGTCATTGATGTAAAGTTCTGCGCCGCGCCTTTTTTCGACGCGAACGATCAGCGATGAATATTCGGCACACAAGGCCCGGCCAGGTTCACACCAGAGCTCTGATGAATAACTCACAGGCAAGTCTTCAAACGAGCGGTGGATTGCGTCGAAATAACTTTCGAGAGCGGGGGGCTCCATATCAGGATAAACGCTTGGAAATCCACCGCCGACATCGACGACATCGACGGTAACGCCAGAATCAACTATAGCAGCGCGAACACGCTCCATTGCCTCAGTATAGGCAAAAGGAGACATCGCCTGACTTCCAACGTGAAAACAGATGCCAAGTGCGTCAGATGCCTGCCGAGCCGCTATCAAAAGCTCGCGAATTTCGTGCGGATGAGCGCCAAATTTTGAAGCAAGACTTAATTTTGAATGTTCAGATGAAACGCGAATGCGGACGCACAGTGTTAAATCTTCTGCGTGCTTGGTCGCGCGTACAATTTTGTCGAGCTCCTCAAGTGTATCAAGCGAAAACGTCCGAACGCCGTGATCAAAATAAGCCTCTGCAATGGCTTCTTCTGCTTTTACAGGATGCATGAAGCAAAGCGTAGCATCAGGAACTGTGGTATGGACAAGACGCACTTCGGCGATCGATGCGACATCAAAATGGGTGATGCCATTGTCCCAAAGCAAAGCAATGAGATCAGGCGAAGGATTGGCTTTCACGGCATAGAGGGAGCGACCCGGAAACTTCTCAACAAAGAAGCGGGCAGCGCGCTGTGCGGCGTGCGGACGAATGAGCGTGACCGGTTGTACCGGCCGTAGGGCAGTTGCTAGCCCCAGCGCGTTATGATGGCTGTGCAATTCAAGGGACCTCCAAAGGCAATTACGTTCAACAAGGCTGCCTTACGGTTATTGGAAGTCCCCTTGGGGCAGCGATGGCGATATATGTACTGCATGCGCTCATGTAAAGTGATTCTGTGATGCTTGAGATGAAATGAAAGTAATGATGGCTGTGACGAATAGAAAACCTAGTTTTTCAGGTGTTTGTGACGCATTTGAGAAGCTAAAGCTGATAGTTCCTCCGACGCCACTGATGCCTATTCATATCTCTGGAAAAACGATCTGGTGCAAATGTGAATCCTTGCAACCAATGGGGGCATTCAAGCTACGCGGCGCATGGCACCGCCTGACGGCACTCCCAGAAAAAGAGCGTAATGCGGGAGTTGTGGCGTTTTCATCGGGCAATCATGCTCAGGGCATTGCGTGGGCAGCGCAGCGTCTTGCTATGCCAGCAACGATTGTCATGCCGTCGGATGCGCCGGCGCTTAAGATTGCGGGAACCGCTCGCATGGGCGCAGACATTATATTTTATGATCGCCTGACAGAAAGTCGCGAAGAGATTGCTTTAGATCTAGCACAGAAGAAAGGTGCGGTTTTGGTGCCGAGTTTTGATGATCCTTGGGTCATTGAAGGGCAGGGAACAGCCGGGTTAGAAGCACTGGAACAAATGTTCGTCGAAGGTTTAGAGGCCCCTGATTTAATCGTGACGCCGTGTGGTGGCGGCGGCTTGGCTGCGGGGCTTGCTCTGGCGATACCGAGCGCTTGCGTCGTGACTGTCGAACCTGAGGGATGGGATGATATGGCCGTTTCGCTTTCCTGTGGCAAAATTATTCCTGTTGCTTTGCACCCACCAAAAACAAGCTGCGATGCGTTGCAGACGCTTCGCGTTTCGCCTTTGACATTTGAAGTTTTGCTCGCGCGAAATGCACTGGGTGTCGCCGTGACTGAAAATGAAGTCTTTGAAGCAATGCGTTTTGCAAAAACCTCCCTCAATCTCGTCTTGGAGCCAGGTGGAGCGGTCGCCCTCGCAGCAATGCTTGCAGGAAAAGTGACACCAAAGGAACGCACTTTGCTGATGTTATCAGGTGGTAATGTCGATCCTGACTTGTTTGATCATGTTATGGTGCGCTAGGCAGAGTCCATGACGACAGACATTACCTTTTCAATCGCCATTCTAAGTGTTTTTGCGCTTATTTGGGGCGGGATTTGGATGATCCGCAAAGGCAATGAACGGCAAAAAGGCGTACTTATGATCATTGCGGCTTTGGTACTGCTCGGTAATGTTTTGATTTGGTCTTGGCCTTAACGATCCGGCAGATTATCAAGCGTTCTGCGGATTTCCTGCAGGACTCTGACGGTGGTTTCCAGTTCGGTAGACGAAAGATCGACAAGGAAAGACTCTACATCTGGGCGCACATCTTCTAACGCGCGGGCATGTGCTAAATGACCTGATTTTGTTATTTTGACCGTTAGATCTGAATTTGAACCGTCAATTGCTGATGTTTCAATATAAGTGAGCTCACTCAACTGTAACAGCTTTCCTCGCATATAGTCTTCATCATCTTGGAATGACCATGCCAGCATTGAAAGCGTCGCTTCATCAAGCTTGTTCCTCACAAAATGGTTCAAAACACCAAATTGTGCCGTTGTCATATTCGCTGGCTTGAAGCTGTCATGGCGGTTGCGCAGCAAATGTTCGACAATCGCAATTTCAGTAAACAGATGCAGAACGGTTAAGTCGCGTGTTTGTGGCATCATATCAGCCTTATTCATCTGGCAGATTATCGAGCGTTCGACGGATTTCACGCAAAGTCACCATCGTTTTATCAAGGTCTTCGATGGTGATACCGCTGAGTAGGCTTTCAAAATCGGGTGACAAGGTTTTGATCGCGCTAATATAAGCGTCATGTCCCTCTGGTGTGAGCATGACATGATCTTGACTGTTGTTGGCGAGATCAGGGCGAATAACGATCAGGTTATTGGCGGCAAGCGCTTCAATTTCGGTGTCGATATTATCACACATGTCCTCAAAATTCCAAGACAAAGCTGCCTTTGTTTCACCGCGTCCTTCGGTACGGACCATATGATTCAGCATAGCAAAATGATTTTCGTCGAGACCAGAGGGGCGGCGATCATTGATGCGAGTCTTGACCAAGGTTTCAAGTATGGCAATTTCGGAAAATAGATTAACAACCGTGTCTTGCCAACGATTTAACGTCATATCATCCTACCTGATGGGAGAATTTGGATCGAGGCGCATGTCGAGATATTTGTCGACTGACGCCATTAATTCAGTCTGTTCATTTTCAAAATAATGGTTCGCACCCTTAATTTCGTCATGATGGATCGTGATGTGGCGCTGGGTGCGCAATTTATCGACGAGTTTCTGGACGGCGACAGGTGTTACAACTTCATCGTTCGTTCCCTGAATGATGATACCTGATGAGGGGCATGGCGCAAGAAACGTAAAGTCATACATATTTGCGGGCGGCGCGATGGATATAAAACCCCGAATTTCAGGACGTCGCATCAGCAATTGCATCCCAATCAATGACCCAAAACTAAACCCGGCTACCCAAGTTGTCTGTGCTTCAGGGTGAATGGACTGGACCCAATCAAGTGCGGACGCTGCATCGCTCAGTTCGCCGACGCCATTGTCAAATACACCTTGGCTGCGGCCGACACCGCGAAAATTAAATCGCAAAACAGCAAATCCGCGTCGGACAAATGTCTGATACATGGATTGAACGATACGATTGTTCATCGTCCCCCCCGCTTTTGGATGGGGATGGAGGATCATCGCGACCGGCGCACGTGGACGCGGTCCTGGGTTAAATCGGCCTTCGAGGCGGCCTTCAGGACCGGGAAAAATGACTTCTGGCATAAATCTCGCAGACTATATTCAAATAAGGATCAGCACAGGCTTTGCGCTGCTGGCGCGGCCTATATAGGAAGACATTATCATTCCGCAATCATAACGGGACTTTCGACGTGTCAGAACGCCTTTATCTTGATCATGCTGCCACCACGCCCATATTCTCTTCAGTTCGCGCTGAGGCGGTTGAGGCCATGTCTTATTGGGCCAACCCATCTTCGCCCCATGCCGAAGGGCGCGCAGCACGGGCGGCACTTGAGGACGCACGGGCGCGGGTTAAAGCTGCTTTGGGGTGGGACCATGACCTGATCTTCACAAGCGGCGCGAGCGAGGCGATCGAGATTGCATTGACGCGCTTCACGGGTGATGCGTGCATCGTTTCGGCGGTTGAACATGACGCCGTGCACCGCGCGGCGCCCAAAGCATTTTTCCTGCCGGTTGGGGAAGATGGTTTGGTCGCGCGTGACGCTCTTTTTGGTCGGCTGGGGGCATTGGGGTCGACACAGCCATTGGTTGCAATACAGCATGCGAATAATGAAACAGGTATTGTTCAGCCTCTCGACGTGTTGGGGCTGGTCGTGCGAGATGCCGGCGGTATATTTTTTGCCGATTGTGCGCAAACAGCAGGAAAAATGGCGTTGCCTGATGCTGATATGATTGCGGTATCGGCGCATAAAATGGGTGGTCTCCCCGGCATTGGTGCACTGCTTGTTCGGGATTTGAGTTGGATTCGGCCCAGCGGCGGGCAAGAAAAGGGATATCGCGGTGGCACTGAAAATTTGATTGCGGCGATGGGATTTGCGGTCGCAGCAGAATCCAATCGTGGCTGGATAGAGCGCGCGGCAGATTTGCGCGCGCATTTGGACGGCGCAATTGAGGGGGCTGGCGGTCAGGTGGTTGCCCGCACGACACCGCGCCTTGCCACAATCGCTGGCTACCGCATGCCGGGAAAAGCAGCATCAGCCCAACTGATCCAGTTTGATATGGCGGGTATCGCCGTATCAGCAGGAAGCGCTTGTTCATCGGGTACACTCAAATCCAGCCGCGTTCTTGCCGCAATGGGATGGAATGACGCAGAGGCAGGTGAAGTCATCCGCGTTAGTTTCGGCCCAGAAACCAGCCGCGCAGATGTGTACCGCTTTATTGAAGCCTGGAAGCGTATCAAGCCTTAGATTTTGGTGATCTAGTACACATTAAATTTAGGTCATTTTCACGAAGTCGATAAGTAAATTCTTGGTCGACAGGAGATGAGAAATGCTGGACCCTATCTACGGGATATTGAGCTCAGGAGTCATCATATTGATGATTGGATTTGCTTTTGGTCAGATTAAACGCAGCGAATTTTCTGCACGTTGGCTCGTTGTCGCAGTCGCTTTGGTCATTTTTAATGATACAGCTTTGACCAATGGCTATGGCTTCTTGCCCAACTTTCTGCCGAACAGCAGTTGGAATTGGCAGGGAAAATTTTTAGCCCTTATGCTCACATTGGCCATTGCCGCGCACCCCGCCTTTGGTTTTGTTCGCGTCGGTTTAACTTTGAAGCAAAATCCAGAAGGCCGTAAAATCACATGGCTCGCTGCACTCTTCGTCTGCCTTGTTTTCGCTGGATTGGCACTTTGGATGCCCAACGAAGGAAAAGATATTGAAAGTTTGGCTTTTCAACTGACTATGCCTGGGTTTGAAGAGGAGCCTTATTACCGCGGCATATTGCTTTTTGCTCTGAACCAAGCCTTTCGAAGCCGGATGAGAGTTGTGGGCGTCAATCTTGGGTGGGGCGCGCTCTTGTCATGTATGGTATTTGGGTTCGGACACGCTTTAAGTTTTTCTGACGGCATGCTTTCTATCGATCCTATGACGATGGGCCTAACGGCGATGCCAGTGCTCTTGCTCATATGGTTTCGTGAACGCACCGGAAGCTTGGTTTTGCCAATTTTACTCCATAATTTTGCAAATGCTATCTTCAGGATAATTTGAGATCCTTTTCTGCAATCGATTCCTCAAATCGCCCCGTATTTCCGCACGGATCGACCTTATTCATTGATTTTTGGGCTATTGAACTGTTTAAGGTCGGGATGACCATCTATCTCGATTATCAAGCAACGACCCCGCTTGCACCTGAAGCGCGCGATGCCATGTTGCCTTGGCTTGGAGATAAATTTGCGAACCCGCATTCATCGCATAAATTGGGAAGAGAGGCGGCCGCTGTTGTTGAAGTCGCGCGCGAACAAGTGGCTTCCTTGTTGCCAAAGGGCGGACGGGTTTATTTTACCAGTGGCGCAACAGAGGCTATTAATTGGGCTTTGCGCAGCTTTGGGGAAGGCGGCATAGTATTGCCAGAGACCGAACATGCCGCTGTTCGTGACACCGCACTGTGGATGGGAGCGCAGGGGCGGACAGTTACACTCTTGCCGGTAGGCACAGACGGATTGATAGATGACGCCGCATCTTTTCCAGCTGGCACTGGGATGGTCGCAGCAATGCTGATCAACAATGAAATTGGCGTCATACAACCGATCTCAGCTTTGGCAGCGCGGGCTCATGCTATTGGGGCAGCGTTTCTGTGCGATGCTGTGCAGGGATATGGAAGGATTTCAATCCCCGACGGGCCAGATATGATCGCGATCAGCGCGCATAAAATTCACGGACCTAAGGGCATCGGCGCGCTGTGGGTGCGCGACGGGGTTCACCTTGAACCCTTGTTGCACGGTGGCGGGCAAGAGGGCGGTTTGCGCTCTGGCACATTATCACCAATGCTCTGTGCCGGATTTGGAGCCGCTGCGCGGTGTGCCGCAGAGCGGATGGATGCAGACGCAGAGCATGTTGAAATGCTTTGGCAAACGGCGTTTGCTCTGTTGCCACAGGGATGGATGATCAATGGTTCGCAAGATCAACGCTATCACGGTAATCTCAACATACGGTGTGATGGCATTGACGCTGCGAGGCTCATCTCTGATGTGCGCGATGTTTCCTTTTCTGCGGGATCAGCCTGTGCCAGTGGATCGGGACGACCAAGTCATGTGCTGCGCGCTTTGGGGTTGAGCGATGCGCAGGCGCGCTCAAGCATTCGCCTTGGCTTTGGGCGCTATACCTCACAGGACGATTTATCCCGCGCATTCACACTCATTTTTGACGCCGCAAAGAAACAAGGAGCGTTTGGATGATTCGTGTTCATTTTATCAGCGCCAATGGCGATGATGTTCATGTTGTAGAAGCTGAAAGCGGCATGCGTTTGCTTGAGGTCGCGCAGGGCGATGGACAGCCCTTGGAGGGCACGTGTGAGGGGCAGATGGCCTGTTCCACTTGTCATGTCATTGTTGACAGTGATTGGTTCGGAAAATTACCGCGTGCGGCGGAGGAAGAGGAAGACATGCTCGACCTTGCCGCCAGTGCAACCCGTACCAGTCGTCTCGCATGTCAGATCATGTTGGATGAAACGCTCGATGGACTGATCGTGCGGATGCCGCCGGATAGCCATAATATGCAGGGGCGTTGATTTCCGCGTTCGATATCGCCATATGCGCGTTCGGGAGTCGGGCGGACGGAGTACTCGCCAACCTGGTCAGATCCGGAAGGAAGCAGCCACAACGAATTCGCTCCGGGTCGTTCCGGCTCCTACTTTCCCCCTTCGACATTGAAACCGGCTTTGGTTAAGACAGGGCCATGTCCGAATCTCCCCCAGCCTACCGTGTCCTGGCACGCAAATACCGGCCGCAACGCTTTTCTGAACTTATCGGGCAGGATGCGATGGTTACAACGCTGGGTAATGCGATCAAACGTGACCGTCTTGCTCATGCCTTTCTGCTTACGGGCGTGCGCGGCGTGGGTAAAACATCAACCGCACGCCTGATCGCAAAGGCGCTCAATTGTGAAAATGGTCCGACGATTGATCCCTGCGGCGTCTGTGAGCCGTGTGTGGCGATTGCCGAAGGGCGTCATATTGATGTGATCGAAATGGATGCTGCGTCGCATACTGGCGTAGATGATGTGCGGGAAATTATTGAAGCGGTGCGCTATTCCGCTGTCTCGGCGCGTTACAAAGTCTATATCATCGATGAAGTGCATATGCTGTCCAAAAACGCGTTCAACGCACTTTTGAAGACGCTGGAAGAACCACCGCCGCACGTTAAATTTCTGTTTGCGACCACCGAAATTCAAAAAGTACCTGTTACCGTTTTGTCCCGGTGTCAGCGGTTTGATTTGCGGCGTATTTCTGCCGAAACCCTTGCCAGCCATTTCGCCTGTATTGCAAAGGCCGAATCCGTTGCCGTTGATACCGAAGCCTTAGCGTTGATTGCGCGTGCGGCGGAGGGGTCAGTCCGCGATGGTCTGTCGATCCTTGATCAAGCTATCGCACATGCTGGCCAAGAAGGGGCAGAGAGCGTCACTGGCGAACAAATCCGCGCCATGCTCGGTCTGTCTGATCGCGGCGCTGTACGGCGGCTTTTCGGGCTGTTGTTGACGGGTGACGCTCAGGCGGCCCTCGCGGCCCTTGCTGAGCAGCATGATTTGGGCGTTGAGCCATCTGCGGTGATTAAGGGGTTACTCGACACCTGCCATGGGACGACGCTGGCAAAGGTTGGCGCGCCAGAAGATGGCGCACAATCGGCAGAAGAACGTGCCTCCTATGAAGAATGGGCTGATAGTTTAAGTTTTGCCTTACTCCACCGGCTCTGGCAGTTGCTCTTGCGTGGGCATGAGGAAATAAATCGGGCGGCGGATCCGCGTGAGGCCGCTGATATGGTGATTCTGCGGGTCATCCATGCCAGCCAATTGCCCGATCCGGCTGATCTAGCGCGCAAGATTGAAAGCGGGGCACCTTTATCAACCGCCCCGCCGGCAGAAGCCAAAGGCGTACCAGCACCAGCAGCACCAAATGATTTTGCGGCCTTAGTCGATTTTCTGGCGAAAAACGGCAAGGCGCACATGTCCCAACAACTGCATGATCTGGTTGGGCTGGTGCGCTATGCGCCGGGTGAACTGGTTATGCGGCCAATAAAACCGCTACCCGCCGATTTTGTGCGTGATCTTGGCGCGAGCTTAAAAGTGTTGACGGGGATGACATGGGACGTCTCAACAACGGATGAGGTCGCAGCACCGACATTGTTAGCGCAGGAACAGGCCGAGGAGCATGCTGCGCGTGATGCCATTTTGGCTACGCCCTTAGTGAAAGCGGCTTTTGAACATTTTCCAGAGGCGGAGCTGATTGACTATCAAACCGCCCAACCCCGGAGTGCAGTGCAGTGAAATCAATTGATGACATCTTGAAAATGGCCCAAAATGTTCAGGCTGAATTGGAAAAGGCGCAAGCGACGCTCGACACAATTGAAGTTGAAGGCGTATCTGGCGGCGGGTTGGTCAAGGTGCGCGCGACGGCAAAAGGCCGGATCATCGGCGTTGATATTGATGACAGCCTGCTTAACCCAGCTGAAAAACAAATGCTTGAAGATTTGATCGCCGCCGCGCTCAATGATGCGCGGACCAAGGCTGACATTGTTTCAAGCGAGGAGATGGGCAAGATGAAAAATGGCCTGCCGCTGCCTCCGGGCTTTAAGCTGCCATTCTGACCAAAAAGGGGCGGTGTTTTACCACCGCCCCATTCCGAAACATTCTGTGTTTATGTTATGCTATTGCTGTTTTCCGACGACGCGAAGACGAACGGAGCGCCGCACCGGTGGCACCAAAGCCCAGAAGCATCATTGCCCAAGTTGCAGGCTCAGGAACGCCGGGTGTTGGTGTGAATGTCCGAATCTGAAATTGTGATCCTTGGCTATTCCCGGCAATAGCGACAAACGTCCCCAAACCGCGCAAACCATTGCTAAAATCAGCATAACCGGTGGAACCGATAAGCTGATTACCAAATGTGGTTCCAACATTTTGCTGATCGACGTCAATCAGCCAGCTAAACGTTTCGCCAACACCAAAGCTAGAGAATGTAAAGTTGAGTGTTTGTTGTGCATCAACAACGGGTGACACACTCGACAAACCTGTCGTCACACCTGTTCCGCCAACCGCGCTAAAAGGTACTGAGTTATCAATCCCCCAACCACCATTTGTAACGTCAAAACCAAATGGTGAAATCAAGCTGATTCCAAAGCCCGTTACGTTTTCTAAAGCAGTAGAGGTGTTGGTGATTGAGAAAGGTTGGCTGAACGTGTCACCGGAAATGATGAATGTCAGCCCGCCATCCGCATATGCAGGTGCGGAAAATGCCGCCGCTGACGC
>JBEBKH010000040.1:0-19573 GCA_040079575.1 Chakrabartia sp. | reverse complement strand
GGCTGGGATCCGCGCTATTTTGAAGTTTGGCCGATTGCCGCGCCGACTGAAGAAGAACGGGTTCGGCATTTCTTATGGCGGTTTTGGAAGCGCTTACCTGGCAAAGGTGAGATCAATATCTTCGACAGGACATGGTATGGCCGCGTTTTGGTGGAACGCGTGGAAGGTTATTGTACCGCAGCCGATTGGAAGCGCGGTTATGATGAAATCAATGAATTTGAAGCGCAACAGAAAGACAATGGCGTAACGCTTGTTAAAATTTTTCTGCATACGACGCAGGAAGAACAGGATGAGCGATTTCGCGAACGGTTAGAAGACCCTTGGAAACGCTGGAAAACCGGCAAAGATGATTATCGGAACCGCGCGCGGCGTCAGGACTATCTCGCGGCATATCATGAGATGTTTGAACGCACTGATACGCGTTGGGCTCCGTGGAAGGTGATCGACGGTAACAATAAAAAAGCAGCACGGATTGCGGTTCTAAAAACAGTTGCGGATCAACTCGAAAAAGGCGTGTCCATGAAAACGCTGCCTGCTGACCCTGAAGTTGTAGAACTTGCAGAGGCCGCCCTCGGCGTCACGATCAAGGATCAGGATAGCGGATCTGAATAACTTCATATTCGATCACCCCGCTGGGTAGCGTTACTTTTCGTGTATCACCAACGACAGCTCCGCGGAGTGCGCGGGCAAGGGGTGCATGCCAACTGATCCTGCCTGAATTCGTATCGGTTTCATCATCACCGACCAACGTGATGATCCGTTCATTGTCATCCATATCGGCAATCGTCACGGTGGCACCAAACCAGATGCGCGCCTTGTCTGGCTGCTCGGATGGAATAACAACGACGGCGGCTTTCATGCGTTTGGACAGATGACCCAATTCCCAGTCAATTTCTCGCAGGCGTTTTTTGCCGTAGATATAATCCCCGTTTTCGGAGCGGTCACCATTGCCCGCAGCCCAACTGACCGTCTCCACAACTTTGGGACGTTCTGTGTCAAATAACAGCCGGTAACGCGCGCGCAGTTTGGCTAGACCCTCGGGTGTTATGTGGTTGGGTCTGTCATTCACTCAATCATTAACCCGGTTGCGATTTTCCGAGATAGGATGACAGCGGTGTTGCGCTGCGCACTGCCGCCCGTGATGGGTTGAGCAGATCATAGACAACCGCATTTTCAAGCACGCGTTGGACATAATTGCGTGTTTCAGACAGCGGGATTGCTTCGATCCATGTCAATACATCGACGCCGTTGCGCGGGTCGCCATTGGCACGCAGCCATTTGTTCACATTACCAGGCCCCGCATTATAGGCAGCGACCGATAGGACGTAACTGCCATTATACTGCGTCATCAATTGCCCGAAATAAGTTGAACCCAATGCGATATTATAGCTTGGATCGATTAGGCTGCTATAATCATAGCTGAGCCCAGCACGCGGGGCCGTTTCACGCGCAGTACCGGGCATTAATTGCATCAACCCTTTGGCACCAACTGGGCTTGTGGCTTGGCGGTCAAACTGGCTTTCCTGACGCGTAATCGCATGAATCATCGTCCAGCTGGGGCCATATTCTGTTGGGACTGTCATTTGCGGAAATGCGGACGTGACATAATCACTGAGCCCAACATTGCGGGCGTTGCGCCCGATCAGCACTTTCAAATCGGTGCGGTTGACTTTGTTTGCAAGCTCGGTCGCCAAAACATGATCTGCGTCGCTTGTGGCGGAGGCCGCAAGCGCGCGAATGAACAGGGATTGATCTTGCCAATTGCCCTGTTGGCCCAATTGCATCAACGCCTGAACGAGGGGGCGTTCCAAAAATGCAGCACGCTGTGCGGCTGAAATTTCGATTGTACGGCTGTTTTGGATCAGGGCAGGGCGGCGACCAAGCCTTTCAGCGGCAAGCTGTCCGTGGAATTGATCAAAGAGCAGGGCGGCCTGTTCGTAAATGACCGTTGCTTCGGGGCGTTTCCCTGCGGCTTCTGCGGCGCGCCCTGCCCAATAAAGACCCTTGGCGCGGGTTTGCGCAGATTTTGCAGCAGCGGCATAACGTTCAAACATAATTTGCGCGTCAGCGGGGCGGCCAAGCTTCGAAAACGCTGTCGATCCAGCGAGCCAGACAAGATCGGTATAGGAATCGCGTTCAGCAAAGGGGCGGTCGCGCACAATTGTGCCCGGTGCATAGGCATCGTCTGCTTGGCGCGCGATGGCAAAGGCGGTTGACCATTGGCCGTCTGTTGCAGCAGCTTTTGCGCTGATAAGGCGGGTTTGTAGCCAATTCGATGGCGACAGCGGTGCACCAGACAATGTCCGTTGTTCGGCAAGTAAGCTGCGCACAGCAATTGCTTGCCCCGTATTGCGCAACCACCATGCATAATCAGATAGATAACCCGGGTCAGACTTAATTTGGCTTGGCAGCAAAGATGCCTTTGATGCAGCATCTGGTGCTTTTGAAAGCAAGGCAAGGCGCGCGTCAAAGGCTTGGCGACGGCCTGAGCTGGTCAATGCTATCTGTCTCGTGGCTGGAACCACCAATCGGCTCGAAAGCAGGCGCTCCATGCGGACATCCTGATCTTCAGTGCGCAGTGCAGCTGAAAAGCGGGACAAGAGACGGGCTTCGTCCCCGACGGAAAGCGGACCTTCCGTCCAGCTGCTGCGCGCCGCGACAAAAGCATCATTGCTGCGCCCTTGGCTCTGCAATGCTTCAGCGTAGCGCAGCCAAGCCGTCGCGGTTTGCGGCGGGAATTTCTGAAAAAATGTGATCAGCGTCTGTGTTGGTTCCCCGTCAGGTCGGATCATCCGTTCGGCGCTGCGCCGCATCGCGCTTTCACCGGGCCAGCCTGGGTTGGAAATAAGGAAGGTGGCATAGGAGGTGAAAGGCATCGTTTCCGAACGTCGCAGGCTTTCCCACTGCGATATTGTGTTAGATATAGGGTTATAGGGACGCGGTGCCGTCTGCGTGATTGGCATCATCGCGGCCATCTGAGATTGGGGCAGAGTCTGTTGCGCATGGCAGGCCGTTGCGACAAGCGTTGCCAAGCCAAGAGCGGACGAAATGAGCAATCTTGTCTTTGGTTTGGACATCATGCTGGACATTATATGGCTCTCATCATTATCTGGGGCTGAACGGCATCGCACCTTGCCGCTATGCTAAATGCACATGTTGCTTAAGAATTGAAGGTACAACCCATGTTTTCCGGCTCTATTCCGGCTCTTGTGACTCCTTTTCGGGGTGGATTGATTGACGAGGATGCTTTTCGACGGCTTGTTGATTGGCAAATTGAACAGGGCAGCAGCGCTTTGGTTCCTTGCGGGACAACTGGGGAGAGCGCGACTCTGTCCTATGAAGAGCATTACCGGGTCATTGAACTGTGCATTGAACAGGCCGCTGGGCGTGTGCCCGTGATCGCTGGATGCGGATCTAATGATACCGCAACAGCCGCGCGCCATATGGATTTTTCAAAAAAGGCTGGCGCAGATGCGGCCTTGGTCGTTGCGCCATATTATAATCGTCCCAATCAAGAGGGTATTTACGCGCATTTTGAATATTTGGTGGCGCACAATGATCTGCCGATTATCGTTTATAATGTCCCCGCACGAACAGTGACAGACATTCAACCAGAAACAATGGCGCGGCTATCAAAAATTCCAACGATCGTGGGTATAAAAGATGCCAGCGGTGCGATCGCGCGTGTGACAGCGCACCGATTGAGTTGCGGCGTTGATTTTTGTCAGCTGTCAGGGAATGATGACATGGCGTTGGCGTTTAACGCGCTCGGCGGGGTCGGGTGTATTTCGGTCACTGCAAATGTTGCGCCAAAGCAATGCGCAGCCTTCCAAAAAGCATGCGCGGATGGTGACTTAGGGTTGGCGCAAAAACTCAATGATCAGCTTTTCCCCCTGCATTCCGCGCTTTTTACTGATGCTTCTCCCGGGCCAACCAAATATGCGCTGACACGTGTTTTTCCTGATGTAACGGAAGACCTAAGATTACCGATGACGCCCTGTTCCGATGCTGCCCGCAAGGCGGTGGATGCTGGTTTGGAGCATGCAGGTCTTCTCTAATGGCGCGTCCTCGTCCACCCCAAGAAAAAGTCAAAACCGTCGCCGAAAACCGGCGCGCACGCTTTGACTATGCCATCGAAGATGTGTTTGAGGCTGGGATCATGCTGACTGGCACTGAAGTGAAATCGCTCCGTTTTGGTGAGGGGTCAATCGCCGAAAGCTATGCCGAGGTGAAGGATGCTCAGGTCTGGTTGATTAACAGCAACATTCCAGAATTCAGCCACGGCAACCGGTTCAACCATGAACCCAAACGCCCGCGAAAACTGTTACTCCACGAACGGGAGATCAACAAACTCCATGCCGCAGTCATGCGCCAAGGGATGACGTTGGTGCCACTGTCAATTTATTTTAATGGCCGGGGCAGGGCAAAGGTGGAACTGGCCCTTGCCAAGGGGCGCAATGCTCCTGATAAGCGTGCGCATCAAAAGGAGCAGGACTGGAAACGAGAAGCCGGCCGTATCCTGAGGGATCGCGGATGAGTAGAATTGGTCAATGGGTTAAGGCGCAGGCTCCAACGCGTGAAAGCTTTGAAAATAGTCGTTTTCTAAGACCCTTTGCCCAGCGTATTTTTGTCCCAGCACTCTGGCGTTTTACGAGGCGGTCGGTGCCGCGCGGTGTTGCCTTGGGCCTGCTTGTTGGTATTTTCCTTTTGATCCCTGGTGTCCAGATCGTTGGTGCGGCCATTTTGGCGCTGCCCGTGCGGGCGAATATCCCCCTTGCTGCAGCCATGACGTTTCTATCCATGCCGGCAACCACCCCCTTCATTCTTGCCGGGTCGCTTTATGTTGGCAATTCAATTCTAAATATCGGCGCTGATGTGGGACAATTTACCGCGCTGATCGAAAAACATGCTTCGTTGGTCGAATGGATCGATTGGTTGGTCTCTGACGCAGCGCCAGCTTTGTTACTCGGGCTTGCGATTATCGCGGTGGTTGCTGCCGCAATAGGCTATGTTTTATCAGCGTTTATCTGGCGAATGATGCTTGTCCGTAAATGGCGTGCACGCGGACATGGTCGTGTTGTCTTTGTAAAAGCGGATGATTGACCCGCGACGTAACTAAATTACAAGAGTCGGCAATTCATTCTACTGGGATATTCGCCATGAACAAAATGCTCCTGATGCTGTGTGCAACGACTGCGCTTTTTGGATGCGCCACCGCGCAACGTTCGGTTGAAACGACACAAGCGCCTGTCGCTAATGCAAATGAGCCTGCAATTGTTACGCCTAAACCAGAAATTGGCATATATGGCTTTGATGCAACGGGAATGGATATCTCGGTTTTACCGGGCAATGATTTTTACGCTTACGCCAATGGGGTTTGGGCTAAAAACACCTCAATCCCACCCGACCGTTCGAATTACGGTATGTTCACAATATTAGATGACCTCTCCAAGCGCAGAACGCGTGAAATTTTGGATGAAGCGAAATCAGATCCGAAGAGTAAAATTGGCCGGGCTTTTACAAGCTATCTTGATGAGGAGGCCGCCAATGCAAAGGGGCTGACACCGATCATGCCCTGGCTTGATAAAATCCGGGTGCTTAAAAGCAAAGCTGGGATCGCGGCGCTTTATGCAGAGGCTGACCAAATGGGCATTGGAACACCCTTTGGGAGCTATGTTGGGCAGGATGATAAAAACCCCGACGCCTATATTTATCAAATGGGACAGGGCGGCATCGGCATGCCCGACCGTGACTATTACCTTGTTGAAAATGAACGTTTTGCAAAAATTCGCACTGCTTATGTCAAGCATCTTGCCAATGTTCTGACATTGGCTGGAGAGAAAAATGTGGGCGCGCGTGCGCAAGCAATTTTCGATCATGAAAAGAAAATCGCGCAAGTCCATTGGAACAAAATCGACAGTTCGGATTCGAGCAAAACCTATAATAAAACGACCATTGCGGCGCTGCAAAAAGCTGCGCCGGGTTTTGATTTTGCAACATTTATCAAAGGGTTGGGAATATCAACAACTGACTTGCTTCATGCTCAACCGAGCGCCTTCAAGGGCATAGCTAAAATCACAGGAGCCGCCAATCTTGGCGTCCTGAAAGACGCACTGTTGATCCGCAGTGTAGACGCATATTCTGACACATTGTCAGACACTATCGCGAATGAGACATTTGCGTTTTACGGCACGGCGCTCTCTGGCACGCCGCAAAGGGAGCCGCGCTGGAAACGTGCGGTTGGCTTTACCGAAGGATCGATGGGGGAAGAAGTGGGGCGCGCCTATGTTGCCCGCTTTTTCCCTCCTGAAACGAAGGTGGCGGCTGACGCTCTCGTCAAAAATGTTTTAGGGGCAATGGGCCGCAGGATTGACGCGTTGACGTGGATGACAGCAGCAACCAAAACAAAAGCACAAAAGAAGCTCGCCAATTTTACAACGAAAATTGGTTATCCCGACAAATGGCGCGATTATTCAGCGCTTGATGTCAGTGCGGATGATTTGTTTGGTAATGCGGTGCGCGTCAATCAGTTCAATCACAATTACGGCATCGGCAAATTGGGGCAACCGATTTACCGGTGGGAATGGGGAATGACCCCAATGACTATCAATGCTTATGCCAATTTTGGGATGAACGAAATTGTCTTCCCCGCAGCGATTTTGCAACCACCATTTTTTGATCCCAATGCCGACCCAGCAATGAACTATGGCGGCATTGGGGCTGTGATTGGCCATGAAATCAGCCATCATTTTGACGATCAAGGGTCTAAATATGATGAAAATGGACGCTTGGCTGAATGGTGGACACCCCAAGATGTCAAAGCATTTGAAGCTGCATCAAAGCAGCTGGTCTCACAATATGATGGTTATGAACCGCTGCCGGGTCAAAAATTAAGCGGCGAATTCACACTTGGTGAAAATATTGGAGACCTTGCCGGCCTCTCTATTGCCTATGATGCTTACAAGGCATCGTTGAACGGCAAAGACGCACCAATTATTGATGGCACAACGGGCGATCAAAGATTCTTCCTGGGATGGGCACAGGTGTGGCGACGCAACTACCGTGAAGCCAATCTGTCACAGCGGATCACTACAGATCCACACAGCCCGTCGATGCAACGTGTGTGGGTCGTCCGCAATTTGGATGCGTGGTACAGGGCCTTTGCGCCAAAAGAGGGTGAGGCACTTTATCTCGCCCCAAATGAGCGCGTGCGTATCTGGTGAGTGAATGGTTGCTTGACGCCTAAAGGGGCAAAAGGGCAGAGGTTCTATCCATCGTGATTGAACCTCTTTCAAAACTGCTTTCCAGCGCTTCGACACCACGCGGTTCCGCACTGAACCGTGTGAGCGAACGCGGCTTATTGATTCTTGTTGGCATTGTGGCGTTAATGACCGCCGGTTTGTTGATGTGGCTTGCGGGAAACCCAGCGATTGCCGCAGGTTTTTCGGCTTTAGTCATGGCGACGGCCGCTTTGCTTCTTTTTGTAAGAAAACTCTATCCGCCTCTTGTCACGGCTCAGCATGACTTTGACTGGTCATTGGTGCGTGATGCTGCTGATAATGACGATGTCGCTATTGCAGTCACAGATCGGGCGGGTCGTTTGGTGTGCGCAAATTTATTGCATGAAAGTTGGTTTGGCGGCCCTGTGGCGCCGCCTGTGCTGGCACTGGGGCCTTCCGACGTCACGGTTCTCACACTTGCTGGAAAAACCGCATGGCGTGATGGCCGTGGTCAGGCAAAAGGTCTCCGCCGTGATGCCATGGTCTTTGATGCCGATGTTATGCGCAGCGGGCGTAGCGAGAACCATTTGGTGTGGCGTTTCCGGGTCGCACTGACATTTGATCTGACGGCCGAAGCACGTCGCCTGATCGAAGGTACTGCTGGAGACCGCATGGGTGAAGCGGGCATCATGACGGTCTTGATTGGTCCAGAAGGGCGTATCCAGATGGCCAACCCCGTGTTTGTTATGCGGTCCATGGGCAGCATAGACCATGAAATTGAAGGGCGTGAATTTGTCACGTTGCTTGAAACCGAAAAAACCGGTGTTTTGCGGTTTACTCGCGAAGGACGAGCAGGAATGCCGCTCCGATTGCTCCAAATTCCTGTGGAGCCAGACAATCCACTAAGCGCAACATTAATCCTTTTGATCGATGAAGATTTGGACCGCGCATCCGGTGGAGCCAGTGTCACCACCAGTATGCAGGCATTGCTCGCAAAATTGCCATTGGGTCTTGCACTTGCCGATCGCGACGGACGATTCTTGTTTCTCAACGATGCTTTCAGCCGCGCTGTGGGTACGGAACCCGGCGTCAAACCAGTTTATCCCGGTGATTTGGTTGTGCGGGAGGATAAGGCCGCTGTTGCAGATGCGGTGCGCCGTTTTGCCATGGGGCAGCCGCTCACTGGTGATATTGCCGTGCGCCTTGTTCATCAGCCAGAAGAACCTGTGGCATTGACGATTGCTGGTGCGCGCGGATTAGGCGATGCTGCAGTACTCTTATCGATCAAAGATTCGAGCGAAGAGTCGCGGCTTAAAAAACAAGTTGCGCAGGCAACGAAGATGCAGGCTGTGGGGCAACTTGCGGGCGGCGTCGCGCATGATTTCAACAATATCCTTACCGCGATCATCGGTCACTGTGATTTGATGATGATGCGCCATACGCCGGGCGATAGCGATTATGATGATATTCAACAGATCAAGAATAATTCCAACCGTGCGGCGGGGTTAACCCGGCAATTGCTGGCCTTTTCTCGGCAACAAACCCTGCGGCCACAAATTCTCCAGCTGCCCGATGTCGTTTCTGAAATTTCAAATCTGCTCAAGCGGTTGATGGGGGAAACGGTTACATTAGAGGTTAAGCATGGCCGTAATCTGGGGGCCGTGCGTGCTGATCCCGGGCAGTTAGAACAGGTGATCGTTAATCTTGCTGTGAACGCGCGGGATGCCATGCCGCGTGGTGGCACGCTCACCATTCAGACTTACGGCGTGACAGCCGCGTCCGTGAAGAAACTGGACAGTGATATTCTGCCCATTGCCGATTATACGGCGCTCAGCGTTGCCGACACGGGAACAGGGATCGCCCCTGAATTGTTGTCAAAGATTTTTGAACCATTTTTCACAACAAAAGAAGTTGGCAAGGGCACAGGGCTTGGTCTGTCGACTGTTTACGGCATCGTCAAACAATCGGGTGGGTTCATTTTCGCTGATTCGAAACCCGCTGGCGGAACCAGCTTTGTCATTTATTTACCTGTCCACGTTGGGGAGGGGGATGTTGTTACCAAACCGAGCGCACCCAAGGAAAAAGCCGGAGAATTATGGGGGAGTGGGATCGTCTTGCTGGTGGAGGATGAAGACATGGTCCGCGCCGTTGCCGAACGCGCATTGACCCGCCACGGCTATCAAGTGCTGACAGCGGCGCACGGCGAAGAGGCACTCGAAATTTTGGAAAAGCGTTCTGACATTGATGTTCTTGTCTCAGATGTTGTTATGCCGACGATGGACGGGCCGACACTGGTAAAGCATGCGCGCGAACGTTTTCCAGAGATGCCCATTCTGTTTATGTCGGGCTATGCCGAGGAACAATTGCGGACATCAATTACCGTGGATAACGTTGCATTCTTGCCAAAACCCTTTTCAGTTCAACAACTTGCTGAAGCTGTGCGGAAGGCTATGCCACGTTAAAAGGCGCATAAAAAAATATTCGTTCCGCTCTTGTTCTTTTGGAACAAATCGCATACATGATGATCACGCATTGACGGAATGCGCGAGAAAGCTACGAGGGGAACGGCCATGGCGGCACAGCTTAAAGTCATCAATTCCGAAAGAAATACGGGAAATATGGACAGAGAAAAAGCACTCGAAGCAGCGCTTGCGCAGATTGATCGCGCATTTGGTAAAGGCTCAGCAATGAAGCTGGGCAGTCGCGAAGCGATGGAGATTGAGGCGGTTTCTACAGGATCGCTAGGGCTCGATATTGCGCTCGGCATTGGTGGTTTGCCGCGTGGTCGCGTTATTGAAATTTTTGGACCGGAAAGTTCAGGCAAAACAACGCTGGCGCTACACGCTATTGCGGAAGCGCAAAAAATTGGCGGAACCGCGGCTTTCATTGATGCCGAACATGCGCTTGACCCCGGCTATGCCAAAAAATTGGGTGTCGACATCGATAATTTGATTGTGTCGCAACCAGACACCGGCGAACAGGCGCTTGAAATTGCCGATACGCTGGTCCGTTCGAATGCTGTTGATGTGCTCGTGATCGATTCGGTCGCAGCTCTTGTCCCGCGTGCTGAAATCGAAGGTGAAATGGGTGATACGCATGTCGGGCTTCAGGCCCGCTTGATGAGCCAGGCACTGCGTAAAATCACCGGTTCGATCAGTCGGTCACGTTGCACTGTTATTTTCATCAATCAAATTCGTATGAAAATTGGTGTCATGTATGGCTCTCCAGAAACCACGACGGGTGGCAACGCACTTAAATTTTACGCGTCTGTTCGTCTCGATATTCGGCGCACAGGCCAAATTAAAAGTGGCGAAGATATTGTCGGCAACACGACACGCGTGAAAGTTGTCAAAAACAAGGTGGCACCGCCTTTCAAGCAAGTTGAATTTGACATCATGTACGGCGAAGGAATCTCCAAAATGGGTGAGATTCTGGACCTCGGTGTTAAAGCAGGGATCGTCGAAAAATCGGGCGCGTGGTTCAGCTATGACTCAGTGCGGCTTGGCCAAGGGCGTGAAAATTCCAAGATATTTTTGAATGAAAATCCTGATGTGGCGCAAAAGATTGAAAGCGCCATTCGCGGCAAGACCGAAAAGGTTGCCGAAGTGATGATGACCGGACCCGAAGCGGACGACGACCTTTAGGTTGCGTTTCGTTTCAAGCAACGAGAAGGCCCGTCACTCTCCCCGTGACGGGCCTTTTGGGCGTGATTTTTACGCGCCACCAAGCCTTGTCTGATAGGCCCCCCTCGCCTAAGCAAACTTCTATGACATCGACCAATGATATTCGCCGCTCGTTTCTAGACTATTTTGCTGGAGAAGGGCATGAACGCGTCGCCTCTGCGCCGCTTGTACCACATAATGATCCGACGTTGATGTTCGTCAACGCCGGGATGGTGCCCTTCAAAAATGTCTTTACCGGCCTCGAAAATCGCAACTACACCACGGCGACGTCTAGCCAAAAATGTGTGCGGGCGGGCGGCAAGCACAATGATCTTGATAATGTTGGCTATACAGCGCGTCATCACACCTTTTTTGAGATGCTGGGTAACTTCTCATTCGGTGATTATTTCAAAGAACGCGCGATTACCCATGCTTGGACGCTACTGACCAAAGAATGGGGCTTGGACCCCAATCGCCTGACCGTCACTGTATATCACACTGATGATGAAGCCTTTGACCTGTGGCGTAAAATCGCTGGCCTTCCCGAACACCGGATCATCCGTATTCCGACCTCGGATAATTTCTGGTCAATGGGGGATACGGGCCCGTGCGGGCCGTGCAGTGAAATTTTCTATGATCACGGTGACCATATTTTTGGGGGACCTCCTGGAAGTCCAACCGAAGACGGTGACAGGTTTGTTGAAATCTGGAATTTGGTTTTTATGCAGTTCGACCAGACGGCGGATGGCACGCGCACCGCGCTTCCCAAACCGAGCATAGATACAGGGATGGGTCTCGAACGCATTGCAGCAGTGATGCAGGGTGTGCATGACAATTACGATACCGACACATTCAAAGCGCTGATCGGGGAATCGGGCGAACTCACCAAAAGCGATCCAGCCGGTGAGATGAAATCTTCACATCGTGTCATTGCCGATCATCTCCGTGCCTCGGGTTTTCTCGTTGCAGATGGCGTTTTACCCGCGAATGAAGGGCGCGGCTATGTGCTGCGCCGGATCATGCGCCGTGCGATGCGCCATGCCCATTTGTTGGGGGCGAAGGATCCTTTGATGCATCGTCTCGTTCCCTCACTTGTTTCGGAAATGGGGGCGGCCTATCCAGAACTGGTCAGGGCACAGCCTTTGATCGAAGCAACTTTGCGGCAAGAAGAAACGCGCTTCCGCCAAACTTTGGATAAGGGGCTCCGGCTGCTCGACGATGCAACGCGTACGATGGTCGCAGGGGATACCTTGCCCGGTGATGTCGCCTTCAAACTCTATGACACCTATGGTTTCCCTTATGATTTGACCGAAGATGCACTCCGCGCGCAAAGTTTTGGTGTTGACCGTGCCGGTTTCGACGCTGGCATGGCCAAACAAAAAGCAATGGCGCGTGCCGCGTGGAAGGGATCTGGTGCGCAGGCATCAAGCGACATCTGGTATGACATTGCGGATGAATTAGGCGGGACCGAATTCACAGGCTATTCCAGCACGGCAGGTGATGGCCAAGTTGTGGCACTTGTCCGTGATGGCCAGCGGGTTGCCAGCGCGACGGCGGGGGAGGCCGTCATCATCCTCACCAATCAGACGCCATTTTACGGCGAAAGCGGCGGTCAGATGGGCGATGCTGGAACGATTACTGGTGATGATGGTTTCGCGGCGGTTGTTGCGGATACAAGCAAACCACTTGGCCGTCTTCATGCACATCATAGCATCATTAATGTGGGCTCTATTTCGGTGGGCGATACTGTACATTTGTCAATCGATGCTGCTCGCCGTGATCATATCCGCGCGAACCATAGTGCAACCCATTTGCTTCACGCGGCGCTACGCAACCGTCTGGGCGCGCATGTTACGCAGAAGGGCAGTCTAGTTGCGCCGGACCGTTTGCGGTTCGATTTTTCTCAACAAAGCGCAATGACGGCAGAAGATATTGCTGCTGTTGAAGCAGAAGTGAACGCAGAAATCAGACGTAATCAGGCGGTCACGACGCGGCTGATGACTCCCGATGATGCGGTTGCTGCGGGTGCGCTCGCATTGTTCGGTGAAAAATACGGGGATGAAGTGCGCGTTCTCACCATGGGGCCAAATGCAGATGCTCCAGCATTTTCGGTTGAACTGTGCGGCGGTACGCATGTGAACGCGCTTGGTGATATTGGGCTATTCAAAATTATTTCTGAAGGTGCGGTGGCAAGCGGAGTGCGCCGGGTAGAAGCGATGACGGGGGAGGCCGCACGGCTGTGGCTAACGGCGCGTGAAGACGGGCTGAAGCAGGTCGCAGCGGCGCTCCGGACCAGTCCAGAGGATGTGCCTGAACGCGTTGCAGCGCTGTCAGAGTCGGTCCGCCGTCTTGAAAAAGAACTTGCCGAAGCTAAAAAATCATTGGCTTTGGGCGGAGGATCCGGCGGAGACGCTGAACCTGAGGACGTTGGTGGTATTCCTTTCCTGGGACAGGCGTTTGAAGGGCTGGATCCAAAAGAACTGCGCGGGTTGGCCAATGATGCGAAGGCCAAACATACCTCTGGGATTTTTTCTTTTGTTACAGTGAATGATGGGCGTGCGTCCATTTTAGTAACCGTTACCGATGATCATTTAGCTGCAAACAATGCGGTCGACATGGTGCGCGTCGGTGTGGAAACGCTTGGCGGGCAGGGCGGTGGCGGAAAACCTGAAATGGCGCAGGGCGGCGGGCCTGATGGAACAAAGGCTGCTGCTGCGATTGCCGCTATCAGGGCTATGATCCGCTAACCCCCAAGCTTGGACGTTCCCAATTTGGGTTTGTGGGTCATGCGACCGCGCACCATGATGGCAGCGCGCAATTCATCGCGTTTTTCGTGAATGGACGCGATAACCGGCCCCATCGGAACACCCAAATCAACAAGAACCGCTTCGGACAATTGCAGCGAGCTTTCGAGGGTTTCGGGAACGGCATCGCTGATCCCCGCACGGTAGAGTTGGGCCGCGTGATTAGGGTCCCTTGCGCGCGCAATGAGTGTCAGGTCAGGAAAATCCTGCCGTAATTTTTGAGTGAGATGAACCGCTTGAACCGGATCATCCATTGTTAGAACCACAGCTTTTGCGGTTTGTGGCGAGAGGTCATCAAGGCTTGCTGCGCGGCGAACATCGCCAAACCGCACGGGTTTTCCCAGACGCTTTGCCTCAGTTACAACATCAATGTTTGCTTCAATCGCAACCCATAACTGCCCGTGCGTATCGAGCATATCGGCCACCATATGACCAACGCGGCCATAGCCAATGATGATGGTTCGAGCGCCGTCAATCGGCACATTTTCTGTGGCAGCAGATCCGTGCTGCCATTCAATACGCCGGGCAACATCATGGCCGATCCGTGCGAGCAGCGGCGTTATGGTGAGGCCAATCGCGGTAACGACCTGCCAGAATGCGGCGGTTTCCAGAGAAATAAGCGCAACTTGTGTGGCCGCAGCCAGCACGATGAGGGTCGTTTCTGATGGGCTGGCCATCAGAACGCCTACTTCTGTGGCGATCCCAGCGCGCACTTTTCCCAAGCGCAGTAAGAGTGTCGTGACCAGTGTTTTGATAACAACAACGCCGGCGACAGCGCTGAAAATTTGGGGCCAAAACGCTGCAATCATCATGAGGTCAAGCGACATGCCGACGCTGATCAGAAAAATACCAAGGGCCAGTCCGCGAAAGGGGGCGGTAACATGTTCAACTTCTTCACGATATTCTGTCTCAGCTATCACAAGTCCCGCAATCAAAGCTCCAACAATGGGCGACAATCCAACGGCGGTTGTCACAAGACTCGAAACGATGACAACCAACAAACTAACCGAAAGGAAAAGTTCAGGGCTTTTTGTACGCGCAGCCTGAGCAAAAAGGTGCGGCAATAGAAAACGTCCAAAAATCAACATTATGATTATGGTTGCAATGCCTAACACCAGTATTCCGGCCATAGTTGCGAACCCACCAGATGCAGAAACGCCCAGCGCGCCGAGCAAAAAGATGATCGGAACAAGCGCGAGGTCTTCAAAAAGCAGCATCGCAAATGCCAAACGACCAACGGCGCTTTTGGTGCCGGAAATCGGCAGAACAAGTGCTGTGGAGGAAAGCGCCAAGGCAAGCCCAAGGCCAATCGCCGCAGAGGACTGCTGACCAAATAGGGTCAAAGCCCCCGCGATCAGCGCGCTGGCCCCTACAAGTTCAGCCGCACCAAAGCCGAAAACCCGGCGGCGCATTGACCATAGGCGTTTGAAAGAAAGTTCAAGGCCAATTGAAAACAGCAGCAAAATGATGCCGAGTTCAGCAAAGGGCTCCATGGCTTCTGGTTCTGAAATCGTAATCCAGGATAACCACGCATAACGGTCAACCATCGATCCCAATCCGAAGGGACCAACCAAAATGCCGACCAGAATGAACCCGATGACAGGGGTAACACGAAACCTTGCGAAGGCGGGGATAACCACACCGGCTGCGCCAAGGATGACCAAAGCATCAGAAAAGCCGGGAGATTGGAATTCTAAAGCCATCCCCGGCTCTTAGACGTTAAAGCGCCACTTTGTTAGGCCCAGTTTTGCATTTCCTTTTCCAAATTGGCGCGGACCGCTTCAAAAAACTGTTCGGTGGTCATCCATGCTTGGTCTGGGCCGATCAGAATCGCGAGATCCTTCGTCATTGCACCGCTTTCCACGGTTTTTATGCAGACAGCCTCCAATGTTTCGGCAAAGCGCGTTACATCTGGCGTATCGTCAAACTTGCCGCGATATTTCAGGCCGCCCGTCCATGCAAAAATGGATGCGATGGGGTTGGTTGATGTCGCTTTGCCTTGTTGGTGCATACGGTAATGGCGGGTGACGGTGCCGTGCGCGGCTTCGGCCTCAACGGTCTTACCATCGGGTGAGAGCAGAACGGATGTCATCAGGCCGAGCGAGCCAAATCCCTGTGCAACTTGATCTGATTGCACATCGCCGTCATAGTTTTTACAGGCCCAAACGAATTTACCCGACCATTTGAGCGCTGACGCGACCATGTCATCGATAAGGCGATGTTCGTACACAATGCCCGCTGCGGCAAATTTATCCTTGAATTCATTTTCGAAAATTTCTGCGAACAGATCTTTGAATTGGCCGTCATAGGCCTTCAGGATTGTGTTTTTAGTCGACAAATAAAGCGGCCAACCGCGTCCCAGCGCATAATTCATGCTGGCGCGCGCGAAATCACGGATTGATTCGTCAAGGTTGTACATTGCCATGGCAACGCCGGATGACGGATAGTGGAAAACTTCTTCATCAATTTTCTGGCCATCATCGCCTTCCCAGATGAGGCGCAATGTACCAGGGCCCGGCACGCGGAAGTCGGTGGCACGGTATTGGTCGCCAAAGGCATGGCGGCCCACAACGATTGGGTCGGTCCAGCCGGGAATGAGTCGGGGAACATTTTTGATCACAATCGGTTCACGGAACACAACGCCGCCCAAAATATTGCGGATTGTGCCGTTGGGGGATTTCCACATTTTCTTGAGGTTGAATTCAACAACGCGGTCTTCATCAGGCGTGATCGTCGCACATTTAACCCCGACACCGTATTTCTGAATCGCTTTTGCCGAATCGACCGTGACCTTATCATCGGTCGCATCGCGGTGTTCGACCGCGAGATCGTAATAATCGAGTTCAATGTCCAAATAAGGAAGAATCAGCTTTTCGCGAATCCACTGCCAAATGATGCGGGTCATTTCATCGCCGTCAATTTCAACAACGGGCGTTTTTACCTTGATCTTGGCCATGTGTGTTCGTCTTTCCCCGGGGATGGATATTGTAAACTGGCTCTAAGCGGGCTTCGCGCTGCAATCAACTGGTCTGATTGTATCAATGCGAACTTGTCCCTATTAGGAAGGGTATGACAACAAACGAAAATGAAGTCGCAAACGGCGAAGGCGTTAAATGGCGCTGGCCCTCCATCCACCCTGAAGGTCGTAAATTCGCCCTGATTTCTGCGGGAATCACGGGCATTTTTGCGCTGATCGGCTGGGATATGATCGCTTGGCTGATGGTTGGCATCACGGTTTGGGTGCTCGCATTCTTTCGCGATCCTATTCGCAGTGTGCCGCAAGGCGAAAATTTTATTATTTCCCCTGCTGACGGAATGGTGACCCTGATTCAAACTGTTGCGCCGCCGCCAGAAATGCGTGGGCCAGATGGTTTGGGCGATGAGCCGATGACCCGCGTGTCAATTTTCATGTCGGTGTTTGACGTTCATATCAACCGCACACCGATTACGGGCACGATTAAAAACGTGATCTATATCGCCGGAAAATTCATCAATGCGGACCTTGATAAGGCCAGCGAAGACAATGAGCGCCAGCATATATTGGTTGAACGTCATGACGGTTTGCGGATTGGGTTTACCCAGATTGCGGGTTTTGTCGCGCGGCGAATCATGCCCTTTGTGAAACCGGGTGATATGGTGATGGCGGGACAGCGCATCGGGCTGATCCGTTTTGGTAGCCGCGTTGATGTCTATCTCCCCAAAGGGACCGCGCCCAAAGTGGCACTTGGTCAGCGCTGTGTTGCAGGGGAAACACTGATCGCTGTGATCGGTGAAGCACACCGCGTAACCGGATTGAGCCAGTGACAGATGACAGCATGCCACGGCGGCGCGGCATACCATTGCGGGCGATTGCCCCCAATGCCGTTACCGCATTGGCGCTGTGTTGCGGATTGACTGCGATCCGATTTGGCATTGCTGGCGATTGGGAAAAAGCCCTGATCGCGACGGTAATTGCGGGGCTTCTTGACGGTGTGGACGGGCGTATTGCGCGGATGCTGCACGCCGAAAGCCGCTTTGGCGCTGAACTCGATTCGCTGTCAGATGTGATTGCATTCGGGGTATCGCCAGCGCTGGTCATGTATCTCTGGTCGTTGAAAGACGTGCCCAAATTCGGCTGGCTGTTCGCTCTGGCCCTCGCTTTGTGCTGCGCGCTGCGATTGGCGCGGTTCAACGCCAATATCGATGTTGAGGAACAACCGCACAAATCAGCAGGCTTTATGACGGGGGTTCCGGCCCCTGCAGGGGCGGGGCTTGCCTTGCTTCCCATTTATCTATGGCTGGAAACGCAGCTTCCACTTTTTCGTGATCCCATGCTGGTCGCGCCGTGGCTTGGTCTGGTTGCGTTCCTGATGATTTCCAATGTCGCGACATTCAGCTGGGGATCAATTCGACCAAAGCGGACCGTGCGGCTGGAATTGATCCTTGCGGTTGCGCTGATCGGCAGCGCCATGTTCATCGTGCCGTGGATCGCGCTGAGTGCGATTTGCGCGCTCTACCTCATAATGATCCCGTTCAGCATCCGCAGCTATGCAAAGGTCACGCGGCTAAGGGCAGGGGGCCCCGCTGCGACCAATCCATAGGGGGAGCGTGATGCTTTGGCCGCACAGGCAGCAGCACAACGACGGGTGATTGCGCCAAAACAACGTCTCCGCCCAGCGCCGCAACAATCTTGTCAGCATAGCTGGTGATCATTGTCCCGATCATCCCGACGGAAAAGACCAGAACAGCGGAAAAGAACATAAAGCTGAGAATTTGCATGACAGTCTCCTTTTGTTCTCTCGCTTATGTTCGACATATGTTCCCATGTCAAGCCCCGCGCATGCCGGAGCAATAATTTCCCAAATCGCGCCATTCGGCGGCGTATTTTCGCCGTGAGATCAACGTAAAACAGCCATTTTTGGCCCTTAGCTTCGCAAACTTCGCAGGGACGCGCGCTCCACTGAGAAGTTAAGCGTTTCAAAGCGCGGCATTCAGATGCAATCGGCGCGGAAATCCGCCACTTGTTTGGCGTTCGCACGGCGTTCGCACAGTGTTCGCACAGTGCCTGACCGGCACAGCCGCATATTCAAAATGAGAAAGAACACCCCGAATTTCTCACCGGAAACCCTACATTGCAAGCTTGGAATGAGGGGATCGGCGCGGATGTGCCGTATGATGTTGGCAATAAGGCGCGGAGCGGCAATATGATGAAAGCGATGAATTTGGGGAATTGTGTGATGGCAGACTTCGCGGAAATTGCTGTAGTTCTGCTCGAATTGCAATTGATTGAAACTCGACGTTCATCAAGGAGGATGGCATCCATCTAGAGCGTCGGTTAGAATCGGATCACGATTATGCGAGAGGTACTGACGATATGGCGATGACCGACGCCGAAAAACTATTCTTTGCTGGTGGAGCACATGCTCGTGCGGCGCATATGCTTGTGGCTGCCGCCAAAACGAACATACATATGTCGGTGCCCTTTTACCTGCTTCTGGGGTTTTCTCTCGAGACTATATTGAAGGCTGCTTACATACATCTTGGCGGTCAAATGAAGTTCGCGAAACAAAGTATTGGCCATGATCTGACTAAGGCACTTGCTTCCGCCAAAGATAACGGGTTTGTGCCCGAAAATCAGCATCTCGAGTGGTTGACTGCAACGATGACCGACGTGCATCGTAGCCACTTGTTCCGTTATCTCTCGGGTGATGGCGAATTACGCGTTGCCGACCAGGCTTGTGGCTTGGGCATAGTGGATGACTTAGTTGTTCAGGTGGGGCAGTTACTCTATCCTCAACATGATCGTCTTTATTGGATTGAGTTGTTAACTAAATTCGAAAGTTAACAGACTGTAGAGAAATCATAGAGAGCATTACGGAAATATTGGGTACATTTCACAAAGTAAAAT
>JBEBKH010000039.1:0-19786 GCA_040079575.1 Chakrabartia sp. | reverse complement strand
CCGCCGTGCGGGGTACTGAAGGTCTTGTGCAGATTGATGTGCATGGCATCAATGCCGAGATCGCCGGGACGGACCCGTCCGACAATCGCGTTGAAATTGGCGCCGTCGCAATAAACAAAGCCGCCGGCCGCATGAACGGCATCAGAGATCGCCTTCATATCGCGTTCGAATAGGCCGCATGTGTTCGGATTTGTAATCATCACACCCGCGACATCAGGACCAAGCCGCGCCGTGAGCGCCGCCAGATCAACACGCCCCTCACGCGTCGCCGGGATATTTTCAACGGCATAACCAGCAAAGGCAGCCGTGGCAGGATTGGTCCCGTGTGCACTTTCTGGGACAAGGATCACCGAGCGTGCATCACCGCGCGCTTCTAGTGCTGCTCGGATCGCGAGTATGCCGCACAATTCTCCGTGCGCCCCGGCTTTGGGCGACATGGCGACAGATGTCATGCCTGTCAGCGTCACCAGCCAATGGGCGAGTTCGTGAATGACAGCCAAAGCGCCTTGAACCGTTTGCGACGGAGCAAGCGGATGAACATCAAAAAAGCCTTTCATCCGCGCAACTTTTTCATTCAAACGCGGGTTGTGCTTCATCGTGCACGATCCCAGCGGGAAAAAACCCAAATCAATCGCATAATTCTGACGCGACAGCCGCGTGTAATGACGGACAGCCTCTGGCTCAGACAGGCCGGGAAGGCCAATAGGGCGATGGCGATCAAGCCCACCAAGACGCATATTGCGCTCTGGCATTGCGGCAATATCAACGCCGGTTGTCTGTGTATCGCCAATTTCGAAAATCAATGCCTCTTCAAGCATCAGCGCGCGGTTGCCGGTAAAGGTTGAAACGCTCATGATAAAAGCTCCTGCAAGGCAACGGCAAAGGCTTCAATATCCTCTTCCGTTGCCACTTCCGTCACAGCGACAACCAAACCGGTTTCAAGCGCTTTGACACCGGGATATAGGCGACCAAGCGAAACGCCGCCCAAAACTTTGCGGTCGGCAAGCGCGCGGACAATTGGTCGTGCTTCAGTTGGCAGTTTCAAAGTGAACTCGTTGAAAAAACTCTCATTGACCAAAGACACGCCAGGAATTTTGGTCAGGCGGTCAGCGGCAACACCTGCCATTGCGTGGTTCGTTTTGGCAAGCGCGCGCAGGCCCTTTTCCCCCAACAACGTCATATGAATCGAAAATGCCAAAGCGCACAGACCACTGTTGGTACATATGTTCGATGTCGCTTTTTCGCGGCGGATATGCTGTTCCCGCGTCGAAAGCGTCAGTACAAACCCGCGCTTGCCCTCTGCATCAACGGTTTCCCCGCACAAGCGCCCAGGCATTTGTCGGACAAATTTTTCCTTGCACGCAAAAAGCCCGACATAGGGACCACCAAATTGAAGGCCGACGCCAATCGATTGGCCTTCCCCAACAACAATGTCTGCCCCCATTTCTCCAGGAGATTTAATCGCCCCAAGCGCGACAGGTTCGGTCACGACCGCAACCACCAAAGCACCGTGTTTATGGGCCGCAGCGACAATCTCAGACATATCCTCAATCCGCCCCAGAATATCGGGATATTGGATGACAACACAGCTTGTTTCAGCATCAATGCTGGCGATCACCCGCGCGCTATCGGTTTGGCTTTCGAGTACGGGAGACGCCGTATCGAGCATATCTCCGGTGAATTTCGCCATCGTTTTTGCGACATTGACATAATGAGGATGCAAACCTGATGAGAGGACTGCCCGTTTCCGCTTCGTCACACGCCCCGCCATGCTGATCGCCTCCCAACAGGCGGTCGAACCATCATACATGCTGGCATTTGCGACATCACAGCCCAGCAAGCGTGCAACCTGCGTTTGAAATTCAAACAGCATTTGCAATGTGCCCTGCGCGATTTCAGGCTGGTACGGCGTGTAAGCAGTCAAAAACTCACCGCGCTGAATCAAATGATCAACGCTTGCTGGAATATGATGCTTATATGCACCGCACCCAAGGAAGAATGGCGTGTGCGACGCCGCCATATTACGACGCGCAAGCGCAGAAAAATGCCGCTCAACCGCCATTTCACTCGCATGATTGGGCAGGCCTGCAATAGGAGCGGTCAAGCGCGCTTCGACGGGGACATCACTAAAGAGATCGTCAATTGACGCCGCACCGACAACCGCGAGCATCGCGGAACGGTCACTTTCGGTCAGGGGAAGATAACGCATCAGAGACCGTCCACAAACGCCTGATATGCCGTCGCGTCCATCATCCCATCAAGTTCAGCGGCATCCGAAAGCGTTAGGCGGAAAAACCAACCGTCACTTTCTGGCGCGGTGTTGACCAGGGCGGGATCCGCCTCAAGCGCTGCGTTGCCTTCTGTGACGATGCCCGAAACTGGGGCATAGACGTCCGACGCCGCCTTCACAGATTCAACGACTGCCGCGTCTCCGCCTTTGGTCAGGGCAGTTCCAGCGCTTGGCATTTCAACAAATACAATATCACCGAGCTGCCCTTGGGCATAATCGGTGATGCCAACAGTGGCGGTTGCGCCGTCAACGTCAATCCATTCATGCTCTTGTGTAAAATAGCGGCTCATTTCTTGGCTCCTCTGCGGACATAATTATGGGGAATAAAGGGCATGGCCGTGGGCGTCAGTGCGATACGTTTGCCACGCACGTCTGCTTCCAAGGGTGTCGCAATAGATGAAACATAACCCATCGCGATTGGTGTTTGCAGGCTGGGGGAAAAACCACCCGACGTAATAACGCCGACTTGGGTCTCTCCTGAATAGATGAGCGCACCTTCGCGAACGGGTTGGCGACCTTCAACAGTAAAGCCCGTGCGTTTGGACGGCGCCCCATCCTTGAGGGCCGCCAAAATTCGCGCGGCGCCGGGAAAGCCGCCTTCAACGCGCCGACGTTTTGAAATTGCGAAGGAGAGATCAGCCTGAACAGGGTCAACCTGTTCGTCCAAATCATGACCGTAAAGCGGCAATCCGGCCTCCAACCGCAGCGAATCGCGCGCGCCCAGCCCAATGGGCTTGACCTCTGGTTGCGCGCAAAGTGCATCGGCAAGTGCGGCAACCGCCTCAGCAGGCACCGAAATTTCAAATCCGTCTTCGCCGGTATAGCCTGATCGGCTGACCCATAATGGCTCATGATGCCAAAGGAACGATCCTGCCTCCATAAAACAAAGCGCATCTACGCCGGGAACAACACGTTTAAGCGCATCGACCGCCTTGGGGCCTTGCAAGGCCAACAGCGCGCGATCCTCCATGTGCGACAAGTTGATTTCATCGGGAAGATGTTCACGGAGATGCCCGATATCTTCCCATTTCACCGCGCCGTTCACGACCAGATATAGCCCCATCGGCGTGCGCGTGATCATCAGATCATCAAGGATACCGCCCGCTTCATTGAGCAACAGCGCATAGCCCATCCGCCCTTCGGCAAGTGCAGTCACATCGCGCGGAACGAGTGACTCTAATGCTGCGTCAACGCCTTCGCCGGACAACATCAATTGCCCCATGTGCGATACATCAAACAGGCCAGCGTTTTCACGCACCCACATATGTTCAGCGATAATGCCTTCATATTGGATCGGCATCATATAGCCAGCGAACGGAACCATGCGTGCGCCGTGGGCGCGGTGCCAATCCCCCAATGGCAAATCTAGGGGCGGAAGTTCTACAAATTCAACGTGGTCTTCGCTCATCAATTTTCCCGCCATAGAGGTGCAGCGGCAATCACCAGACGGCGCTTGCGCTACCCCCTCTGTCACGGAACCTGAGAGCTTTCGCTGGAGAGAAGTTCCAGCTTACACCTTCGGTGGGATGCGTTGCCGCATCCGCTTTCCAGAGTGTCGCAAAAGAAAAGGCGGTCCTTTTGCCTGAGAGATTCCGGGGCGGTTGCTCCTTCGGCGATCAAACTTGCGTTTGATGCTCTCCCGCGTTTTCAGCGACAAAAAGCCAATGACGCGTCAAATGAGTCGAGTCAATTCCGCAGCGCGCGCGCGCCACCCTTTATATAAATGCTCCATATGCATAAGTGCATTCAAAGCCGAGGGATCACGTTTGTGGTCACCCCCAATGATGAGGCCAAACACCCGCCTTACTGTCCAATCGGGCAAGGGGCGGTCGATCAGATCAAGCCTGTCGCCTGCCTGTACTATGCCTTCTTCGATGACGCGGTAATACCACCCACTGCGTCGTTCTTTGACCATCAAGGCAGGAAGCGTGGCCCATTTCATGCGCTCGCCCTGCTTCCAACAGGGTTGCCGCCCTTGGCTGATTTCGACCATAGCCGAACCAAGCCGAAACCGGTCACCGATGCAGACATCGCCTTCACACAGACCCAATGTCGATATATTTTCACCAAATGCCCCTACAGCACTCAACCGCGGATGATCTGGCATGCGCAAAGCCCAAGCGGCATAATGATCAAAAGGGTAATGATGCAGCGCTTTATCAGGACCGCCGTGATAGCGCGGATCAGCCTGTTCATCGCCAACGATCCCTAAAAAACCAATTTTTATGGCATCATGAAGCGGTACTTTGGCAATAGCACTCGATTCGCCACTTGCGAAGGGGACCGTTTTTCCCGCCAGCAATGCGAGAATGGGGACCTCCATTACCGCGTGGCGTTATACTGAAGCTGATCCTGTGTCAGTTGAAACCCGACCAACAGTTCAAAACTCGCCCGCGCAACTGCCGCTTTGACATCAGGATCAGCCAAGGGGTCAATGGCCGCATTGGCGTCGCCGGCCTTACGTTTCTTGGTGATCTTGTCCTGAATATCAACTGGCAGTGTAGCCGCTGATCGGTTTACCGAAGCACTCGCACTACCACTTGTTGAAGCGCGGAGCTGACCATCAGCAAAATGAACCGAAACACGGCTAATGCTCTTGGAAATAACCACACGGCCCCCCTGAACCACCGTTGCGAAATAAGGGAGTATTACATCACGCTCCCCCGCAGCATTGGCGCGGCGCGCTTGAACATCAAAGGTCACTTTTGCGTCCACTGTTTCCGTTTGCTCGCCACATGTCGTGCGCAGGTTCGTTATATTGGCCACAACATCAATTGCGCGCGAATCACGGCTTGATGGCGGATTGAAGAGGGTCACATCCCCCGTAAAGGCCGGAACCGCAACAGCAGGACAAGCAGACCGCGTCACAATGATCCCGCCAGACGAATCAAATTCACCGTCACGGGCGCACGCCGTCAAAGAAAGGGCAAGAACGCTTACAGCGATCATAGTTTTGCAAAACGTCACAGGCTCAATCCTCAATCAATGGACGATCCGTATAGGAAGCGACTTTCGCGGCTGCAAGCAATCGCGTAGAGGAAGACGCGAAATGATTGATGAAAAGCCCCCCCTTCACCTTTTAATCGCCGCTCCACGCGGTTTTTGCGCCGGTGTCGACCGCGCGATTAAAATTGTTGAACTCGCCATCGAAAGATTCGGCGCGCCCGTTTATGTGCGCCATGAGATTGTCCACAACCGTTTTGTCGTCGATGCCCTGAAAGACAAAGGTGCCATTTTTGTCGAAACACTTGATGATGTTCCAGACGGCGTCCCCGTCGTCTTTTCAGCCCACGGCGTCCCCAAGGCAGTACCAGAAAAGGCCGCAACGCGCGGATTATCGTGGCTAGATGCCACCTGCCCGCTTGTATCAAAAGTCCACCGTCAGGCAGAACGACTGGTGGAGGTCGGGCGTCACATCTTGTTTATTGGTCATGCCGGGCATCCCGAAGTGATCGGCACGTTCGGTCAAGTCCCCGCGGGCACAATGACTTTGGTTGAAACAGTCGATGATGTGGCAACGTTGGACGTCATTGACACGGGTAACCTTGCCTTTCTGACACAGACCACATTGTCTGTTGATGACACCGCAGAGATTGTCTCTGCCCTAAAAGCGCGTTTTCCATCCATTCAAGGACCGCGCGGTGAAGATATTTGCTACGCAACATCGAATCGCCAGGATGCTGTCAAAGCGATTGTCCTGCGCGCAGAAAAGCTTTTGGTGATTGGCGCACCCAATTCTTCAAACTCGCTCCGCCTTGCAGAGGTAGGCGCGCGCAAAGGCATTCCTTCTCGCCTCATCCAGCGTGCCCATGAAATTGATCTTGAATGGTTGGAAAAACCAGCGATTCTCGGCTTGACTGCGGGGGCCTCGGCTCCAGAAATTTTGGTGCGAGAAGTCGTCGATTGGTTGTCCAACCACTTCACCGTAACCGAAGAGCAGATCACCACGGCAACCGAAGACATGGTCTTCAAACTGCCCCGCGAATTGACAGTCTGATCGCGACTATGGCTGTTTATACGCATGTTTCGGCTGAACAAATGGCGGCATTACTGTGTCATTTTGATGTCGGGCAATTGGTATCGGCAAAGGGTATTGCGGAGGGTGTTCAAAACAGCAATTATATGATCGACACCACCCAAGGGCGGTTTTTCCTGACGCTCTATGAAGAACGTGTCGACCATAGTGATCTGCCATTCTTCCTAAAATTGCTCGATCATCTGGCGGATATGGGATGCGCTGTTCCGCGCGCGATCAAAGCAAATGACGGAACACAAGTGCAGCAGGTTGCCGGAAGGCCTGCATGCTTGATTGAATTTCTATCCGGCGTTTCTGTCAGCCACCCGACCCCTGCCCAAGCCAAAGCGGTGGGCGGTGCATTGGGGCAAATGCACACGGCACTGGCGAGTTTCACCGAACACCGCCCCAATTCGCTTGGGTTGGAAGGCTGGTTTGATCTTGCTGCGCGCTGTGGTCCTGACCTTGATACCATCCAACTTGGCTTGCATGCGCGCGTTACGGAAGAGTGTGCCTATCTGCGCACGCATTGGCCAACACATCTGCCAACATCCATCGTCCACGGCGATTTGTTTCCCGACAATGTGTTGATGCGGGGTGATATGGTCAGCGGCTTGATCGATTTCTATTTTGCCTGCACTGAAATCCGCGCTTGGGATTTGGCGGTCACCCATGCCGCGTGGTGTTTTGACAATGAAGGGCGCAATTTTGATGCCGCACTTAGTGCAGCGTTGATCCAAGGATACCGCGATAGTTTTGGTTTGACCAAGGATGAAGAACAGGCTTTCACAATCCTCGCACGCGGCGCGTGCTTGCGGTTTTTGCTCACGCGGTCATGGGATTGGTTCAATACGCCGGCGGATGCCCTCGTGACGCGCAAAGACCCCGTCGCATTTCTCAATCGCCTTGATCATTACGCAAACCAATGACTGAACTTGCCCGTGTCAAAATCGCGACAGATGGCGCGTGCAAGGGCAATCCGGGCCCTGGAGGATGGGGCGCACTCATCCGGTCTGGGACCAATGAAAGAGAATTGTCGGGGGGCGAAAATCCGTCAACGAACAACCGCATGGAGCTTATGGCCGCGATTCGCGCACTACAAGCGCTCAAGCGCCCCTGCCATGTGATATTGGTCACCGACAGCGTCTATGTAAAAGATGGCATTACAAAATGGATTTTTGGCTGGCAAAAAAATGGCTGGCGCACCGCCGCCAAGAAACCCGTTAAAAATGCTGAACTCTGGCAAGAACTTATCCTTGCAACAGCCGACCACCGCATTGATTGGCAATGGGTGAAAGGTCATGCGGGAGACCCCGACAACGAACGCGCTGATATATTGGCAAGCAATGCTGCCTTGATTGCCGCGCGCAGCGGTGCATAATCTCCCTTCCGACAATGGAAGAGGAGAATGGGTCATGCATTTCGAAGTCTATAAGGACAAAAAGGGCGAACACCGGTGGCGTCTGCGCCATGCCAATGGGAATATTCTTGCGACATCCAGCGAAGGCTATTCAGCTAAAGCTAGCGCAATGAAATGTATTGAAAACGTCAAAAATTCCGCCAGCGCGGACGTGAAGGAAATCAAATAGATTTTTGCGCAAATCGACCCGGCGCATAGGGCGCCGGGTCGATTTGACCAACGCTGATATCCTGCGGCGCTTCCAATATCTGTGCGGCAAGAAGTTTCGCCACAGCGGGGGCCGTTTGAATACCAAAGCCGCCCTGCCCCGCACTCCAGAAGAAAGTGGGCGCATTTGGATCCGCGCCAAAAACAGGCAGGCGATCTGGCGCAAAACTGCGCAATCCAGCCCAGCTGTGCTCCACCGCAAGTACTGGCCAATCCACCACTTGTTGAAACCTATCAATCGCTGTCGCAATGTCGATTTCTTCAGGTGCTGCATCGCAGGGCAGCGACTCTGTCTCATCATGAGGGCTAAGCCATATCCGCCCCCCAGTATCGGGTTTGAAATAAAAACTGCCGTTGATGTCTAGGACCAAAGGCAATTCTTCTGGCACTTCAGCGTCGACACGCAACCGCGCGATGGTGCGCCGAAAGGGTTTAATCCCGATCACACCAACCCCGGCAATTTTGGCCACCTCATCGGCCCAAGCGCCCGCCGCATTGATGATGCGCGCCGCATGCCATTCTGTATCTCTCGATCCAATCGTCCATGTGCCGTTGTTGCAAGACAAATGATCCACCGTCGTCCGACAGGAAAGCAACGCACCGTGCCGTTTCGCGTTGCGCAAATAGGCAGCGTGGAGGCGCGCAACATCAATATCGGCACATTGAGGTTCCCACACGCCGTGATCCCATGCAAGTTTAAGCTTTGGTAGCCGCGCATTCAGTGCAGGGGGATCAAGCCGTTCTAACGTAACCCCAGACCCTTCAAATTCCGCCATGAAAGCTGATATTGCCTGTTCGTCCTTCCGGCCACCTAGATAAAGTGCTCCGCGGTCAGACAGAAAACTATGGTCCGAAAAGCCAATATCAGGGTGGGCTAGAAAACTTCCAGACGCAGTGGTCAACGGCTGAACCAGCGGACCGCCATAAGTTTCGGTCCAGAACGCAGCAGAACGCCCGGTCGCATGATAGCCGGGGTGCGCCTCCATTTCGATCAAAAGAACCGACATGTGGGGCGCAAGCTCTGACGCGATACTGGCCCCGGCAATGCCTGCCCCAATTACAGCAACGTCAAAATGCATCAGGGATGCGGCGCATATTCAGTGAGAAAGGATGCAATGTTTTCAAGCGCTCCGTCGCGCGGTGCATCACATTCTCTCAATATTTCATGCGCCACACTCTTATCGAACATTTTGAGGATTGCCCTGGGTATCCTGGCCGCAAAAGTCACGATGGCCGTTGGATTGACCAACTTGTCGCCGTCTGTGCCGATCACAAGAACCGGCATGTTGATCCGCTCAATCACGCCCGGCACCAACATCTTTGCAATAGAAGTGTTGGCAGCGCGTAACCACTGCCAACTTGGTGGTCCTAACGTTAGCGATGGAATTTTGTCTTTCCAGAACAGCTCATCCGCATAGCGGGCCGCATCATGCGTCAGCAGCAATTGCCGTGACGGCAGGAACACGCCTGGTTTTTCATTTTTACCCCATGCGGGTTCATCCGTCGGCTTCACACGCGCCATAAAAGCCACCGCTTTGCGTGCGATCCACACCGGAAGTGGGGCCGTATGGAACCCAAGCATCGGCGCAACTAAAACAGCAGTATCAGGCGCAATACGTTGCTCGGAAAGCGCACGAAGGATTAAATGCCCCCCCATTGAATGCCCGATGATGACATGGGGTGCAGGTGTTCGCGCGACCCAGTCTGCATAAAAATCGGCCAGATCATCAATCCAAACGGAAAAGTCTTCAATATGCCCAACCAGCGGATTGCTGCTAAGCCGTCCAGAGCCGCCCTGACCGCGCCAATCAAAAGCCGTGATATGCCAATTTTCCCCGTGCCATGCGGCAAAACTTTCCAGATATTTTTCGATAATATCCCCGCGTCCTCCCTGAAACAGGATTGAACCGCGCGGGGAAGTTTCAGCTTGGACCGGCCAATCAAAAGTCCGCAAAGCCCAGCCGTCACGCGCATAAACAAGGCCGAGCGTGGCATCATTGGGATATGCACGGCGATCAAAATGGGTTGGAGGTTGGGTCATGGTTACCATTTGGTAAGGCATCTTTCAGTATAGGTTTGGGCGATGAACATTCAAAGCCTTGTTGTTCCGCTGCATGCGGTTTTATGCCTTCTGCTGGTGATTGCCGCAATCGGTGATCTGAAAGCCCGTATCATTGAGAACTGGTTGACCGCAATCATTGCGTTGCTTGCGCCACTTTTATGGTTTGCACTTGGTACTTCTATTTGGCCCGGCATGGCGATCCAATTGGGCATTGCCCTTGCTTTCTTCGGGCTCTTCACAATTTTTTTCGCGCTGAACGTCATGGGCGGCGGCGATGTTAAACTGATCGGCGCGCTGGCGCTTTGGTTTCCGTTGCTCAGCACGGTGCGGCTGCTGCTGCTGATGTCCATCATCGGCGGGCTGCTGACTTTGGCCTATTGGATTGTGCACAAAGTGCGCAAATCAGAGGAACAATTGGAAATACCTTACGGGGTTGCAATCGCGCTCGCAGGGCTTTGTGTGATCTACGAACGATATCTTAACCATTTTGGGTGAAATACTTCATCCAATACCTGAACTCTCGCCGCTAGGGGAATGCGCGCATGGACGCTAAAAAACTCGCACTGCTGATCGGAGCCCTGCTCGTTGCTGGGATTACCGCTTTCATGGCAAAGAACATGTTTGAAGGGGCGTCTGCCCCCAAAGCAGCGGCCGCCGTCGCCGCACCTGTTGAATCGGGAACAGAGATATTGGTCGCCACACGGGCACTTCCGATTGGTACGATCATCGGCCCAGATAGCTTTCGTTATCAGCCGTGGCCCAAGGATTTGATCCAGAACGCTTATTACCTCAAGGGTGCTATCGATCCCAATTCACTCAACGGCACGGTCGTGCGGTCACAAGTGACTGCCGGACAGCCAGTGACACAAGGTGCACTGGTTAAGCCAGGTGATCGCGGCTTCCTTGCCGCAGCACTTGGGCCTGGCATGCGCGCAGTGACTGTTTCTGTGTCAGCACAAAGCGGCGTCGCAGGCTTTATCTTCCCGGGTGACCGCGTTGATTTGCTGCTGAGCCAATCTGTTGAAGGTGGTGAAGGCCCTGCCCTGCGCGCGTCTGAAACAATTATCCGTAATTTGCGGGTGCTTGCCACCGATCAACGCACGGTGAGTGAAGACGCCGAAGGCAAACGCGAAGTGAAAATCTTTTCAACTGTAACGCTGGAATCAACCGCACGTATGGCTGAAAAAATCGCAGTGGCTCAATCGATTGGTCAGCTGTCACTTTCGCTACGTTCGCTAGCTGACAATAATGCTGAACTGGAACGTGCCATCGCATCAGGCGAAGTGACTGTGCCAGAGGGTACAGATCCTAAGGCTGAAAAACAGATGCTGCTCGCCGTGGCGTCACGCCCAACGGACAGCGGCACGACCTTTGTCACAGGGGCAGACGTATCGCGGTTCCAACGGCGGTCAGTCCCGCGTGTTGCATCACCTGCATCCGGCAACAGTGCTTCGTCAGGCAGTTCAGCCAGCACAGGCGCAGTCGATCGTCCAATGGGACCTATTATCAAGATTTGGCGACCCGGCCGTGTTGAAGCGGTCGAAGTTGGGGGTAAGTAAAATGATATTGCAAAATAAACTCCGCAGCGCGCGTCTGGCCATTGCCACCGCCACCGCGATGACAGCAAGTTTGATCGCAGTCACTGCGGCCATCAGCCCTGCATACGCACAAACAACCCAGCGCCCCTCCAACGATCTGGCTCTGTCACAGGGGCGTGGCCAGTTGATCAACCTTCCGGCTGCAATTTCAGACGTTATGGTGTCCAACGAAGCCGTTGCCGACGTGCAGGTGCGTTCACCGCGCCAAATCTATGTCTTTGCAAAGACAAGCGGCGAATCAACGGTGTTCGCGATGAGCAAGGATGGCAAGGTCGTTTATTCGACCAACGTCCGGGTTGGGACCAACATCAACTCGTTGGATCATATGCTGTCCTTGGCGATGCCAGAAGCACAGATTAAAACGACGACCATGAACGGCCTCGTCCTGTTGACGGGCACTGTTGCAACGCCAGAAGACAGCGCAGAGGCAGAACGCCTTGTCGAAGCTTTTCTGGGCGCGAATACAAAAGTGGTCAGCCGCCTGAAATCGGCGACCCCGCTTCAGGTCAGCCTGCATGTCAAAATTGCAGAAGTCAGCCGTGATTTCACCAAAAAAGTTGGGTTTAACCTCCTTGCAGGATCTGGTGGCTTTCTTTTCGGACAAGGGCGTTCAGACGCTCTCACGTTCGAACTTAATCCGTTGACACCAGCGAACCCGAATGACGTTAGAGCGGTGATTAAGCCGGTAACCGGTGGTTCAACGCTTGCCTATGCGGGTCGTTTTCTGGGCCTTGATCTTGAAGCGGCACTCGATCTCGCTGAAAATGATGGTTTGGTGACCACTTTGGCAGAACCAAATTTGACTGCCATTTCTGGGGAAACAGCAAGCTTCCTTGCTGGTGGTGAAATTCCAATCCCGATTGCACAAGGATCATCAAACACGATCTCGGTCGAATATAAACAGTACGGTGTCAGCCTCGCGTTCACCCCCACTGTTTTGGCCGACGGTCGCATTTCGATGCGTGTGCGTCCCGAAGTATCACAACTGACATCGGCAGGGTCTGTCACGCTCGGTGGCTTTACAATTCCGGCGCTGTCAACACGGCGCACCGAAACCACTGTTGAAATGGGTTCGGGACAAAGCTTCATGATCGGCGGATTGCTGCAAAGTTCGCAGAATAACTCGACTGATAAAGCACCCTTTCTTGGCGATCTGCCAATCCTGGGCGCTTTGTTCAAATCGAACAATTTCCGTCGCAACGAAACCGAACTGGTCATTATCGTTACACCGTATCTGGTAAGACCGGTTTCAGCGAACCAAATTGCACTGCCGACCGATGGCTACCGCGCGCCAACTGATGCCCAACGTTTGCTGCTTGGGCAGACGTTTGACGGAAAATCAGGCGAAGAACGCGCCAAACCAAGAATGGGTGATCCTGTTGTGGTTCCGGCACCTTCGGTTGGTGCTGCACTGCCCGCAGATGGCGGCGGAAAGCGTTCGCGCAAAGACAAACAAACTGCCGCCGCTGCGCCGACACCCGGCTTTGGCAACTGATAAAAGTGATTAGGGAGTTCCCGACAATGACAATGAAACGCACAGCCATCCTTTTGGGTATCGCACTTGCCGTATCGGCAGGCGGGCCAGCTTACGCAAAAAAGAGCAAGGCTGCTTCAAACCGCGGGTTAGCAACAGCGCATCAGCCCGTCGTATCACGCACAGATTATGTTTATGATGTTGCGACCGATGGTGGTTCGATTACCGCAAATGAAGCAAATCGCCTTGCCGGTTGGTTTAACTCCCTCAAAATTGGCTATGGTGATAAAATTTCGGTGGATAACGCCGACAATTATGCCAGCAATGGCGCAACAGACGTTGTTGCGACATTGGCTGCGCGCTATGGTTTGCTGCTCGATAAATCAGCACCGCTAACCGCCGGACAAGTTGCACCGGGTTCGCTGCGTGTCGTCGTAAGCCGCCTAAAAGCCGTTGTTCCCGGCTGTGCTGATTGGAGCCAACCTGCGCAACCTAATTTTGGCGCGCACACATCATCAAATTATGGATGTGCCACCAGCAGCAATCTTGCCGCGATGATCGCCAACCCGTCTGACCTGATCGAAGGCCAAATCGGTGATCCGACCACGTCAGTCGCAACCTCATCAAAAGCCGTCAAAACATACCGCGATTCAACAAATACCGGAAGTGGCGGCCTAAATTCAGAAGGGACTGGACAACAATGAACGCGCCTTGGTCACCCTCGCGGAGCAACGGATCAAATCGCGATCCATTTGCCGCCTATATCTGTGATGAACAAACTGCTGATATGATCCGTCCGATCTGCACCGAATTGGGGTGGGCACCGGAAAAGGTTCATAAGGGCGGCCTGCGCAACGCTGTGCAATCGCTGTCCGTATCGGCAAGCCCGATCATCTTATTTGTCGATCTGTCAGAATCTGGCGATCCGCTTAATGATATCAACGCTTTGGCAGAAGTCTGCGAACCCGGAACCGTTGTGATTGCAACGGGTCAGGTCAATGATGTTCGCCTTTACCGCGATTTGTTGGCCAGCGGCATTCAGGATTATCTACTGAAACCATTTAGCCCGGATCAGTTGCGCGATACATTTGCGAACGCACAGAATTTTCTGAATGCGCCGCGCCATGTTGAGGCACAGGCCGAACGCCCCCATATCATGACCGCAGTGATCGGCGTTCGTGGCGGCATTGGTGCGTCAATGGTCGCATCGTCACTGGCTTGGATTTTCAGCGAAAAAGAACGTCGTTCAACCGCGTTGCTTGATCTTGATGTCCATTTCGGAACAGGGGCTTTGACCCTTGATCTTGAACCAGGCCGCGGTTTGACCGACGCCATCGAAAACCCAAGCCGCATTGACGGTTTGTTTATCGAACGTGCGATGGTGAAAGCGAATGAAAAGCTCGCCATTCTGTCCGCCGAAGCACCAATTAATCAGCCGATGCTGACCGATGGGACAGCATTTTATCAATTACAAGAAGAGCTTCGTTCTGCTTTTGAATGCACGGTCATCGATTTACCACGCAACATGTTGGTCCAGCATCCTCATTTGATGAATGATGTTCAAGCAACCGTTGTCGTTGCTGATCTGACACTTGCTTCAGCACGTGATACCATCCGGATCCTATCATGGTTGAAATCAAATGCGCCGCAATCGAGCGTCGTTGTTGCCCTCAACCGGGTCGCATCGACCGGAACGCCTGAAATCACGCGCAAGGATTTTGAAGCCTCAATTGAACGCAAAGTCGATGTCGTGCTTCCTTACGATCTGAAAGTGACAAGCCAGGCTGCGAAATTGGGTAAGCCCGTTTCCGATGCCGGAAAAGGGGCTAAAATCTCAAATGCTATGCAAGAGATTGCGCAAATTCTTATCTCAAAAGCGTCAGATGATGCCGAGAGCGATGGCGTAAGCTCTATTATAAAACCAAAATCCAAATCACTGATGGGTAAAATCGTTGATTTCAAATCGATGCTGCCAAAGCGCGATAAGAAAAGTGATGCTCCCGCCCAAAGTGTAGATGCCTAATTCAATGAAGGTCGCACATCGTGGCGGCCTAAGTTGAGCACCCTCGAAAACCGGAACTTGCTCTGATGCAAATATCACCGATGATCTTTTTGGCTGGCGGCGCGATTGTGACGCTTTTCATGCTGGTTTTTGCCTTTTCAGGGCCATCCCTTGAAAAAGCACAGGCACGCCGTTTAAGCGGCTTAAAAGAACGTCACATGATCGGTGCGGTCACAGCGGAATCGCAGATGAAGCGGCTTATCGCGAACCGCAAAACATTTGGATCTGAGGGCTTCAAAAACCCCCTTATCCCGAACCCGGAACTGATCTCCAAACGTCTGCAAATGACTGGTAAACCTTGGACACTTGGCAAATATTTGCTGGTGAGTCTGGGTTTGGCCATATTGGTTTCGGTGGCTTTGTGGCTTAAGGGCGCATCAATCCTGCTGGCACTTTTGCTCGGCAGTGTCATCGGCGTGGTTCTGCCTCATAAAGTCGTTGGCTTTTTTATCAAAAAGCGCATTGCTCAATTTACGGCGCGTTTTCCTGATGCCATTGAACTCATGGTCCGCGGTTTACGCTCAGGTCTGCCAATTTCTGAAACGTTAGGGGTTGTTGCTACTGAACTCCCTGGCCCAATAGGGGTCGAATTTCGATTGGTCATTGATAAAATTAAAATTGGCCGCACAATGGATGAGGCGCTCGTCGAGTGCGCAGAGCGCCTGAACACACCCGAATTTCAGTTTTTCGTCATCACGCTTGCGATTCAGCGGGAAACAGGCGGTAACTTGGCTGAAACACTCTCAAATTTGGCCGATGTTTTGCGCAAGCGCGCCCAGATGAAACTCAAGATTAAGGCAATGGCATCTGAATCGAAAGCGTCAGCCTATATCGTCGGATCGCTGCCCTTCATCGTTTTCATTTTGATTTATATGGTCAACGCAAAGTACCTTGGCGGGTTCTTTATCGATCAGCGTCTGATGATCGCAGGCGGCGGCGGGCTGATCTGGATGAGCATTGGCGTGTTCATCATGTCCCAAATGATCAACTTTGAAATCTAGCTGGTAAGAGGAAGAGAAATCATCATGCAACAACCAGCTGGACCAACCCTGATGGGAGTCGATATCCTCTGGGTCGCCACAATCATGGCTGCGCTGGCTGCTTTTGCTGTGCTTGTCGCCATCTATGCCGCGACAACGGTGCGCGATCCAATGGCCAAGCGTGTCAAAGCGCTCAATGAACGCCGCGAACAGTTAAAGGCTGGTATCGTTGCATCGACATCAAAACGCCGCGCGAAACTGAACCAGAAAAACGAAACAACCGACAGACTGCGTTCGTTCCTGTCGTCCTTAAAGGTGCTTCAGGAAAGCCAACTGAAAGAGGCGCAGTCAAAACTGATGCAGGCCGGCATTCGGTCAAAAGACTTGGCCGTTGCCGTTATTTTTGGACGCATGGTTCTGCCTATTGTCCTTGGCGGCACAGCGATCATATGCGTCTATTTCCTCAATCTTTGGCCTGATTTGTCGCCATTCAAGCGTTTTGCTTCGATGGCGGGGGCATTGATCGGCGGTTATAAAGCGCCAGACCTTTTCATCGAAAACAAAATCAAAAAACGTGTTGATGCCATTCGCAAAGGCCTGCCAGATGCGTTGGATTTGCTCGTCATCTGCGCCGAAGCAGGTTTGACAGTCGATACCGCCTTTGGTCGCGTCGCAAAGGAACTTGGCCGTGCTTACCCTGAACTGGGGGATGAATTTACGTTGACGTCGATCGAACTCGGCTTTTTGACCGAACGACGACATGCCTTTGAAAATCTGGCAGCCCGTGTTGCGCTCGATTCAGTACGCGGCGTTGTTACGACGATGATTCAGACCGAAAAATACGGGACCCCGCTTGCCTCTGCCTTACGCGTTCTCTCCGCTGAATTCCGCAATGAACGTATGATGCGCGCCGAAGAAAAGGCCGCGCGCCTGCCAGCGATCATGACAATTCCGCTGATCCTGTTCATTCTTCCGGTGCTGTTCATCGTGATCCTTGGGCCAGCAGCCTGTTCGATCAAGGACGCCCTTATCGACAAATAAGGTTGAGTGTCGCCTGTGCAGCCGCGAGCCGAGCAATCGGCACGCGGTAGGGTGACGCGCTGACATAATCGAGGCCGACGCTTTCGCAGAAGGCAATCGATGCTGGATCGCCGCCATGTTCGCCGCAAATACCAAGCTTGATGTCAGGGCGCGTTGCCCTGCCTCGTTCAGCGGCAATTTTGACCAATTCGCCAACGCCTTCAACATCAAGGCTGACGAACGGGTCGCGGTCATAAATGCCTTTATCGACATAATGGGTCAGGAACCGGCTGGCATCATCGCGTGAAACGCCGAGTGTGGTTTGGGTCAGGTCATTCGTGCCAAAACTAAAGAATGCCCCGACTTCGGCGATTTGCCCCGCCATTAACGCCGCGCGGGGCAATTCGATCATTGTACCAACCAGATAATCGATCCGCTTGCCGCGTTCGGCGAATACAGCTTCCGCAGTGCGATCAATCACGTCCTTCATCAGTTCCAATTCGCGCTTGGTCGCGACCAAAGGCACCATGACTTCGGGGATCGGGGAAATCTCCAGATCACAGGCCGCTTCAAAAATGGCCCGCGCCTGAATTTCATATATCTCTGGATAGGTCACGCCGAGACGACAGCCACGGTGGCCCAGCATGGGGTTAAATTCATGCAGTTCTGCCGCGCGGCGCTTCAGCGTTTCAACGCCTACGCCGGCTGCCTCTGCCACCGCTGCGAAATCGCTTTCCTCAGTGGGCAAAAATTCATGCAGTGGCGGATCGAGCAAGCGGATTGTGACTGGAAGCCCTGCCATCTCCTCAAAAATGCCCTTGAAATCCGCGCGCTGTTCGGGAAGCAATTTCGCCAAGGCCGCGCGCCGTCCGGCCTCATCCTCGGCCAAAATCATCTGACGTACGGATGTGATCCGGCTCGCCTCAAAAAACATATGTTCGGTGCGGCAAAGCCCTACACCCTCTGCCCCGAATTCGCGCGCAATGCGGCAATCGGCAGGGGTTTCGGCGTTGGCGCGCACCTTCATCCGGCGCATGGCATCTGCCCACACCATAAGCGCACCAAAATCACCCGACAGTTCGGGTTGCACAGTGGGCACTTCCCCCGCCATGATTTCACCCGAAGTACCGTCGATGGTAATGACATCGCCTTCACGGATTTCACGCCCGCCGACACGGAACACCCGCGCCTTGGCATCAATCGCAAGGCTACCCGCTCCGGACACGCAGGGCCGCCCCATCCCGCGCGCAACAACCGCCGCGTGGCTGGTCATCCCGCCGCGCGCGGTGAGAATGCCCTTTGCTGCGTGCATTCCGTGAATGTCCTCAGGCGATGTTTCCATCCGCACCAAAATGACCGCATCGCCCATCTCAGCACGTTTTTCTGCCGTGTCACTGTCGAACACCGCAATCCCGCAGGCTGCGCCTGGTGAGGCGGGCAGCCCCTTGGTGAGGACATCGCGCGGCGCCTTTGGATCCAGCGTCGGGTGGAGCAATTGATCAAGCGCAGACGGATCAACCCGTGCCACCGCTTCTTCCCGCGTGATCAGGCCTTCATTGGCCATATCGACCGAAATCTTAAGCGCCGCCTTCGCCGTGCGCTTGCCCGAACGGGTTTGCAGCATCCACAGCTTGCCGCGTTCCACGGTGAATTCAATGTCCTGCATATCGCGGTAATGCGTTTCAAGGATCGCAAACACGCCGGCCAGTTCGGCGTAAACCGCTGGCATCGCCTCTTCCATGCTCAGCGGCTTGGCGTTCGCAGCCATGCGCGCGGCGGTCGTCAGATATTGCGGGGTGCGAATGCCCGCAACGACATCTTCGCCCTGCGCATTGATCAGGAATTCCCCGTAATAGGCATTCGCGCCCGTCGCCGGATCGCGCGTGAAGGCGACACCCGTGGCCGATGTCTCCCCCATGTTGCCAAACACCATCGCCTGCACGTTGACCGCGGTGCCCCAATCGCCGGGGATCGAATTGATCCGCCGGTACACCTTCGCACGTTCGGATTGCCATGATCCAAACACCGCGCCGACCGCGCCCCACAATTGATCGTGCACATCCTGCGGAAATGGCTTGCCCCAAAGCGTGGCGACCAGTTTCTTATACTCCTGCACCAGCGCGCGCAGATCATCAGCGGACAGTTCGGTGTCGAGGTAGAAACCCTTGTCTTCTTTGGCGATTTCCAGCGCTTCTTCAAATGCGCCGTGATCAAGCTCTAGCACCACGTCCGCATACATTTGGATGAACCGGCGGTAGCTGTCCCACGCAAAGCGCGCATCGCCCGATGTCGCGGCCAGCCCCTCAACCGTTTCGTCATTCAGGCCAAGGTTGAGGACGGTATCCATCATGCCGGGCATAGACACTCGCGCGCCGGAACGGACGGAGACGAGCAAAGGGTCAGCGGCATTGCCAAAACGCTTGCCCGTCACGCCCTCAATATGCGCGATCCCGCCTGCAACTTGGGGCATCAACAGATCAGGAAATTGTTCGCCATTGTCATAATAAGCGGTGCACATCGGCGTGGAGATGGTGAAACCGGGCGGGACCGGCAGGCCGATGCTGGCCATCCCGTCCAAATTCGCACCCTTGCCACCAAGGATCGTCTTGTCGAGATCGCCGCCGTCCGAAACGCCGCCGCCAAAACGGTACACATAAT
>JBEBKH010000038.1:0-19787 GCA_040079575.1 Chakrabartia sp. | reverse complement strand
GGCGCGACGACGCTTAACTGGATCCACGGCAATCATCTCGGCGTGCCGCTGATCATCTCCGACGCCAGCGGCAACCCAGCCCCCGCCGCAGACTACGCCGCCCCCGGCTTCCCGGGGCAAAGCCGCACGCTGGCTGACCTCTATTACAACCGGTACCGCGATTATGATCCGACCACGGGACGGTACATACAGGCCGATCCGATTGGGCTTGCGGGGGATATCAATCCCTATGGTTATGCTCTGGGGAATCCGCTGCGGTATAGCGATCCAATGGGGTTGGCCACGGCTGGTGAAGTTGTTGAATTTGGGTTAGAGTGGTGGCTAGAACGGCAGGTTAAGCGAGCTGCGACGCGGCTGATCACGAAGGTGAGATCCTGGAGTCCTTCGTAACCAAAAAACGCGACAAATCTGCGGCTTTAGCTTTCATGAAGCATACACTTAAGCGCCACGGCCAAGCTGAGACCATCGTCACCGATGGCCTCAAGTCTTACCCCGCAGCGATGGAGAGCTTGGCAATCTGGATCGTCGGGAAATGGGTAGATGGCTCAACAACCGTGTTGAAAATTCACACCTTCCTATCCGACGCAAAGAGCGTGTCATGCGGAGATTTAGAAGGATGAAAACGCTGCAAAAGTTCAGTTCGGTTCACGCCCAAGTCTACAACCATTTCAATCGGGAGCGCCATCTCGTCATTCGTCAGGAGTATAAGCGGAGACGCTCAGCTGCCCTGGCTGAGTGGCAGAATCTCATGGCGCGAGATGACGCAGGGGAGAGTAGAACTCCGCCAATCAGAGGCGAGTTTACATCGGACTGACATCACCCTCCGGATTACGTGGCGCGCCATTTTTGATATAACCAATTGGTTGTCGCATTTGAGTCTTTGAAGATTCATTGCACTGCAACATTTTCCACATCAAATCGCCATATGCGCCGCCTAGGTCCCACTTCGAAACTGATCGAAAAGGGAAAATATCATGCGCGCACTTTCTGTATTTCTGCTGGCCAGCACTGCCTTCATAGCAATGCCAGCCTTTGCGCAAGCAGCCGATGCTGTTGAGGCTGACGCGAATGAAGCGGCCGAAATTGTCGTTTTTGGCCGCGGTGAAACGCGCCAAGTCCAAGAATTGAACACAAAGGATCTGACGATCCTCGCGCCAGGGACAAGCCCTCTCAAGGCAATTGAAAAACTGCCAAGCGTCAATTTTCAATCAGCAGATCCATTTGGCACTTATGAATGGTCGCAGCGGGTTTCGATCCGCGGGTTTAACCAGAATCAGCTTGGCTTTACGCTGGACGGTATTCCGCTGGGTGACGGCACGTACGGAAATAATAATGGGCTTCACATCAGCCGCGCCATTACATCTGAAAATATCGGTGTGACGCGGGTGTCGCAGGGCGCGGGTTCCATTGGCACACAGGCGACCAACAATCTGGGTGGGACGCTGGAATTCATGTCACTTGACCCAAAGGGAGAACTCGGTGTCGATGCCAATCTGACCTATGGTTCGGAAAATACGATCCGTGGTTTTGCGCGCGTTAATTTTGGCAGCGCAGACGGCGTGAGAGGCTTCGTTTCTGGCGTTTATCACAATGCCGAAAAGTGGAAAGGTGGCGGAGATCAGCGCAACTGGATGGTCAATGCAAAGACGCTTATTCCTGTGGGCGATGCTGTATTTGATGCCTATTTCAGCTATTCAGACCGCGCAGAGCAGGATTATCAAGACCTTAGCCTCGAAATGATTGGCCGACTGGGTTATGATTGGGACAATTTTTTCCCGGATTATGCGACGGCTGTTGCTGTGGCGTCGGGTGCACGACCTGCGCCCATAACGTCGCTTGACGATGCTTATTATGATGCGTCAGGCTTGCGAAAGGATACGCTGGGTTCCTTTGGTCTCACGACGCCGTTAAGCGATGGCGTGACGTTTAAGGTCAAAGCCTATTATCACGACAATACCGGCCAAGGCACATGGGGAACCCCCTATGTCCCAAGCCCTACTGGCGTTCCGCTCTCAGTGCGCACCACCGAATATGATATTCAGCGCGGCGGGGTTTTTAGTTCCATAAATGCGGAACTCGGCGATCATAATCTGACGGTTGGCGGCTGGTATGAAAAGAATGATTTTCGACAAGCCCGTCGCTTTTATGCCTATACCAGCCGGACAGTTGCAGGACGAGATCACAGTAAATTCCAACGCAACCCCTTCTTTACGCAGTGGGATATGGATTTTAACACCAACACCCTGCAATATTATGTTCAGGATAAAATCACACTGGGTGACGCGACCATTAGCCTCGGATGGAAAGGCTATAAAGTTGACAACGAAGCCATTCCAGTTGTCCAAGATGGCCGTGCAACAGGCAAGATCAAATCCAAGGATTGGTTTCAGCCCCATGTTGGTGCCGCGTATAAGGTGAGCGATAAAACCGAAATTTTTGGCGGCTTTACCCAAGTAACCCGTGCTTTCGTATCGTCCACGACTTCTGGCCCTTTTTCGACAACACAAGCTGGCTTTGATGCGCTCAGGGTTCGTGGACTGAAACCGGAAGCGTCCGACACCTATGAACTTGGCGCACGTTATAATGACAACCGCTTTAACGGGGTTGTCGGCGTATATTATGTGAACTTCCGCAACCGCCTTTTGGGGATTTCAACAGGACCAGGGATTGTTGGCAATCCTGCGATCTTGCAAAATGTCGGCGGGGTACGTTCGCTTGGATTTGAAGCTGCAGGGGATCTGAAGATTGGCAATGGCTTCAGCCTGTTTGCATCATACAGCTATACCGACGCTTCCTACAGCGATAATGTCATTGTACCGCCAGCTGTTATCGGAAACCCTTCGACTGTTATTGCAACAAAGGGCAAAACCGTTGTCGACACGCCAAAACATCTGCTGCGCGGCGAAGTGGCTTATGACAGTGAGACGGTCTTTGGGCGGATCAGCGCAAATTATATGAGCAAGCGGTTTTTCACTTATTTGAATGATCAATCCGTGCCCGCGCGCGTTCTCTTGGATGCAACACTTGGATACCGCTTTGACCTCGGTCTGCGTGCTCCTATTGAGTTGCAGCTGAATGCCACCAACCTGTTGGATAAGAAATATGTTGCGACAGTTGGATCAAATGGTTTTGGGAATAGTGGCGATAACCAAACACTATTGGCAGGGTCACCGCGCCAGATTTTTGCAACAGTGAAGGTAGGATTTTGAGGATAGGATCAATCTTGCTTGGCAGTGTGTTATGCGTTGGCACACTGCCGAGTGCGGTTCTGGCTGAACCCGTTTTATTGATTTCAATTGACGGGTTACAACCTGGTGATGTGATTGAGGCCGATAAGCGCGGGATCAACATTCCAAATCTAAAACGCTTTGTGAAAGAGGGCAGCTATGCCAGCGGTGTTGTGGGTGTTTTACCTACCGTTACCTATCCAAGCCACGCGACGCTCTTAACAGGCACCAGTCCAGCAAAGCACGGAATTATCAACAATAAGACCTTTGACCCGATGCAAATCAATCAGGGTGGCTGGTATTGGTATGCGCGTGATATCAAAGTGCCAACGCTGTGGGATGTTGCAGCAAAGGCTGGGCTGTCGACCGCCAATGTCCATTGGCCGGTCAGTGTTGATGCTGCGTCAATCCGCTGGAACTTGCCACAAATCTGGCGGACGGGTCATGCTGATGATGCAAAACTGGTCAAGGCATTGTCAACGCCGGGGCTGGTCGAAGGGTTAGAGGCAGACCTTGGTCCCTATGCCCCCGGCATTGATGAAAGCATTGCGGGCGATGAAAATCGCGGTGCTTTTGCATCACGTCTTATCGCACGCGAAAAGCCCGACTTTTCGACGGTTTATCTGACGGCTTTGGATCATGAACAGCATGAAAAGGGTCCAAATACCAAACCCGCTTATGCGGTTCTTGAACGGATTGATGCTGTTGTTGGCAGACTTATGTCAGCACAGATGGTGGCCCATCCGGATTCCGTGATCGCCGTTGTGAGTGACCACGGCTTTGCGGCGACCAACACTGAAATCAACCTTTTTAGTGCCTTCATTGGGGCTGGTCTGATCAGGGTGGATACAGCAGGAAAAGTAAAGTCATGGGATGCAATGCCGTGGCCATCGGGCGGTTCCATTGCTGTGATGCTTCGCACACCTGAGGATACAGCTTTGGTGGCGCGCGTTAGGATATTTCTGGATCAGTTGAAGGCCGATCCGAAAAACCTTATGAGCGCCATTGCCACACGAAACGATATTGCAGCAATGCACGCCAATCCCGAAGCGTCATTCTATATCAACCTTGCTGCAGGCGCACTTGCTGGCGAGTTCAAGGGTGATAAAGCACAAGTCGTCAGTGCCGCCGCATCAAAAGGCACCCACGGATATTTTCCCGCGACCCCAGCGATGCGATCCAGCTTTATGATGATGGGGCACGGCGTTGCAAAAGCCCGCAACCTTGGTGAAATCGACATGCGCGCGATTGCCCCAACATTGGCGCGGATCATGGGCGTGACGTTACCTGAAGCAGAGCTTCCCCCTCTGCCTTAAGTTCCGGTCCAATTGGGAGCGCGTTTTGAGCGAAAGCGGCCGCACCTTCACGCGCATCATTTGAGGTGAAGACGACACCCGCAATTTCATTCTGCTTGGTGTAAAGTTCGCCCGATGACCAATCTTCTTGTTGTTTGACGACCTGTTTGGAGACCGCAACAGCAAGCGGACCATTGGCAGAGATTTTTGCCGCCAGCACCAGCGCATCATCCAGTGCGTCGCCGTCCACGACCTGATTGATCAGGCCGACGTCATAAGCACGCTGCGCCGAAATGAAATCACCCGTCAAAGCAAGTTCCATTGCCAGTCGGTAATTGATTTGTCGCGGGAGGCGCACCAGTCCTCCAGCGGCCGCGGCAAGCCCGCGCTTGACCTCTGGGATACCAAATTTGGCATCCTTATTGGCGACAATGAGGTCGCACGCGAGGGCAAGTTCAAACCCACCCGCCAAAGCATAGCCATTGACTGCCGCAATCAGAGGTTTCTTTGGCGGTGCTTCAGTTATGCCGGCAAAGCCCCTGCCTTTCACCACCGGCAATTCGCCGGTCAGAAATGCTTTCAAATCCATGCCTGAACAAAATGTCCCGCCCGCGCCGGTGATAATGCCCACACGTAAAGCGGGGTCATTGTCGAGCTGGTCCATCGCCGCCGCTACACCTTCAGCCAAAGCGCGGTTGGCCGCATTTTTGGCTTCGGGGCGGTTGAGGGTGACGATCAGAACACCGTCACGAACTTCGGTCAAGACTTCAGACATGTGCGATAACCTCCTAAACGCGTTCGATAATGATGGCCGGTGCCATGCCGCCAGCAGCACACATGGTGACCAATCCGCGCTTCAGGTCGCGACGTTCAAGTTCATCCAAGACCGTTCCGATCAAGATTGAACCCGTCGCGCCAATCGGATGGCCAAGTGCACAAGCGCCGCCATTGACGTTGACCTTATCACGGTTGAGCTTGAGGTCGCGGATGAATTTTTCAGCGACCACAGCAAAGGCTTCGTTGATTTCCCACAGATCAATATCGTCAGGCGTCAGACCTGCCTTGGCGAGCACCTTCTGCGCGGCAGGGACTGGGGCGTTGAGCATCAGCGTGGGGCAATCGCCCTGATTGGCATAAGCGATAATGCGCGCACGCGGTTTCAGGCCGTTCTTTTCTGCATAGGCTTTTGATGACATGAGCAAAGCTGCTGCGCCGTCAACAACGCCTGAACTGTTGCCCGCATGATGAACACCTGTCCAATTCAAATCAGGATATTTCATCTGGATCAATTTGCGGAATGTCATCCCGCCCAGATCATAATCTGCGATCCCGTCAAACGATGCCTTTAACGCACCAAGGCCCTCCATCGTGGTTTCGGGACGGGGGAATTCTTCATGGTCAAGCGCAACTGATCCGTCATCATTGTAAACGGTGATCAGGCTTTTGGCGAAACGGTTTTCGGCAATCGCCACCTTCGCTTTTTGTTGGCTGTCATATCCCAGTGCATCAACGTCGGCGCGTGTGATGCCTTCTCTGGCCGCGATCGCATCGCCGCACACACCCTGATGGGATTGGGGGTGTTTCATCATCAGGCGCATATTGCCTGATCCCATGCCCATCGGTTTGATCCCGGCGGCTGATTCTTCGGCCATCATCGCGGATGTGTAGGACATCATTTCAGTTCCGCCCGCGATCATCAAATCTTCCATCCCGGACATGATCGATGCAGTTGCGAGGTTGACCGATGTGATGCCACCGCCGCAAAAGCGATCCAAAGTCATGCCGCTGGCTTTAATATCATAACCCGCGTCGAGCGCTGCCATGCGGCCCAAATCGCCGCCTTGTTTCCCTTTTTGGGTGCTGGTTGACCAAATCACGTCATCAACCTGCGCAGTATCAAAACCGTTGCGGTCCTTGAGCGCTTTTAGAACTGTTGCCGCAAGATGTTGTGGATGGAGGTGCGCCAATGCGCCTTTACCGGGCTTACCAATACCGCGCGGAGTGCGCACAGCGTCAATGATATATGCTTCAGCCATGAGAGGTCCTTTACCTTTACGTTTGCGTAAACTGACTTCTTGCGCTTTATTGATCATTGCGCAAGGGGCTATCTCATACAATCGCATTGAGGCATGACCAGCATATGACCACTGAAAGTCCTGACTTTGCACCTATAAAGGGCATGACCGCTGCTGACATCCACGCCGTGATTGGCGCTTTCCTGGCCGAGGCAAGTTTGGCCGAGAAGGTGGAGATGATGTCCGGCCGCGGATTTTATAAAGCCTATGTTGAGGATGGCCGCGTTTGGGCGGCGCGACCCTACCGCGCGGGCGGTGGGTGTGAACGGCTAAATGTACCAGCTCTCTGGTTTACCGATGGCCCGCGCGGTGTTGCACGCGGGAATTCAACATGTTTCCCCTGCACAATGGCGCGCGGTGCAAGCTGGGACGTTGATTTGGAACACCGCATTGGTCGCGCAATGGGCGTTGAGGCGCGCGCGCAAGGGTGCAATTTATCAGGCGCAGTGTGCGTCAATCTTTTACGACACCCCGGCTGGGGACGTGCGCAGGAAACCTACGGTGAAGATCCGTGCCATCTGGGTATGATGGGGGCCGCGCTTGCGACGGGCATTCAACATCATAACGTGATCGCAACGGTCAAGCATTTCGCCGCCAACTCAATCGAAAATGCACGCTTCAAAGTCGATGTGCAGATGGAGGCACGCACGCTTCGAGAGGTCTACCTTCCCCATTTTAAGCACATATTGGATGCAGGCTGCGCGAGTGTGATGAGTGCATATAACAAGGTGAACGGGCCTTATTGCGGGCATAGCCGCGCGCTTCTGACAGATATTTTACGCGGCGATTGGGGGTTTGAGGGTTTTGTTCATTCGGATTGGATGATGGGCGTGTACGGCCCGGACGGCGCGGCGGCTGGCCTCGACATTGAAAATCCAGAACCCATTCATTACGGCGAAAAATTGATCGCAGAGGTTGAGTCCGGGCGGATTGACATCGCCGTCATCGACCGCGCGTGCACACGGATTATGTCAACATTGTACCGATTTTCGGCGGCAGAAGATCCCTTGCCAGACTATCCCATATCACTGGTTGCATGTGCGGAACACCGCGCCTTGGCATGTGAAGCCGCGCATAAAGGAACAGTCCTCCTCAAAAATGAGGCGCTTTTGCCGCTTTCAACTGATGATGGCAGCATTGCTGTGTTCGGCAGATTTGCTGACAAAATCAATACGGGAGACAATGGATCGAGTAAGGTCAATGCGCCTTATGTCATCACGCCGTTTGCGGGGCTAAAGCAAAGGTTTGGCGATCACGTCCATTTCGGCGGCGATGAAACCGATCCGACGGCTGCTGCACAAGCGGCACGTCTGGCCAGCACTGCCATTGTTGTGGTTGGTTATACGGCCGAACATGAAGGTGAATATATTCCCCAGGACATGAATGTTGGACCTGAGGGGCGCGATGCGCAGGGTAAGGCAAAGGCGCTGGGCGGCGACCGCGATAGCCTTGAACTTCCTGCGGATCAGATCGCCCTGATCCATGCAATATCCGCTGCCAATGAGCACACATTGGTGGTTATTGTGGCAGGGTCAGCGGTGCTGATCACGGATTGGATCGACTGTGTGCCAGCGGTCATGCAGACTTTCTATGCGGGGATGGAGGGCGGAAATGCGCTTGCCGATCTTATTCTTGGCGCCGTAAATCCGTCTGGAAAATTGCCCTTTACGGTGATGCGTGAAGCGCGCGATTATCCATTTTTTGACATGGATGCAGACAGCATCATCTATGGTCCGCTCCATGGTTATACACTGGCAGAAACGCAGGGTACAGCGCCGCTCTTTCCGTTTGGGCACGGTTTGAGTTACACACAGTTTGCCTATGATGACCTGCATATTACGCAGGGCGAGGGCGCATTGATAGCGCAGGTCCAGGTTGCCAATATTGGCGCTGTGGCTGGCCGTGAAATCACCCAGCTTTATGTCGGGTTTCCAGGACAAGTTGAACGCCCGCATAAACTATTGAAAGGGTTTGCATCTTCACACTTGGCAGCGGGTGAGGCGGTTATTATCGCTTTTGAAGTACCTTTTGATGATCTGCGCTATTGGGATGAAGCAGCGCATGCTTGGCAGTGCGAATCTGGGGATTATCGTGTTTATGTCGGCGGTAACAGTCAGACTGCTGAGGATTTATCAGCGACAATCAGCATAGGAGGATAGGCGGATGTCAGAATTTTTCACCACACTAACGGATGATCATCAGACTTTCATTGCCAAACAACCCGTGTTTTTTGTTGCGACGGCGGCTGAGGAAGCACGCATCAATTTGTCTCCCAAGGGGATGGATAGTTTTCGTGTTTTGGCCGCTGACCAAGTCGGCTACCTTGATGTTGGTGGCTCTGGCAATGAAACCCACGCCCACTTGGCTGCGGACGGGCGGATTACGGTCATGTTCTGCGCCTTTGACCGGCCAGCCTTGATCCTGAGGCTTTATGGTCGCGGCAAAGCAGTATTGCCACAGGATCCGGAATGGTCACCACTTGCGGCAAAGTTTAACGCTCTGCCGGGCGCGCGGCAAATTTTTGTCATTGATCTGGACAGCATTCAAACCAGTTGCGGCTGGGGTGTGCCTTTCATGGCGTTTGACCGTGAACGGCAGACGCTTTCCAAATATCACGTCGCTGATGATCCGGTGGCGCGTCTTGAAAAAACGCGCACTCGGACCAAAAGTATCGATGGTCTGCCCGTCAGGGTGCAGACCAAGATTGCCGCATTTTAATCAATCGTTTCAAGCAAGTCCGCAATCTTTCCGAACATTTCATCAATATGCGTTTTTTCGAGGATCAGCGGCGGAGACAGAGCAATGATGTCGCCCGTCGCGCGCACCAAGAGGCCATTGTCGAAACAGGCATGGAAAAGCTCGGTTGCGCGCTTGGTGGGGGCCCCGGCACGCGGTTCAAGTTCGATGCCGGCGACCAACCCCATATTACGCACATCAATGATATGGCGTTTCCCTTTCAGGCTGTGCGCCGCATCCTCCCAATAAGCGCCCAATTCATGGGCGCGGTCGAACAGGCCTTCGCTTGCATAGACATCGAGTGTTGCAATGCCCGCAGCTGCGGCGAGCGGATGGCCGGAATAAGTATAGCCGTGGAACAGCTCAATGCCATCTGGCCCGCCCTCAACAACTGTATCGTGAATGTGACGCGACACTGCGACGGCACCCATCGGAACAGCGGCGTTGGTCAGCCCCTTTGCCAGTGTGATGATGTCGGGTGTGACTCCCAATGTCTGCGATGCCGTCGCGCCGCCAATGCGGCCAAAGCCGGTGATGACTTCATCGAAAATCAGGACGATACCGTATTTGGTACAGATTTCCCGCAATCGTTCTAAATATCCAGTCGGCGGAACCAACACACCGGTTGATCCGGCAAGGGGTTCAACAATGACCGCAGCAATGGTTTCTGCGCCGTGCAGGCCCACAATCCGTTCCAATTCATCTGCGAGATGCCCGCCCCAAGCAGGGCGGCCTTTGGTAAAGGCATTATGGTCCATGCTGTGTGTGTGGGGTAAATGATCGACGCCGGTCAGAAGCGTGCCAAAGGCGCGACGGTTGTTGACCAGACCACCAACGGAAATGCCGCCAAATCCAGTGCCATGATAACCACGTTCGCGCCCAATTAAGCGGGTTCGTCCTGCCTCTCCATTGGCACGGTGATAGGCCAGAGCGATTTTAAGCGCGCTATCCACCGATTCCGACCCTGAATTGGTAAAAAATATCCGGTCGACACCCTTAGGCATCAGCGCGGAAACGCGCGATGCCAGTTCAAATGCCAGCGGATGGCCCAGCTGGAATGTAGGGCCAAAATCCATCTCTGCCGCCGTTTTCTGGATCGCCTCAACAATGGGGGCACGGCAATGACCCGCATTCACACACCATAATCCTGCAGTGCCATCAAGGATCGAACGGTCGTCGCTGCTGACATAATGCATGCCGTGCGCGCTCTTCAAAAGGCGCGGTGCTTTTTTGAACGCACGGTTCGCCGTGAAAGGCATCCAGAAAGCGGCAAGGGGATCATTTTCAAGCATTGGGCCGTATATCCTTTTCTGTCATTTTAGCCTTTAACAGCATTAGCATCCAGATTTCACCCCTACAATATGGGCGCACGTGGTGTGGCATTAACGCCGCACATTTATATTTTGGCCGCATTGCTAATGTTATGGGCCGTGGTAACAAAGCTTATTGTCTTTTTAATCGAGAAGACATTTTGATATTTTTTTTCAAGGAGGGTGCGCCTAGCGCATAAAATAGAATGTCTACCAAACTCGCGTCATGGATTGCTGAACACGGCGTAGGGGAGGTTGAATGCATCGTCCCCGATATGAACGGGGTGCAGCGCGGCAAAGTTTTGCCAGCGGCCAAATTTCTTGCAGGCGTCAAGGAAAACACCCTTCGCATCCCAGGAAGTATTTTTACGGTGACGATCAACGGTGAATATCCTGAGGATATTGGCCATATTATTCCAGAATATGACCCTGATCAGATGATGGTGCCGGATCCTGATACGATCTGCGTAGCGCCGGGTTTCAAGTCTCCTACCGCTTATGTGATCTGCGATGCTTACGATGGGAAGGGGGCTCCTGTTCAAATCGCGCCGCGCATGATCCTCAAAAAAGTGCTTAAACTTTATGAGGATAAGGGCTGGAAACCCGTGATCGCGCCAGAGCTTGAATTTTATCTGGTGACCCAGAACCTTGATCCTGATTTTCCGCTCGTGCCGCCCACCGGGCGTTCGGGGCGACCCGAAACGGCAAGCCAACCCTACGGGCTTGAAGCGCTGGGTGAATTTGAAGACATTATCGAAAACATTTACGATTACTGTGAAATTGCAGGGATCAATATTGATACGATGATCCACGAATCTGGCGCGGCGCAATTGGAGGTGAATTTCCTGCACGGTGATCCGCTGCGCCTTGCCGACGAAGTCTTGTTGTTCAAGCGGATCGTGCGTCAGGTTGCTTTGGACCACGCAGTTTATGCGACCTTCCTTGCCAAGCCGATGAGCGATCAGCCCGGCAGTTCGATGCATATTCACCAATCAGTGCTTGATATTGTGTCTGGCAAAAATATTTTCAGCATTGGCAATGGCAAGGACAGCGCGCTGTTCCGCAGCTATATTGCAGGATTGGTCCGCATGTTGCCGCAAATTTCTCCCTTGTTCGCGCCTAATGTCAACAGTTTCAGGCGGATGCGTCCTGATTCTGATGCGCCAATCAACGTGCAATGGGGCAGCGATAACCGGTCCTGCGGCCTGCGTATCCCATTGTCAGATGCGAAAAACCGCCGGATCGAAAACCGTCTGCCGGGCGCGGATTCCAATCCTTATTTGGCCATCGCAGCCTCGCTTGTGTGCGGCTATGTCGGAATGGTGGAACGCATGGTGCCGCCCAAGATGATCACGGGCAACGCCTACAACCGTGCCCGCACCTTGCCGCGTACTTTGGAAGCCGCGCTTGACCGGTTCAGCCATTGTCGCCCGGTTAAAGCTCTGTTGGGTGAAGATTTCTTTGAAGTATTTTACGCGATCAAAGACTGCGAATTGTTCAATTACCAATCGGTCATCAGTTCGTGGGAGCGTGAGCATCTGTTGCTGCGGGTATGAGGAATGAACGATCCGCTTAACAACAGCTATTATGCTGCGACGGCCAATGGGCTTGTAGATCGCCCTGCACTGGTCGGCGAAAAGCAGGCTGATATTTGCGTCGTGGGTGGTGGGTTTACCGGCTTGGCGGCGGCGCTCGCATGCGCAGAGGCAGGGTTTTCCGTTATTGTATTAGAGGCGGAACACGTCGGTTTCGGCGCGTCTGGGCGCAACGGGGGGCAGCTGATTCCGGGATTGCGCTGGACCATGCAAGAGGTGGTTGCTGCCTTTGGTGAAGCGCGTGCGCAGGCCATTTACGATGTTGCGATGACAGCGCGAGACCGCGTTCATGCGCGGATAGCGCAGCACGAAATCACTTGCGACATTAAGCAAGGTCATCTTGAGGCAGCACAAAAACAAAGCCATTTTAGTGCGATGTGCCGTGATGTTGATTTTCTAAATGATAAATTTGGTTATGCTTCACCTCAAATTATAGCGGCAAAAGACATGGCGGATCATATTGATGCGCCGCATTATCACGGTGGTGTTTATGATCCGGCAGGGGGGCATTTCCATCCTCTCAACTATGCCCGCGGACTTGCGGATGCAGCTGAAAAAGCAGGGGTTCAGATTTTCGAAAACAGCCGCGTGCAGCGGGTTGAAAATGGAACTGGGGTCACGGTTGGCACTCCGCACGGAACCGTAAATGCGCGCCATGCGATTATCGGGTGTGACAGCTGGATGGGGGATGTGCTTCCAAGCGTTGGCCGCTTCACCATACCGATTATGAATTATAATATCGCGACAGCGCCGCTCACCAACGCTGACGCGCTCTTACCAAGCGACGCCGCTGTTGCGGACAGCCGCTTTGTGCTCAATTATTTTCGCCTTTCTGCTGACAAGCGGATGATTTTTGGTGGGGGTGAGAAATATACCACGCGGCCACCGCGTGATATTGCGGCCTTCGTGCGTCAGCACATGGTCGATGTGTTTCCTGCGCTATCAGGCGTAAAGATTGATTATGTGTGGGGCGGTGCGGTTGCGGTCACGATGAACCGGCTGCCGCATTTTGGGCGTACCGAAAACACTTATTTCGCTCATGGATTTTCGGGACACGGTGCTTTGATGACGACGCTTGCCGGTGAACTGATTGCAGAGGCACTGCGCGGTACGGTTGAGCGCTATGACGTTATGGCGGGGCTTCCCCACCGTCCGTTTCCGGGTGGCAAATGGCTGGCACAGCCGCTCGCGACGCTGGGGTTGATGTGGTTTGCACTCAGGGATAAATTATGATTGATCGCGCGCGGATTGCAGCACTACGTGCGCAGGAGGAGGCACGCTTCATCGTCGCCAATCCGAAATCAATGGCGCATGCGGATGCCCGCGCGGCGCATTGGCATCAGGGCGTCCCTTTCCACTGGATGCGCGATTGGCCAAGCCCTTTTCCCCTTGTTGCCGCCCACGCGAAGGGCGCTGTGTTGACCAGCGTGGATGGCCAACAGCTCGACGATTTCTGCCTTGGCGATACTGCTGCGATGTTTGGCCATTCACCCGATCCGGTGTCGCGGGCGATAGCGGAACAGGCGGGTAGGGGATTAAGTTATATGCTGCCCACCGCCGATGTTGAACAGGTGGGCGCGCTGCTGGCGGAACGGTTTGGCTTGCCTTTTTGGCAAGTGACAACAACCGCATCAGAAGCAAACCGCGCTGTGATCCGCTGGTGTCGGGGCATAACCGGGCGCAAGAAAATCCTGATTTTTAATGGCTGTTATCACGGTGCGGTTGATGATGTGTTTGTCGATTTGCGCAGCGGCATCGCTGAAACCCGCCGCAGCCTTGTCGGGCAAGTGCACGATGTCACAGACCATACAGTTGCGATTGAATTCAATGATATCGCGGCGCTTGAGGCGGCACTTGTGGACGGAGAGGTCGCCTGTGTTCTTGCCGAACCCGTGATGACCAATGTGGGTATGGTTTTACCAGATCCCGGTTTTTTAGAAGCCGTGCGCAATGTTACGGCGCGAACAGGCACTCTGCTCGTTTGGGATGAAACGCATACAATTTCATCTGGCTATGGTGGCCATAGCGGCACTTACGGCCCCAAAGGCGACATGTTTGTAATTGGTAAATCAATTGGCGGCGGGGTGCCGTGCGCAGCATATGGCTTTAGCGCCACTGTGGCGGAGCGGATGATTGACCTTCGGTCCATAATGACACCGGGCCATTCCGGGATTGGGACAACCCTGAGCGCCAATGCGCTGGCGATAACCGCAATGCATGCCATGTTGGGTGACGTAATGACGCACGGTGCCTATGCGCATATGACGGTACGCGCAGATGAATTGGTCGCGGGCCTAGGCGCTGTTATCGCGCGCCATGCACTGCCTTGGCACATTGCGAACGTGGGCGCGCGCGTTGAATTAATCTGCGCGCAACACCGCCCTCGTAATGGCACAGAAGCAAGGGCCGCAATGGATCATGAACTGGAAAGCCTGATCCATTTATTCCTCATCAACCGCGGAAGCCTGCTCGCGCCGTTTCACAATATGATGCTGGTGAGTCCCGCCACGACAGCCAATCAAATAACGAGATTGACGGCTCATTTCGAAGCGTGTGTCAGCGCCTTGATGTCATAGATTCTTTTATTTATCTTTTGTTACAACGTCTTAAATGCGGCGTTTGCGCACCTAAAAAAACAGCTTCCCATCCCTTAGAATTTGATCCACCTTTGTGGAAATATGCCAAGGGGGGATTGTAAGATGGCGGGTGAAGCAGGATTGGCCAAAGGCGCTTTGGGCGTCGTTGAGTCCGCAGTTATGGGCATTGCGGGGACGGCACCGGCATTCAGTGTTGCCGTCACCACCGCAACTTTTATCGCAGCAGTTGGCACCTTGTCTGTCGGCAGTATTCTTTACTGCGGTCTCATCATGTTCGGGCTGATGCTTGCTTTTTCCAATCTCAATAAGATGTCACCCAATGCCGGTGCGGCCTTTGCTTGGGTGGGGCATGTCTTTGGCCCAAGCTGGGGATTTTTCGCTGGCTGGGGACTGCTCGTGGCTTCGGTGGTTTTCATGGTTTCGGCGACGATCCCAGCGGCCACATCAACATTGCTGCTTGTCGCGCCAAGCTATGTTGAAAATACCGGATGGGTTACATTTACCGCTGCATTATGGCTGACGGCTGTGACAGTGGTTGTGACCAAGGGTATTAAACACGCCAGCTATGCGCAGGTCTTGCTGACGATCATTGAAACCGTGATTATATTTGCCCTCATTGTCGGTGCGTTCATCCATTACGGGGCAAATCCGGCGCATGCGCCGTCGTGGGATTGGATTTCACCTTTCTCTTTCACGCCCGAACTCTTTGCAACAGGCGCACTAACAGCCGTATTTTTTTACTGGGGCTGGGACGTGACGATGAATTTGGGCGAAGAAACAGAGGAAGGCAATCCATCCCCTGCCGGGCGCGGTGCGTTTTGGGCGATGGTCAATTTGATCTTGTTTTTCGTCATTATGATGATCGTTGTGTTGATCGTGTTGACTGATGAAGAAATTGCGACCGCAAACACAAACGTGCTTTATGCGATTGCCGATAAATTGTTTCCAAAACCGTGGAGTTACCTTGCGGTGCTTTCCACCGTCCTCAGCACAGTGGGCACCATTGAAACGCAAATTTTGCAATTCAGTCGTTCGATGTTTTCCATGTCGCGCGCGGATATGTTGCATCCTCGCTATGCCATTATTCATCCTGAATGGCAGACGCCGTGGGTTGCCACACTCGTGATATGGGGCTTGGGCGTGCTTCTGCTCTTTACGTCTTCTTACATGCCGACGGTTGGCTCTATCCTGCAAAGTTCAATTTTGGCAATTGGTTTGCAGATTTGTTTTTATATGAGTTTGGCCGGATTTGCCTGCGCTTGGTATTACCGCGCAATGCTCAAAACAGATCGGCGTGCGTCGCTGACCCATGTTGTTTGGCCCTTTATCGGCGCCGCATTCATGGTGTTTATTGGGGTGTATAGCATTCCGACGTTTGAAACTGTGACATTGGTGATCGGGATTGGTGGACTGTTGATTGGCTTCATTCCTCTGCTGCTCGGTCGCATGCGTCGCGCGGCTGTGGCTTGACGGGAAACACACAATCGACTTTGGGTAATTTATGACAAAAACATCCTCACACCAGATCGCTCTGCTTGGTGAAGCAGAAGCATTTTTTGCAGCGCATCCCAATATTGATGCGGTTGACATCATCTTCACCAACATGTGCGGCGTGCCGCGCGGGAAGCGGCTGCGTCAGCATGAAGTGTTGGGCGTGTATAAGGCGGGGCGGTTCTTGCCTGGCTCTGCTGTGATTGTGGATATTACAGGGCGTGATACCGAAGAAACTGGTCTGGTATGGGAAGACGGTGACGCTGACCGTCAAATTTGGCCCATTCCTGGCACTTTGGTAGCAACGCCGTGGGCGGGGCCGAACGCTGGACAATTTCTGACTGGCTTTTACGAACTGGACGGCACGCCCAATGATCTTGATCCGCGCCATGTGCTTGGCCGTGTGATCGACCGGATGCAGGGGCTTGGTTATACGCCTGATGTTGCAGTGGAACTCGAATTCTATCTGGTTGATGCCAAACGCGGCAAAGACGGGCGGCCAAAACCGGCACGATCCAAAGTGACTGGGGCGACACCACACGATATTCAGGTGTACGGTCTTCAGGAAATGGAGGATTTTCGTCCATTTTTTGATGATCTTTATGCCTGTGCAGATGCCCAAGGCCTTCCACTTGAGGCTGCGATTTCGGAATATGCGCCGGGGCAGTTTGAAATGACATTGGCGCACAAGGCCGATGCGCTGCGTGCGTGCGATGATGCCATCATGCACAAGCGCATGGTCAAGGCGATTGCCAACAAACACGGTATGGAAGCGACCTTCATGGCCAAACCCTTCGCTGAAAGTGCGGGTAACGGCATGCATCTTCATGCGTCATTGCTGGATAAGGATGGTAAGAACGCCTTTGCCAGTGAAGACCCCGCCGGAACGCCATTGCTGCGTCAAACCATCGCTGGGATGCAGGCGTTGATGGCGGATAGTTTCCTGATCTTCGCGCCCAACGCCAACAGTTACCGGCGGTTCAAAGCCAACAGCTATGCTCCTGTCGCACCGACTTGGGGCGTCAACAACCGCACAGTCAGCTTCCGTGTGACAGCTGGCCCATCCAACACGCGCCACGTTGAACACCGGATCGGCGGTGCAGATGCCAATCCCTATCTGGCAATGGCGGCGATGCTTGCCGGCATGTGCCACGGTATCGAGGGGAAGCTTGATCCCGGTGCGCCGGTTGTCGGCAATGGCTATGACGCATCACCAGATGCAATGCCGCATATTGCTCAGATGCCAACCAATTGGTTTGCCGCCGTCGATCAATTTGCGAAATCAGAGGTGCTGAAAGATCATCTCGGTGCGCGGTTTGTCGAAATGTTTAGCATCGTGAAGCGGACCGAGCAGGAACGCTTTTTCGAAACAGTGCCAACGTTGGATTATGATTGGTATCTGCGCACGGCTTAAGCGCGCTATAACGGACGCTAGCGGCGCGGTGCGCGTGGCGGGAAAAGGGCGTTAAACAGACTTAAAAAGGCGAGGGCGCGCATGGGGTTTCTCATGTTGATTGGTTATGCCGATTGTTACGGTAATTGAGCCATGCTGCATCGCACAATAAAAGTCAAGCATTGCCTATTTTTTGTGCATAATATGCGTGCTGCCCAATAATGATGCGCTTGTCTGACCATCATTGCGGACCAAAATCTGCTGAATCTGCCCAAAGTGTTGCGTTGCAACAAACTGGCACATGGTTTGCAAAGCGTCTTCTGATCTAACCAGAAGGGGGCAGAATGAAACTCATCATCGCCATTATAAAACCGTTCAAGCTCGATGATGTGCGCGAAGCACTGACCGAACTTGGCGTGTCAGGCATGACCGTGACCGAAGTTAAAGGATTTGGCCGTCAAAAGGGCCAGACCGAAATCTATCGCGGTGCCGAATATTCAACCAATATGGTGCCAAAGGTGAAAGTTGAAGTCGCATGCGACGACGGCGTCGCTGACCGCGCCATTGAGGTCATTCAACAAGCCGCAAACACCGGCGCCATTGGCGACGGTAAAATCTTCATGCTCGATCTTGTCGCTGCGGTTCGTATCCGCACGGGTGAGACCGGCAGTGTCGCTTTGTAAAGACGAGGGGGAATAATGAAACTTTCACACAAATTAGGAACGGGATTAGGCGGCATTGCAGCTGCTTTTGCCGCTTTCCCTGCTTGGGCTCAAGACGCCGCAGCAGAAGCAACCGCCGCCGTTGCGGAGGCCGCACCAGCCGCCGCCGCAGCCTTCACGCCAACCGCTGACATGGTCAACAAAGGCGATACCGCCTGGATGCTCACGTCGTCTGTGCTGGTCTTGATGATGTCTATCCCCGCACTCGCGCTGTTTTACGGCGGGCTTGTGCGGTCCAAAAATATGCTCAGCGTGCTGATGCAGGTCTTCATGATTGTCAGCATCGCAGCCCTCGTATGGGTTGGTTGGGGCTATAGCCTCGCCTTTACCAGCGGCAATCCTTTCATTGGTGGCACGTCAAAACTGTTCTTACAGGGGGTCGATGCCTCTACTTTGGCGGCAACTTTCTCCAACGGCGTCTATCTGCCTGAATATGTGTTCGTGATTTTCCAGATGACCTTTGCGTGCATCACGCCCGCTTTGATCGTCGGGGCTTTTGCTGAACGCGTCAAATTTTCGTCGCTGATGGTTTTTTGTGTGGCGTGGTTGACGATTGTCTATTTCCCGATTGCACATATGGTTTGGTATTGGGCAGGCCCAGATTTCTTGGCTGCTGCACCCACAGACATGGGTCTCATGTGGGGATGGGGCGCGCTTGATTTCGCCGGTGGTACTGTTGTCCACATCAATGCAGGTATCGCTGGTCTTGTCGGCTGCATCATGATCGGCAAACGTATTGGCCACGGCAAAGAAGCAACCCCGCCGCACAATCTGGTGATGACGATGATCGGCGCATCCCTGCTTTGGGTGGGCTGGTTCGGGTTCAACGCCGGTTCAAATCTGGAAGCAAACGGCATTACTGCGGTTGCCTTCATCAACACCTTCGTTGCCACGGCCGCTGCCGCTGTCAGCTGGGCTTTGGTTGAACAGATCAAACACGGTCGTCCGTCGTTGCTGGGTGCTGTGACGGGTGCAGTGGCCGGTCTGGTCGCGATTACGCCGGCCAGTGGTTTTGCTCATCCTGGAACGGCGATCATCCTCGGCTTTGTCGTTTCACCAATTTGCTTCTTCTTTGTCTCAACCGTGAAGAATAAGTTCAAATATGATGATACGCTTGACGTGTTCGGTGTGCACTGTGTTGGTGGTATCGTCGGGGCGCTTGGAACCGCGATTGTCGCAGACCCCGCTTTGGGCGGACAGGGCTTCTTTGACTATACCGTCATGCCAGCCGTTGTTGGCACTTATGATATGGGTGGCCAGTTCATCACGCAGGCCAAGGCTGTTGCTTTGACCCTGCTCTGGTCCGGTCTTGGTTCAGCAGCGCTGTTCTTCATCATCGATAAAAC
>JBEBKH010000037.1:0-19812 GCA_040079575.1 Chakrabartia sp. | reverse complement strand
ATGGGTGGATCTGACCAATGGGGCAATATCGTCAACGGAATTGAACTGACACGGCGCATTGATGGTGTTCAGGCCTTTGGTCTGACGACCCCGCTGATCACATTGGCGGACGGCGGCAAGATGGGTAAAACAGCGTCCGGCGCCGTATGGCTCAACGCCGACGCGCTTTCACCTTATGATTATTGGCAATTTTGGCGCAACACACAGGACGGTGATGTTGGCCGTTTCTTGCGGCTGTTTACGGACCTTCCGTTGGAAGAAATTGCACGGCTGGAAAAGCTGCAAGGCGCAGAAATCAACGATGCCAAGCGCATTTTGGCCAATGAAGCGACCGCGATGTGTCACGGCGCGGACGCTGCGCAAAATGCAGCCGCCACCGCACAGCAAGTTTTTGAACAAGGGTCTTCTGGCGACGATTTGCCAACGCTCGTAATCGCAAGCGGGGAAATCAACGTGCTTGATGCGCTGGTTCAAATTGGGTTTGTTTCCTCACGCGGTGAGGCAAAGCGCAAGGTCGCCGAAGGTGCTGTTAAGGCCGATGATGAGCCGGTTACGGATAGCGATTTCATCATTCAACTTGGGCCGACCCCTCGAAAAATTAGCCTCGGCAAGAAAAAACACGGTCTGTTGACACAATAGGGTTAGCGCCTTGGTAACAATGACTTTTATCGGCTTGTTGTATCCCCATGCCCCATGAAACCCTGTCTTTTGACGACTGGATTAAACATGGCACAGGCACAAACGACGTTAGCGTCGCATCTCTTTTCTGCTGATCGCAGGCGCACAGAGCGGAATGAGGTGACGATATTCACGCTCGCTGCACTGCCTGGGCAAGAGCGCGTGGAAATTGAAATTGTAAACCTCTCCACAGGGGGCGTTCTGGTGCATGCCGCGCAGGCGATGATCGAAAATTCGCCCGTGCATGTTGATATGCCCGGTCTTGGTTGGGTTGGCGCAAAAATCATTTGGTACTTCAATGAACGTCACGGACTGGCATTCAACCGCCCGCTTGATGAGGACTATGTGGGCGCATTATCAGAATTACACGCCAACGCTTGATTCATCCAGATCGCAGCAGCCCAACTGCCGCATCCCGTTCAAAGAGATAAAGAGCAACGCGCGCAGCTTGACCGCGTTCACCCTCTAATCCGCCGTCACGGTCAACCAAAAGCCGCGCATCATCTGTCGCAGTGCCAATCATCGCCGTTATCATCTCTGGGTTGGCAAGCCGGAACACCGCTTCGCCTGATTGGCGTGTACCCAGCAATTCTCCTGCGCCGCGTAACCGCAAATCCTCTTCAGCAATCCGGAAACCGTCATTGGTTTCGCGCATCAACGCAAGCCGCGCACGCGATGTTTCGGTCAGGGCATTGCCGCGCAGCAAAAGGCAAATTGATTTCTCACTCCCCCGCCCCACACGTCCGCGCAATTGGTGAAGCTGGGCCAGACCAAAGCGTTCGGCCTCTTCAACAATCATCAGCGTGGCATTGGGCACATCAACGCCAACCTCAATGACGGTCGTTGCAACGAGCACAGAGATGTCGCCGCGCGAAAATGCCTCCATCACGGCATCTTTTTCGGGCCCTTTCATCCGACCGTGGACAAGCCCTACTTTGCCACCAAAGCGTCCGCGTAGCGTTTCTGCGCGCGCTTCTGCGGCGGCGCTGTCAATTTTTTCACTTTCTTCAACCAAGGGGCAGACCCAATAGGCTTGACCATCCCGTTCGATGTGACGCGCAAGGCCCTCGACAATCTCGCTCAAGCGTTCGGTTGATAGCACGCGGGTTTCAATCGGCTGACGCCCTGGCGGCATTTCATCAAGGCGGCTGACATCCATTTCACCGTACTGCGTCAATGTCAGCGTCCGGGGGATCGGGGTTGCGGTCATCACCAACAAATGCGGGGGATGTTCCGCCTTTTGGGTGAGTAACAACCGCTGTGCGACACCAAAACGGTGCTGTTCATCAATCACCGCGAATCCCAAATTGCGATAGGTGACAGCCTCTTGGAAAATGGCGTGTGTACCGATCAAAATGTCTATGCTGCCATCGGCAAGCCCCATCAGCGTCGCTTCACGCGCCCTGCCCTTGTCGCGACCGGTCAGGATTGCGACGTTGACAGGTATACCGGACAATTGCTGCGAGATCGTTTCATAATGTTGCCGCGCAAGAATTTCGGTCGGGGCCAGCAAAGCACCCTGTGCCCCGGCTTCGACCGCTGCGAGTAAAGCATGCAGCGCAACCATCGTTTTGCCTGCGCCAACGTCGCCTTGCAGCAACCGAGTCATCGGGGTGGATTGAACCATATCTCCTTCGATTTCCCGGATCGTGCGCTGCTGCGCGCCCGTCAGAACATAGGGTAATCTGAGCATATCGCGCAGCCGCCCATCGCCCACCAGCGGCACGCCTTTTCGTCGCCGTGATGATGCCCGCACCAGCATCAGTGCAAGCTGATTGGCAAACACCTCATCATAGGCAAGCCGTTCTCGTGCCAAGGTGTCAGATGCATCACAGTGCGCGCGGACAATAGCATCGCGCCATGTTGGCCAACCACGTTTGGTCAACAGGGATGGCTCGATCCATTCCGAAAGCTCTGGCGCACGTGCGATGGATTGCTCAGCCATTTGACTAAGTCGTCTGCTTGTCAGCCCATCAGACAGCGCATAAATCGCCTCACGCATGGGCAGTGTCGCCGCGTCTTCGGGCGCGAGAATATAATCAGGATGGACAATTTGCAGGTCTTGGCCATAGCTTTCCAGTTTCCCTGAAATCAGTTTGGGAACGCCCAGCGGCAATTGCTTTTTTGCATAACTCGCCCCGCCGCCGAAATAAGTCAGGCTGACATAATCTCCACCTGCATCTGTCGCATGGATGCGCAGCGGCCCTCGCCCAGAAAAGCCCTGTTTATAATCCACCGGCGTCAAGACGATTGAAATAACGCGTCCGACATCCTTCATTTCAAGCGCAGAGACACGGTGGCGGTCCACAAATCCCGTCGGCAGATGAAACAGGACATCGACGATTCGTGACAGGCCCAGCCTGCCCAATGGCTTGGATAGCGCTGCACCCACGCCTTTCAGCGCTTCAACTTCTGCAAACAGCGGGTTGAGTATATCGGGTCTCATGGTATCGGGGCATAGCTTAAACCAGTCGGCCACACAGATCAAAATGTGCGGCGGGCCAATTGCCGTTGGAATGATATGGACCGCGACACTCGCCTCAAACGCCTTAGCTTTCGTGCGTCGCACCGGGGCACCAGAGAAGCTGACATCATGCTTGGCGGCTTTTGTGATGCGCATGCCGCCGCTTGGAGTGATGCAGACATCAGCTGGTACGAAGCGCTGCTTGAGGAACAGGATGTTGATATCATGGCATGGGCAATGCGCGCGCAACCCGTGCCGTTGCAGTGGCAGAGTCCTTTGATGGACGCATTGATGAAGCTTGATTTTATCACGCCCGCCCAATGATCAACCGGATACTCTCTGCCAAAAAACCGCTGACACTTGCCAGTGCCCCGGCGGGGTTCCTGCCGTGGTTGATGACTGACCTCGCGCGCGCCGCGACCCAGCGCGCTGTCTTCATTGCAGCAGACGAATCAGCGATGCGTGCAATGGCGGACACAGCGGCTTATTTTGCGCCAGAAATTGACGTCCTGACGTTTCCGGCATGGGATTGTTTGCCTTACGATCGCGCATCGCCGTCTTTGCGGTCGACGTCTGAACGGCTTGCGGCCTTGGCGGCCCTTCAGCACACGGTGGACAAGCCGCAACTGTTCATCACCACGATCAATGCCGCGACCCAGCGCACCTTGACGCCGTTCCGTATTCGCCAATTGACCGCGACACTCAAACCCGGCGCAAGGATCGACCGTGATCAGCTGTCAGCGATGCTGCAAGCCAATGGCTATGTGCGCACCGATACTGTGGCCGATGCCGGCGAATATGCCGTGCGCGGAGGTTTGGTTGATCTGTTCCCTTCGGGGCAACCGCATGCGCTCCGCCTTGATTTTTTCGGTGACGAGATTGAAACGGTCCGCAGTTTCGATCCCGCTGATCAGCGCACGATTGGGCGGCTTGACGGCTTCACCCTTCTCCCCGCGTCCGAAGCTTTGCTCGATGAAGAAGGGATCAAACGTTTCCGCAGCCGTTACCGTGAACTTTTTGGCGCGACTGCAACGGGCGATCCCCTGTATCAGGCGGTATCTGAAGGCCGTCGCCTGTCCGGCATGGACCATTGGTTGCCGTTGATCGAAGAAAAGCTTGTGACATTATTCGATCATCTGGGAGATGATATTGTCATTGTCCGTGATGCCGGAACCACGGGCGCTGGCCAAGCACGCTTTGATGCAATCACCGATTACCACGCTAACCGCGTCGGCGCACAGTCCGCTGACCCAGGAAGCTACCGCCCGCTAAAGCCAGAGGCACTCTATCTTTCTGCGGCGGACTGGGACGGTTTGGTTGCTTCAAAACCAATCCATCTCGCCACCCCGTTTCGTGAACCGGAATCGACCAGCGTCCTTGATTTCGGCATCGAAGCACCGCGCGATTTCACCCCTGAACGCACCAGCAATGACAATATTTATGATGCGCTTGCCGGGCATGCGGCGGGATTGGCACATGCCAAAAAAGGACTGATCCTCGCCTGCTATTCGGGCGGGTCGCGCGACCGCCTTATGGGATTGCTGAACGATCATGCCGTCAAACGCCTGACCTTGGCGGAAAGTTGGCAGGAGGCGCTGGGTCTTGCAGCAGAGGGGCACACGGCACTGACCGTCCTTCCGCTCGATCACGGATTTACAACCCCAACAGTCGCGCTGTTGACCGAACAGGATATGCTTGGTGACCGGCTCGTGCGCCGCGCGAAGCGCAAGAAGAGCGCCGACGCATTCCTCAGCGAACTGGCCACGCTGTCGCCTGGTGATTTTGTCGTCCACAGCGAACACGGCATTGGCCGCTATGAAGGTTTGACGCAGATTCCAGTGGCGAAGGCCCCACATGACTGTGTGGCGCTGTCTTATGCTGGCGGCGACAAATTGTACGTGCCGGTTGAAAATATCGACGTGCTCTCACGCTACGGCTCGGAAAGTGATGGCGTCACGCTTGACCGCTTGGGCGGTGAGGCGTGGCAACGGCGGAAGTCGAAGATGAAGGAACGCATCCGCGAAATTGCGGGTGAACTGATTGCAACCGCAGCTTTACGCGCGCTCAAACCCGCTGACATTGCCGAACCGGACAGCGGCGCTTATGCTGAATTCGTCAACCGTTTCCCCTATCAGGAAACTGAAGATCAAGACCGCGCCATCCATGACGTCATTGCCGATTTGGCGGCGGGAACACCGATGGACCGCTTGGTCGTTGGCGATGTCGGATTTGGCAAGACTGAAGTTGCTCTGCGCGCAGCCTTCATTGCCGCCATGGCGGGGATGCAGGTGGCCTTGGTGGGGCCCACAACCTTACTCGCACGTCAGCATTTCAGCAATTTTGTAGAACGTTTCAAAGGCTTCCCGATCCGCATTGGCCGCCTATCTCGACTGGTGCCCGCAGCAGAAGCAAAGGCAACGCGTGAGGGCATTGAAGACGGCACCATTGATATCGTCATCGGAACCCATGCTGTGTTGGCGAAAAGCGTGGCATTTAAGCGTCTTGGCCTCGTGATTGTCGATGAAGAACAACGGTTCGGGGTGGTGCACAAGGAACGGCTAAAATCCCTCAAAACCGACGTCCACATGCTGACGTTAACAGCAACACCCATCCCCCGCACCCTACAAATGGCGATGTCAGGCTTGCGTGAGCTTTCGGTCATTCAAACCCCGCCAGTCGATCGGCTCGCGGTGCGCACCTATGTGATGCCTTGGGACAAAGTCGTGATTCGTGAGGCCTTACTGCGCGAGCATTACCGCGGGGGTCAGGCCTTTTTCGTTACGCCGCGTATTGCAGACCTGCCTGACATTGAAAAATTCCTGCGTGAAGACGTTCCCGAAATCAAATATGTCATTGCCCACGGCCAAATGGCTCCCGGTGATGTTGAGGACCGCATGTCGGCCTTTTACGACAAACGCTATGACGTCCTGCTGTCCACGACCATTGTTGAAAGCGGGCTCGATATTCCGAGCGCAAACACCCTTGTCATCCACCGTGCGGACCGTTTTGGACTGGCGCAGCTGTATCAGCTGCGGGGACGCGTTGGTCGCGCCAAAACGCGCGCCTATGCCTATATGACGACAGCGCCGGGACGGTTGATGAGCGACGGCGCAGAAAAGCGGCTGAAGGTTCTCTCTGATCTCGACAGTTTGGGTGCGGGGTTTCAACTCGCCAGCCATGATCTTGATATTCGCGGCGCGGGCAATCTGCTTGGCGACGAACAATCGGGGCATATCCGTGAGGTTGGCTTTGAACTTTATCAATCAATGCTCGAAGACGCGATTATGGAAGCCAAAGCGGGCGGCATCCGTGAAGCACGCACCACTGATTTGTCCCCGCAAATCACCACCGATGCGCCTGTGATGATCCCGGACACCTATGTCCCCGACCTCGATTTGCGCATGGGGTTATACCGCCGTGTCAATGAGCTTGAGGCTGTGCAGGATATTGAGGCGTTTGCGGCCGAACTGATCGACCGGTTTGGTCCCTTGCCAGAGGCGACGGAAAACCTCCTCACGCTGATCCAGATCAAACTTAACGCGCGCAGTGCCCATGTCGCTAAAATTGACCTTGGTCCGCGCGGCGCTTTGGTCAGTTTTTGGAATGATCATTTCCCCAATGTCCCAGGACTGCTCGCTTATGTTGACCGATTAAACGGGGTGGCGAAACTGCGTCCCGACATGCGGCTGGCGGTGACGCGTGCGTGGAATGATCCCAAAGCACGTTTGAACGGCGCGCTGCAATTATCGCGCGGGCTGGCCAAGATTTTGGCTTAGAGCCTGGACATGGAAAAAGTCTCCAGCATTTACGACCTAGGGCACAATAGCCCATTGGCATTCCAAGGAAAGCCGACATAAGGAGTATCAAACACACTTCGGGTTTAGCAAAGGATCGTCATTTGCCGCTTGTAAGAAAAATCTTGAAATGGGCCTTCCGGGGCTTTGTCGTGATTGGATTGATTTTGGCAATTGCGCTCTTCGCCTTTCGGACACCGGACACTGATCCCAAAACTATGGTGGCCAAATATAGCAGCCCGGACTCACAGTTTCTTGATACGGGCGACGCGCGCATCCATTACCGTGATCAGGGACCAAAGGATGCTCCAGTGTTACTGCTTGTCCACGGCGGGAACGGATCGCTCCACACGTGGGAAAAGCTGATTGATGCGCTGGATGATCGCTACCGTCTTATCTCTTTTGACATGCCCGGGCACGGCCTGACGGGGCCCAGTAAATCGCGAGATTACAGCGCATCGGCAATGACGAAGGCCGCAACTCAAGTTCTCGATGCTACAGGGGTCAAAAACGCAACCTGGGTCGGCAATAGTTTGGGAGGGTGGATTGTCTGGCGCGCAGCATTGGATGTGCCTGACCGCGTCAATGCCATTGTACTTCTCGATGCGTCCGGCGCGCAGGGCGTTCAACCCATTAAGCCCTATCTGGGAGCGCGCCTTTCGCAGAGTTGGCTCGGAAGGCTTGTGATGCCGCATGTGACGCCTGAATCGATTATCCGATCATCTCTCACGCAGACAGTGGCGGATAGCGAACAGGTGACTGATGCTGTTGTGAAACGATATTGGGAGTTGTTGCGCTATCCTGGAAACCGGAAAGCTGCGGGAGACCGCTCTCTCGTTGACCGGGAAGCTGACAAGTGGAACGAAATAGGGTCACTCAAAATGCCCGTGCTGCTTATTTGGGGCAAGCAAGACCGGGTCATTCCTGTGGCACACGGCGAAGCCTTTGCAAAAGCCATTAAGGGGTCATCACTCATCATCATCGAAAAGGCAGGGCATCTTCCTATGGAAGAACAGCCAAGTGAGGTCGCGAAGGCAATTGATGTTTGGATGTCAAAACCGAAGACGCCGTAAATAAACGTTGATAACTCGATATGCTAATATGCCAGAACAAGGTCCGTTAAAGCCGCAACATCCAGCGGTTCAGCGCAGAGGAACCCTTGGTAATAATTGCACCCTTCGCGCGCCAAGAGGGTTAGTTGTTCTTCTGTCTCAACGCCCTCTGCAATGACGGAGAGACCGAGAGACCGCGCCATATCGATAACACCGCGCACGACGATGCTGTCGCGGGTTGATCCCGCAATATCATCTGACAGGCCTTTATCAATTTTCAAATAATCAAGCGGCAAGGATTTGAGATAGGCGAGACTGGAATAGCCCGTGCCAAAATCATCAATCGCCACGCGGCACCCCGCAGCGCGCAACGCCGCGAGGATTGATGATGCAGCACCCAAATCCTCCATCAAGCCCGTTTCGGTCATCTCAACCGTTAACCGGTCACGCGGAAAACCGCTTTCATCGATCATCATCAAAAAATTATCAACAAAGGCAGGTCGCGCAATATCTGCGGCTGTAACATTGATGGATAGCCGTAGTTTTGAGAGTGAGTCTGGCCAAATCGCGGCAATATCTGCCGCACGTTTTTGGACATGTTCAGACAGTTCAATCTCATAATCAGATTGATGTGCAACCGAAAATAATGTTGCCGCGCCGAGCATGCCGTGCACCGGATGCCGCCAACGTGCCAATGCCTCAACCCCGACGATGTTACGCCCCGGAACCGATACTTGCGGTTGAAATAGGATGTCGATTTCCCCGTTCATCAGCGCGCTGCGCAAATCGGCATGCAATGAAACGGAACGGTCAGATGTGATGGCATTGTTACCAGTCACAATTTTGATACGTCCGGTTTCAAGTGCTTTGGCCTCGGCAAGTGCGGCACTGGCGCGGCGGAGAAGCTGTGCAGGATCATGATCATTCGGCTCTCGCTGCACCACGCCTATCCGGCAGCCCAACCGAACAATATCTCCATTTGCCGAGAAAGGACGTTCAATCGCTTCGGCAAGAGATTGCGCAAGCATCGTCATGCGCTGCGCGGAAACATCTCCAGCGACGCAGACGGCAAATTCGGTTCCAGCAATGCGGGCAACGAGCGTCTCTGCAGACAGCTCTGACACCAAAGGGCCAATCCTCTGTGCCAGCGCGCGCAGCACACTGTCACCCGTATCGACCCCAAAAGCAGAATTGATCATATCGAGGCGCGTCACAGAAACAAGGCAGATATAGGTATCAAGCCCGGGAAGTGCTGGAATAGTGAGGCGATTGGAAACCCATGACCGTGCCGCGCGCGCATCATGAAGGCCGGTCAGAAGGTCTCTGACCTCTGCCCTTTCATTAGCAACGACCTTAGGTTTGGTGCTCCAACTTCCGGCAAGTTGAGATGCATAATGATGCGCCAAACGCAGTGACGCAAAAAATTCCACATCAGTGAAGGGGGCCATGAGTAAATGGGTGGCCCCTGCCGTCACAGCGGAATCGATTGCAGATGCGTCTTCCTTGTCAATAATCACCAACATTGCAGCGCCGTTTGTTGCCACAGGATCAGCCAAGCGTGAAACCGCCTCCAAGCCCTCTTCTTTGGCCCCGCGGAAATCGACGATTGCCAATAACGCATTGCTGTCGACAAAACGTTGATCGATCCCGTCGATCCGGCGCGCAGCGGACACACGCCACCCGGTTGTCGCCAACATCGCCGCCAACACATCACGGTGATGCACGGACAGCAGCAGCAATGACGTTGCGCCAGACAGGATTGAGGTCTCTTCTATATTATTCACCGTAATGCATCGTTAGCCGCCCCTTGCCCGTTGCGCCAGAGGGGCTTAGCAAGCACATCATGGGTTGTAATACAGCATCCGGCAACACGCTGACTGACCAATTTGGCAGAAAAATTAGTTATGTCCGGCTTTCTTTGACGGACAGGTGCGATATGCGCTGTCGGTATTGCATGGCGGAAGACATGATTTTCCTGCCGCGCTCCGAAATTTTAAGCCTCGAAGAAATCGCCGAACTCGCCCGCCATTTTGTCGCGCGCGGTGTGACACGCATTCGCCTGACGGGCGGCGAACCGCTCGCGCGGCGCGGCGCGGTGCAGGTTGCGCAGCAAATTGGGCAGCTTTTGGGCAATGGTCTTGATGAACTGACAATCACAACCAATGCGACGCGACTTGCCGAACATGCTGAGGGTCTTTGGAATGCCGGTATCCGCCGCATCAATGTCAGCCTTGATAGCCGAAACCAAGATATTTTCAAATATGTCACGCGCCAAGGAGACTTGCCCCGGGTTCTAGACGGGATTGCAACTGCCAAAGCGCGCGGATTTGCGATCAAGATCAATATGGTGGCGCTAAAAGGGCTGAATGCCGATGAAATCGTGCCCATGTTGGCTTGGTGCGGTGAAGAAGGGTTTGACCTTTCGCTGATCGAAACCATGCCACTTGGTCAGATAGATGAGGACCGCCAAGACCGCTTCCTGCCGCTGACAGAAGCGCGCACGTGGATTGAAGACGCCTTCACGCTCATACCCAGCACCCATAAAACCGGCGGTCCCGCGCGCTATTGGACGGTTGCGGGCACGGACACGCGGTTGGGGCTTATCTCACCGCTCACCAATAATTTTTGCAGCAGCTGTAATCGTGTGCGTGTTTCCGCGTCTGGGCAACTTTATATGTGCTTGGGCCATGAAGATTGTGTTGATTTGCGCAGCGCGCTGAGGGGGGATGATCCATTGGCACTTGATCGTGACTTAGATGCAGCCATCGGGGCCAAACCCGAACGCCATGATTTCAATTTGGATGTTGCCGCGACCAAGCGCCACATGAATGTGACAGGAGGATGAGTGTGGAGGTGAAACGCGCGCTCACAGTCTCTCCAACGGATGCCGCCCACGAAGCGGCGAAGATTTTGCGGGATTCCCATGACTGGGTTGATCTGAAAGATGCCGATATGGTCGTTGCCTTGGGCGGCGATGGTTTCATGCTGCAGACGCTCCACGGCATGCTTGGGCGGCGACGCATTTTGCCCGTATTCGGTATGAACCTTGGGACGGTTGGTTTTTTGATGAACGAATGGCGAACCAAGGGGCTGGAACGCAGACTCCAGCGTGCAAAACATTTCAGCGTGGTGCCGCTCCGCATGGAAGCGGAAACCATCGACGGTGAACGCGTTTCGATCAACGCCATCAATGAAGTCTCTCTTTTGCGTGAAACGCGTCAGACAGCAAAGCTCGAAGTTGCGCTTGGCGGCCGTATCGTGATTCCCGAATTGGTGTGCGACGGCATATTGGTGGCAACGCCAGCGGGTTCAACCGCTTATAATTTATCAGCGCAGGGCCCAATTTTGCCGCTTGGCTCCTCGCTCCTTGCGTTAACACCCATCAGTCCGTTTCGCCCACGACGGTGGCGTGGCGCTTTGATACCCGACACAGCAAAGGTCGAATTTCGCGTTCTCGATGCGATAAAACGGCCTGTTAGTGCGGTTGCGGACCAACAAGAAGTACGTGATGTTGCCACGGTCAGTGTTGAAATTGACCGTACTGCTGCGCTCACTTTGCTGTTTGATCCAGAGCATGCCCTTGATGAACGCATCACCATGGAACAATTTGCCGTTTGAACGGCTTGCAATTCATTCTGGACCCATGCATAGGCCCGCCCTCGATACCGTGTTCCCCGGTAGCTCAGCGGTAGAGCATCCGACTGTTAATCGGACGGCCGATGGTTCGAATCCGTCCCGGGGAGCCACTTTTTGCAGACAGTATAATTGTCTCGAACATAAAAGTGGCACGCCTGGCCCGCCGCGACGTAGCGTCATGTAAACAGTGATAACTTCACGCTTTACAGCCATTTTCCATTGTGTAGGACAGGCATATGTCTATGCCATCCCCCCTGTTCGACCGCCTCCGGCTTCCTGTCATTGGCTCCCCCCTCTTCATTGTGTCCGGCCCCGAACTGGTCATTGCCCAGTGCAAAGCAGGCATTGTTGGATCTTTTCCAGCGCTCAATGCCCGACCACAATCGATGGTGGATGAATGGCTTCATCAGATTACAGAAGAATTGGCGACGTGGAACCGTGACAATCCAGACCGCCCAGCGGCCCCCTATGCGGTGAATCAAATCGTTCATAAATCCAACGATCGGTTGGAAGCCGACATTGCGACCTGCGCCAAATGGCAAGTGCCAATCACCATAACCTCACTGGGCGCACGCGAAGATTTGAACCAGACTGTTCATGCGTGGGGCGGTATTACGCTCCATGATGTTATCAATGACCGTTTTGCCCGCAAAGCCATTGAAAAAGGTGCTGACGGCCTGATCCCGGTTGCTGCCGGCGCTGGTGGTCATGCTGGGACGCTGTCTCCCTTTGCTTTCATGCAAGAGATTCGTCAGTGGTTTGACGGCCCTGTCGCCCTTTCAGGGGCCATTGCCAACGGCCATGCGATCCTTGCCGCACAAGCGATGGGCGCAGATTTCGCTTATATTGGCTCGCCGTGGATCGCGACATCAGAAGCCAATGCAGACCAAGCTTATAAGGACGGCATTGCAGAAGGGCGTGCCTCTGACATTGTCTATTCCAGCCTGTTTACCGGCGTCCACGGTAATTATCTGCGCGGATCAATTGAACGTGCGGGGCTTGATCCTGACAATCTTCCTGAAGGCGATGTCACCAAGATGAACTTTGGTTCAGGCGGCAACACCGGTGCGAAAGCATGGAAGGATATTTGGGGATCGGGCCAAGGCATTGGTGCGGTCGAAAAAGTTGAAAGCGTTGCTGACCGGGTTGATCGTTTGGAAGCTGAATATCGTCAGGCTGTTGCTGAACTGACTGCAAAGACACGTTTGCGTTAAAAAGAACGCTCCAATTGTTGCATGAGCGCCCGTGCGGGACTGGCTCCCGTTTCGGGCGCAAGCAATTGGGCGTCGATCCGCTTGGTCCTCAAAAACAGATCCATACTGTTGGTAATGATGGTCTGTGCAGCGGGGGGAAGCCGTTTGAGGGCATCAGCATCAGTTTGAACAATAGGTCCAAGGCGCAGCGACGGATTATGCGGGTGCGTGGCCTCCATCTCTCCTGCAACCACAGCACGCTGCGTCAAAAGCCATGCCATCACATGCATGAGGCGCGTCGTGACCTTTAGCGATTCGCAAGAGAATGCAACACGGATGACTGGGTCCATATGATGGCGTTCATCGACGCTGAAATCGTCAAAATAAGCGCGCGCTTCATCAGCAAGCACCATGGCTTCCAGATAAAGCGCATCAATGACTTTATGTGTTAGTCTGGACGATGAAAGCGAAGAAACCATATTCATTGCATGACACAGCATGGTTTTAGAAAACAGATTAAAGATGGTTGACGCACTTTATGCGATAATATCGGGGATGAGTTGCGCTTCCAAAACAGCAATTTCATCACGCAGCGCCAATTTTCTTTTTTTAAGACGCGCCAGTTGTAACTGGTCTGGCGCACCGTCACGCGTCAAGGCATTGATCGCGGTGTCCAGGTCGCGGTGTTCAAGTCGCACATTTGCCAAACGCTGGGTCGTTTCCTGATCATTCATCATAGAAGCTATGCGGTCTCAATTGTCACTTGTCACGCATTACAACGCTTTGCCTCATGAGAGCGCACTCTGTCGCAAAATTGTAATCTTCTTGAAGACAAAGAATGTTTTTGGTGATTTACTCATCCTGCTTAACTGATGGAGAGTCGTATATGGAACATAGCCACTTCGTTTCGCTCGAATCAAAACACGCCGGCATTGAAAAGAAAATTATCGCTGAAATGCGGCGACCGCTACCCGATACGGTTGCCCTAGCACATCTTAAAAAACAAAAATTGCGGGCAAAGGAAGCCTTGATCAATTTTTGACAAAAAAACGCGCCGATTCAGGGAATTTTCAACCCTGATCGGCGGCCAGTCACAGGCTTAAAGAGTCCAGTCTGTTCTCTTTTTTCTGTAGCGATGGGCTGCCTCGCGACTTTTGAATCAATTGGGCTGTCAAAGGCGATGCCCATACGTTTATCCGTAACCCAAGCAATTTTGCCAGAAATCACACCAACAACTTTAATTTCGATTTCTACGGATTGGTCGACAGCGCCCAGAACAGCACATTCCGCCATCATGCCAGTCGGCGATAAATTACGGATTCGGATGTTATGAACCGACTGATTGTCGAGAAATTTTAATTTTCCAAGGAAGAAAAGGCTGTCCCGCGAAGCGGAACGCTTTCCGCCAGCAAGCGCCTGAGCGACTTCAAATTGTGATTTGTTAGACAGTTCCATAAAATCGCGGATAACTGCAAAATCCTTGGAATTGGTAAACACCCATCATTTTTATTCGTCGCGAGAAATTTTTTCCTGTTTTTCATGACGTTCCTGCGCTTCAACAGTCATAGTTGCAATGGGACGGGCTTCCAATCGCGCCAAGGAAATGGGTTCGCCGGTGACTTCACAATAGCCATATTCGCCATCATCAATCCGGCGCAATGCCGCTTCAATCTTTGAAACAAGCTTACGCTGACGATCTCGGGTACGCAGTTCAATTGACCAATCAGTCTCGCTTGAGGCGCGATCAGTAATGTCTGGTTCACGCAGTGGTTCATTTTGAAGCGTGTTGAGTGTGTCCTGCGCTTCACGCAAAATTGATTCTTTCCACGCCCGAAGCTTGTTGCGAAAATAATCAAGTTGCTGGGGATTCATAAACGCTTCCCCCGCAGCCGCATGATATTGGTCATCCGCCAAAATGGTGGATTCAGGGGCAGCATTGTTATTCGGCAGCACGCTCGCCATAAAGATCTCCTAGCCGCATTTTACCAATTATTTTAGTGTTTCAGCGGCGTTTGACGGGCCTATAACGGTGCCACTTATCCGGCACAAGCGGCCTCTGACTATTTCTGAACCTTAACTTTTAGCACAACGAACGAATCGCTTCACGGAGACATATCACAGCTATTTTTATGGTTAATCCAAGTGCGAGATCGTTCATTTTTCAGCGGAAACCTGACCCAGATTGGCACATTAACTGATAATTTTCGTTAAAATGGTTCAGGCCGTTACATATTCATGTCAGATTCAAGGTTAATCTGCTTGCAGGCGGTGGTCACGTCTGCGCATCTGCAAGGATAGAGATAGAACCAGTGCTAACAGTATGGTCTGATCAGCGCAGGATACCAAAGGAAAGAAAGCAATCATGTCCGTTCGGTTGGCTTTAGCAAAATTATGTGCATGTGCGTGCGGCGGCGCCATCATTGGTGGCGGTGCGATGCACGTCTCAGAAGGACCACGTGCAGCCAATGCTCAAATGTCCAAGCAAAAAGTTCACAAAATCGTTCGTAAGCGGGTTGCGCACCGGGCGGCACCACGTCGCATTGTGAAACGGATACGTCGTGTCACCACGACCACAACCCAAATGGCCTGCGCACCACAAGCCGTGACAATCACAAGCCAAGGGGCTCCCATTCCTTATCCACAGGATGGGCCGATGCTCTCCGGCGGTGGCGGCGTTCCCGTGCTGGTTGGTGGATCAGGCGGATTTGGTGGCGGCGGCTTCTTTGGTGGTGGTTTTGGCGGCGGCGGAAGCGGTGGCGGCGGGCAGATTGTTGTATCGTCCACCAGCAGCGGCGGATCAACGTCTGGCGGCAGTACGTCGACATCCTCTGGGGGTTCAGGCGGATCGGGCGGTTCCAGTACATCAACCGGCGGCGTAAGCAGCACATCATCGACCTCGACCGGCGGGTCATCGACTGGTGGCTCTTCAACCTCAACGGGTGGGTCGTCGACAGGCGGATCTTCAACATCCACTGGTGGATCATCAACATCAACAGGTGGTTCTTCGACGTCAACGGGTGGATCATCGACTTCAACGGGTGGATCATCGACTTCAACGTCAACGGGTGGTTCATCGACTTCAACGTCAACCGGCGGTTCATCGACATCGTCGTCAACCAGCAGCGGTGTTTCGTCGTCGACCAGCACATCCAGCGGCGTATCGACATCATCATCAACGTCTTCAAGCACATCATCCAGCTTTGGCGGCACCACAACATCAACGACGACATCGTCATCGGATGGCGGGACATCGTCAAATGGGTCAACCACGACATCGAGCAGCGGCACGGATGTCCCTGCTCCGCCCATGATCTTGTTGTTTGGCGCTGCAGCCGCTGGTTTGGTTGCACGTCGTCGATTAACGAAAAAAGACGCTTAAGCTTCAATCCCCGTCACGCCTAAATACAGGGCGTGACGTGAGGGTTTGACTTGCAGCGCTTGTCCGCAATCGGCATAGCCCGTTGCTATGCACGATATTAAATATATACGCGAAAACCCTGAAGCATTTGATGCAGCGCTTGCGCGGCGGGGCTTTGCTGCACATGCAGAACAGCTTTTGACCCTAGACGAGCACCGTCGTTCCCGCGCAACAGAAGCGCAAATAGCGCAGGCGCGTCGTAATGATGCTTCCAAAGCTATTGGTCAGGCCAAAGCGAACAAAGACGAAGCGACTGCCGCTGCGTTAATGGCGGAGGTTGCTGCTCTCAAAGAAACATTGCCTGCCTTAGAAGCGGATGAAGCGAAGGCTTCTCTCGCGCTAGAGGCTATGCTCGCAGCGATTCCAAATTTGCCTGAACACAATGTTCCGCAAGGAGCAGATGAGAAAGACAACGTGCATGTCTCCTCATCGGGCACCCTGCGCAACTTCGCCTTCACCCCGCGTGAGCATTTTGACATTGGTGCGCCGCTTGGCCTTGATTTTGAGACGGCGCAGAAAGTATCCGGTGCGCGTTTCGCATATTTGCGTGGGCCCGTTGCCCGGCTCGCGCGCGCGCTTGGCCAGTTCATGCTTGATTTGCACACAATAGAATTTGGTTATCAGGAGGTCGCCCCACCCGTGCTCGTGCGCGATGAGGCGCTTTTTGGGACTGGGCAGCTTCCAAAATTTGCCGACGATCTGTTCAGGACAACCGATGGCCGCTGGCTCATCCCTACGGCCGAAGTCAGCCTTACCAACATTGTGAGCGGGGATATTCTTGCCGACTCCGCCTTCCCCATCCGTTTTACCGCGCTCACGCCCTGTTTTCGGTCAGAAGCCGGCGCTGCTGGCAAAGACACACGGGGGCTGATCCGTCAGCATCAGTTTGACAAAGTTGAGCTTGTCTCAATCGTCCGCCCTGAAGATTCAGAAGCTGAACATGAACGGATGACCGCATGCGCAGAGGCCGTGCTTGACCGGCTCGAACTGCCCTATCGCCGGATGCTGCTTTGCACAGGAGATATGGGATTTTCCGCACAAAAGACTTTCGATCTAGAGGTCTGGTTGCCCGGGCAAGGGCTTTACCGTGAAATCTCCAGCTGTTCCAACTGCGGGGATTTTCAAGCGCGCCGCATGAACACGCGCTATCGCCCAGAGGGTGAAAAGGGCACGCGTTTTGTCCACACACTGAATGGTTCTGGGCTTGCCGTCGGGCGCGCGTTGGTCGCAGTGATGGAAAATTATCAAGAAGCAGATGGCAGTGTCACAATACCAGCCGCGTTGCTGCCCTACATGGGCGGTATGACACAGTTGACACCTGCCTGATGCGGATATTGCTCACCAATGATGACGGTATCAACGCGCCAGGCCTAGTCGTTTTGGAAGCCATTGCGCGCGAACTTTCAGACGACATCTGGGTTGTTGCCCCGTCTGAGGAGCAATCAGGTGCTGGCCATTCGCTTACACTGACGCGGCCACTGCGCATTCGTAAACACGACGAAAGGCGCTATTCGGTCACTGGAACCCCAACAGATTCCGTTATGCTCGCGCTTGGCAAGATCATGCTTGATGCAAAGCCCGACCTCATCCTCTCCGGCGTCAATCGCGGCGCCAATCTTGCTGAGGATGTAACCTATTCAGGAACGGTGGCAGCTGCGATGGAAGGGACGCTTGCCGGTATCCGCTCAATTGCCATGAGCCAAGCCTATGACCGTGAAGGGGCTGGCGATGACGTTTCATTTACAGCCTCTGCGCAATGGGGGGCAAAGGTTCTTCGGCAGGTTGTGGATTCGGAATTACCAGATAACACGTTGATAAATATCAATTTTCCAGTGAATGAACCCAAAGGAATACGCGTCGTTTCTCAAGGTTTTCGTGATTATGAGCGGCTGAAGATTGTCACAAACACCGACCCGCGCGGATATGAATATCACTGGTTTGCGCTTGGCGGTGCCCGCGCAACACCCGCACACTCGACCGATCTCGAAGCAATTATTGATGGCTATATTGCTGTAACCCCGCTTAATCTTGATCTGACAGATCGTCAGACATTGATTGGTCTTTCGGCCTGTTTCCCCGAAGCATAGAATGGGGCTAATGCGCGGGTGACTTTTCGCGCAAACACGCTTAAACGCTTGCCCAATCATGGCAACAAAACTCCCCACAGCGCCGAAAGTCGGCATGGTCTCACTCGGCTGCCCTAAGGCACTGGTGGACAGCGAACGCATTCTCACAAAGTTGCGCAGTGATGGATACGGCCTGTCTCCCGATTATGAAGGTGCAGATGTTGTGTTGGTCAACACCTGCGGCTTTCTTGATTCCGCAAAGGAAGAATCGCTTGAGGCCATTGGCGAAGCATTGGCCGAAAATGGTCGTGTGATCGTCACCGGATGCCTTGGCAAAGAAGCCGAAATGATCCGCGCACGCTTCCCAAAAGTGCTCGCGATCAGTGGCGCGCATCAATATGAAGAGGTCGTCGGCGCAGTTCATGCCGCCGCCCCAATGCCGGTCAATGCCTTTATCAATCTGGTGCCCGAAGGCGGTTTGAAACTGACCCCGCGCCATTACAGCTATTTGAAGATTAGCGAAGGCTGTAACCACCGCTGCACCTTCTGCATCATCCCCAGCATTCGCGGCGATCTCGTGTCACGCCGTCCCGATGCAATCCTGCGTGAAGCGGAAAAACTGGTCGCGGCGGGAACCAAAGAACTGCTGGTTATATCGCAGGACACCTCTGCTTACGGTGTCGATATCAAACACCAACCGCGTGAATGGCATGGCCGCGAAGTGCGCGCGCATATGACCGATCTCGCGCGTGAACTCGGGTCGCTCGGCGCTTGGGTACGGCTCCACTATGTTTACCCCTACCCCCATGTTGATCAGGTCATCCCATTGATGGCCGATGGGCTGATCACGCCCTATCTCGACATTCCGTTTCAGCATGCCGCGCCTTCGGTGCTGAAAGCCATGAAACGCCCAGCAAACGAAGCCAAAGTCCTCGAACGCATCCACAAATGGCGCGACATTTGCCCAGACATCACGATCCGCTCCACCTTCGTTGTCGGCTTCCCCGGCGAAACAGAGGCCGATTTTGAGTATCTTCTTGAGTGGCTGGACGAAGCCCAGCTTGACCGCGTCGGTGCGTTCCGTTTTGAACCCGTAGAAGGGGCTGCCGCAAACGCCCTGCCCGATCCTGTTCCCGAAGCAGTCAAGGAAGAACGCTACGCCCGCATCATGGAAAAAACGGCAGCAATCAGCGCAGCAAAACTGGCCGCGAAGGTCGGTCGCACACTCGACGTTATTATCGACGAAGTGGACGACGAAGGCGGTGCCACCGGACGCTCAAAGGCCGATGCACCGGAGATCGATGGCAATGTGTTCCTGCGCGATGCTCAGGGGTTGAAGCAGGGCGATATTGTGCCGGTGCTGATCGAAGATGCTGATGAACATGATTTGTTTGGGGTTGGGGTTTGAGAGAGATTGGAAATGGGAATGTCAAACACGATGACGAAAGAAAAATTTCTAGAAAAAGTTACCGGAATTCGAGTAGAACTAAACTGGATGTACGTTCTAACAG
>JBEBKH010000036.1:0-20289 GCA_040079575.1 Chakrabartia sp. | reverse complement strand
TCCTGAAACAATGCCTTTGACGGGCGGCGGGGCATCGGTGCGAACGACTTCGTTTATGATCGCGCGGATGCGTTGTCCGGTCTGCGCCGACCAAGGAATTTGCGCGTCAGGGGCAACCAAGCGCACTTCACCAGGGCGTCCCGGAACTGCAAAAATAAATGATTCGGTTTTGTTAATCTTTGCCACTTTGCCGCGCGAATCACTTGGTAAATCGATCAGATACGATATGCGCGGGGCCAATCCATCGTCGCCGCGGACCAATCCGATCACGTCTGCAATCACCAAATGACGCACATATCCGGCAAGCAGACCCGCTGACAGCGCTGGCGGAAGTTTTTTGGCTGATTTCACTTTCACATGCGCGGTGATCGATGATGCAAGTGCGAGATCAGCCAGATCAGCATAGCTATAGCTCGGCACAAATGCAGGGGTTACCGGATTTTGCGCCGCACCAGAGCTGTGTATTAGGATTGTAGCACAGGAAAGCGCCAAAAAGTGTGAAACTGGTCTCATCATCCCTCCCGATAGCGACAAAAAAATGGGACCGCCGCCTTTATCCCCAATAACCTTACTGCAACCTGCACAAAACGGATTGCGTCGATCCGGACTCGGCGATAGACGAATGGAGACTGTCTAAGAACAAAGCATATGACAGATGTCTTTCGGGTGACGTATTTTGGGCTAACCAATCCGCAGATCCTTTTGTTGAGTTATTTGGAGGGAGTGTCGTTTTTTAATGGCCTATGCTGACCAAGAAATGAGTTCCAGGCGCATTTTAGCGATTGGTTTTGTGGCTCTATTGCACGCTGGTGTGGGTTATGCGCTCGTGACCGGTCTTGCTTACGATGCCGCTAAAGCCGTGTTTGAAGATACCAAGCTTTTCGATATTGTTCCTGAAGAACCAAAGCCACCTGAAGAGCCGCCACCGCCGCCGCCAAAGGTTGATTTGCCGCCGCCGCCAAAAATGACGGTGCCGCCGCCTGTTGTGCAAACAAATATTCAGTCGAATAACACTGCACCGGCATTTACCGAAAAGGCTGTGCAAGCGCCGCCGCCGCCGCCAAGGCCGGTGGAAGCGCCACCACCACCGCCCAAAGTCGCTCAAAAAGCGGTCCAAAAGGGCGGTTCCATTTCGGATGATGATTATCCACCATCTGCACAGCGCAATGAGGAATCTGGCACAACCACAGCGACCTTTACAATTGGTCCGGATGGGAAAGTGGCATCATGCAATGCATCGGGGGCGTCCTCGACGCTTGACGCTGAAACATGCAAACTGATCATCCGGCGTTTCCGGTATAAACCGGCGCTGGGGGCTGATGGACAACCCATGTCTGAAACCAAATCGCAGCGCGTGACGTGGCGATTGCCCAAATAATCTAAACACCGATCATTTTTCGACCCATAATATTTGACCAAATTTTTTAAGAGGAAGTTACCGTTATGACAACAGCAGCAGATGCAGCAGCCGTCGCCCAAAAGCAGTTCGGCCTTATGCAAGCCCTTAATGAAGGGGGCTTTGTAACATGGTCCATCTTTATCATTCTCGTCGTGATGTCGGCCGTTTCATGGTACATCATGTTCACCAAATTGTTTGAACAGGGTAAAATTCTGAAGCAAACGACAGAGGGTGTTTCCAAATTCTGGGGCGCGTCCAACATTCGTGATGGCGCGGCAAAATTTGAAAAGAACACAGCCTTTCGTCAGCTGGTTGATGATGGCCTGAAAGCTGAAGAACAGCACGGTAAACTGACTGATCCCATGGATCAGCATGAATGGATGCATTCCTCCTTTCAGCGCAGCCAAGATGCAGTGAATGCAAAGCTTGGTACCGGACTCTCCTTTTTGGCAACTGTGGGTTCAACCTCACCGTTCGTTGGTTTGCTTGGTACTGTTATCGGTATTTACCGTGCGCTGATTAAAATCGGTGCATCAGGCGATGCGTCGATTGACAAGATTGCTGGTCCCGTTGGTGAAGCTTTGATTATGACCGCGCTCGGTCTGGTCGTCGCTGTGCCTGCGGTTATGGGCTACAACTGGTTGCAGCGTCGTAACAAGCTGATCGCTGAACGCATGAGCACATTCTGCAACGACATGCACGGCTACATGATGTCGAACGGCGCGGTTCGCCCTGCGGCCAAATCTGCCGCTCCTGCCAAGGCTGCTCCTGCTGCGGCAACAAAGGCATAATATGTGAAGCGGGCGGGGTTCGCTCCGCCCATTTTGCGCGCGTAAGTCTGTTTGTAAGGATAGGATTTAGCCAATGGCTATGAGTGTTGGCGGAGAAGGTGGCGAAGAAGCCCCGATGTCGGCGATTAACACGACCCCGCTTGTGGACGTGATGCTGGTGTTGTTGATCATCTTTTTGATCGCCATTCCCGTGGTGAATAAGACCATAGAAGTGAAATTGCCGGTGCTAGCGTATCAGCCGACAGTATCCAAAGCTGAAAATATGCTGCTTTCGGTGCGTGGCGATGCCGCTGGTAATTGCGAAGTCTATCTGGGTCTGACCAGGATGAGGGCGAACGAATTGCTAACAGTCGCAGCAAAGCGTTTCAAAGCCGAATCTGACCGTTTGGGACCAGAGGCAACGGATCCGGATCTCTTCCCAGAGGTTCATATTCGCGGCGATCAACAAACACCCTATAAATGCGTTGGCGGCGTTGTGTCGATCATGCAGAGCGCGGGCTTCATCCGTGTCGGGTTTATTTCGTCACCAGTAGATATTTAAGTTTTCCGCATCACGCGGACAATAATTGGAGAGTTAAATCATGGCAATGAGTGGCCCATCGGGCGACAGTTCAGAACCGATGATGGAAATCAACACGACGCCGTTGATCGACGTCATGCTGGTTCTTTTGATCATGTTAATCCTAACACTGCCAAAACCAACCCATGCGGTGAAAATCGATTTGCCTCAGGATTGCAGACCAAATTGCCCGCCGCCACCTGATGTGCTGCCGACCAAGAATGTGCTTTATGTCAGCCCGCAAAGCGTGGTGACATGGAATGCGGTTCCGGTCAGCTGGGCAACGTTGCAACAAAATTTGATGGATTCGCAGGACACAACGATGTTCCCGAATACGCCAGAATTGCACATGCAACCTGATCCACAAGCGCCTTATGACACCGTCGATAAGGTTCTGGCGATGACCAAGCGGGCCAAGGTCAGCAAAATGGGATTTGTGAACAACGAAGCGTATCGCGAATCATTCTAATCAGCCATTGTTGATATTGAATTCAGAGGGCGGGCTGAAAGGTCCGCCCTTTTTGTTGGGCGCTGTTGCAAAGTGCTCCGGACCTGATCCGGAGCCCATCTTTCAAACATACCAAAGTCGGCAGCATAGCCTCCGGATCAAGTCCGGAGCACAGCAAGATAGCCTCCGGATCAAGTCCGAAGCGCAGCAGGAGTACCTAACCAGCCAACTTTCGCCTAACCTGACATCCCGTCAAACTGCAGTTTCGCCAAACGCGCGTACAGGCCCTTGCCTTTGATCAGGCTGTCATGATTGCCCTGTTCAACGATTTTACCGTCGTTCATCACGATAATCCGGTCTGCCGCGCGGACAGTGGCAAGGCGGTGGGCGATGACGATGGTGGTGCGTCCGACCATCAGCCGTTCAAGAGCATCCTGCACCAACCGTTCAGATTCTGCGTCAAGCGCTGACGTCGCCTCATCCAGCAACAGGATCGGCGCATCGCGCAGGATTGCCCGGGCAATTGCCATGCGTTGGCGTTGTCCACCGGACAGTCGTGCGCCGCCTTCACCCATATAAGTGTCGAGCCCCTCGGGCAGTTTGCGCAAAAACTCTGCCGCATTGGCCGCCTCCGCAGCCGCCCACAATGCTGTGTCATCAGCATCCCAGCGGCCATAGCGCAGATTGTCGCGCGCACTGGCTGCAAAGATGATTGTTTCCTGCGGCACAATCGCCATCCGCGCACGCACATCGGCGGGGTCTGCATCGGGCAGGGCAACGCCGTCAACACGGACAGTGCCGCTTTCAGGGTCATAAAACCGCTGGATCAGTTGGAACAAGGTTGTCTTGCCAGCACCTGAGGGGCCGACCACGGCAACCGTCTCACCTGGTGCAATATTAAGTGAGAAATCGGCCAATGCACTCACATCAAGGCGAGTAGGATAGCGAAAGCGGACGGCATCAAATTCGACACGCCCCAATGGCGGTTCGGGCAGTTTTATGGGGTGTGCTGGGGCTGCAATACCGGGTTGTTCGGCAAGTAATTCTCCCAACCGACCCGCGGCACCTGCACCGCGCAGCAGATCACCGTAAACCTCGGTCAAGGCGCCGAACGCGCCTGCGACCAAAGCGCCCGTCAGCACGAATGCGGCAATCGACCCGCCGGTCATCTTGCCTTCCTGAACATCGAGAGCACCTTGCCACATCACCATCGTGATCGCGCTAAATATCAGGAAAATGACAATCGCGGTCATCCCCGCGCGCAGCACGATGCGACGTCGTGCGGTACCAAAGGCGCTTTCAACCGCTTTTTTGAACCGTGTGGCCTCGCGTTGTTCCTGACCAAAGGCTTGAACGATTTTCATCGCGCCAAGGACTTCATCGACCATCGCTCCAACATCAGCAATCCGGTCCTGACTGTGGCGCGATACATCGCGCAGCCGTCGCCCGACAAAAACGATAGGGACGATAATCAAAGGGATTCCAAGCAGCAATAATCCGGTCAGTTTGGGTGCAAGCGTGAACAAATAAATGATCCCGCCAATCGCCATCACAAGGTTGCGCAGCGCCACAGATATGGTTGTGCCAACCACCTGTTCAATCACCGACGTATCGGCGGTCAGGCGCGACGCAATTTCGGATGGTCGGTTTTCTTCGAAATAATGGGGGGACAGGCGCAACAAATTGCTCTGCACCGCCGAACGGACATCGGCGACCACGCGCTCACCCAGCCAAGACACAAAATAAAATCGCAGCGCCGTGGCACAGGCCAACACAGCGACGATCATCATCAGATATTCAAACCACCGCGAAATATCGCCGCCGCCTGACCCAAAGCCCTTATCAATAACAAAACGAAACCCGTTGGGGATCGCCAATGTTGCTGCGGCCGCGAACAATAATGCGAATGCGGCGGCGGCAATGTGCCACGGATATTGGATTGCAAAGCCCCATATCATCCGGAGATTGCCGATTTTTCGATTGCTATAATCAGGTGTTTTTTCAGTCATGGCGATCACGTAGCAGGGGCAGCGATCCGTCTCAATCAAAGACTGATTATATTGTGCATTGCAACATAGATAAGATTGGGCCACACAGAAGCAACAAAGGAACGTGGTTATGCTTTACAGTGCGTATGAATTTCAGCGGTCGTGGCTTGCAGGGGCAAGTGCTTGGGCGACAATGGCTTCTGAAATGCTTGATAATCCTGCCAATCCCTTTTCCTATATCGGTGGCGGCCCAGTATTGGGATCAGCGTTGGAAGTGTTCGCACATGCCTCCGCTCCGCGCGGCAAGCCAGCGTTCGACCTTGATCATACGGTCGTGAATGGTCAGCGGGTTGCCGTGACCGAAGAGATTGTTCTGCAAAAACCGTTTGGACAGTTGAAACGTTTCGTGCGTGACGGCGTTGAAGGCGGGCCACGCCTGTTGATCGTTGCTCCAATGTCAGGGCATTTTGCGACATTGTTGCGCGGCACGGTTGAACGTATGCTGCCCGGCCATGATGTTTACATCACCGATTGGCGTGATGCGAAGGCAGTGCCGCTGTCCGACGGAACGTTCGATCTGGACGATTATGTTGATTATCTGATCGCCTTTCTGGACCATATCGGCCCAGGCGCACACATGCTGGCGGTGTGCCAGCCTTCGGTGCCCTGCTATGCCGCAGCAGCAGTGATGTCTGCGGGGAAACATCCTTGCCGGCCCAAGACACTGACGATGATGGGCGGACCCGTTGACACGCGCAAAGCGCCAACTGCAGTCAACACGCTTGCCACCGAACGGCCTTATTCATGGTTTGAAAATAATGTGATCGCAACCGTACCGGGGCTGTATCCGGGTGCGGGGCGTAAGGTTTATCCCGGTTTCCTTCAGTTATCCGGTTTCATGTCGATGAACCTAGGCAATCATATGATGAGCCATTGGGAAATGTTCAAACATCTGGTCGCGGGCGATGATGAAAGTGCTGAAGCGACCAAAGATTTTTATGATGAATACCGCTCGGTCTCGGACATGACAGCGGAATTCTATCTGCAAACCATCGCGGAGGTGTTCCAAAAACACAGCCTACCCAAAGGTGAAATGATGCACCGTGGCGTCCGGGTTGATCCCGCTGCCATCACCGATATTGGGATCCTCGCGATTGAAGGTGAACGCGACGATATTTCAGGGCTTGGCCAGACCAAGGCTGCACTCGACATCGCGGTCAATTTGCCCGACGCGCAAAAGAAATATTATATGGCCGAAGGCGCTGGCCATTACGGTATTTTCAACGGCAGCAAATGGCGAGACAAGATCGCACCCGTGGTTGAAGACTGGATCGCCGCGCACGATTGAGGCATGATCCGCCCTATGGCGATCACAATCACTGCGACCATCCAAACATGGCCCGTTGCGGGTCAATTCGTCATCGCGCGCGGGGCGAAAACCCATGTCGATGTGGTTGTCGTCACGGTGAATGACGGCGCTTTCACGGGTTGCGGCGAAGGCACGCCAATATACTATAAGGGTGAAACGGCACAGGGATGTGTTGACGCTATCGCTGCGTTGCCTAGGCACGTTGATCGGTTGTCGATACAAGCACAACTGCCCGCAGGCGCTGCCCGCAACGCGCTTGATTATGCGTTGTGGGATTTGGAGGCGCAGCGCGCTGGGGTTCCTATATGGCAATTGGCCAGGCTTGATGCACCTGTCCCGCTCGCCACTGGAATGACGGTGTCGCTGGGAACGCCCGAGAAGATGGAGGCTGATGCCCGCGCTCTGGCGGGGCGGTTCGATCTGCTTAAACTCAAATTGGCAGGGGATGGTGATCGGGAGCGCGTCGCAGCGGTCAGGTGCGGCGCTCCCCATGTGCGGCTGATTGTCGATGCCAATGAAGCGTGGACGGGCCGTGATCTGGCAGCAGAAGCTGCTGCGTTGGTGCCTTACGGGGTCGAACTGATCGAACAACCTGTGAAGGCGGGGATGGACCATCTGCTCGACGGGGTGGTGACCGCTATTCCCTTTGGCGCTGACGAAAGCTGCCAAGACCGCGCGGACCTTGCGCGCTGTATTGGGCGCTATCAGGCGATCAACATCAAACTGGATAAAGCTGGCGGTTTGACCGAGGCATTGGCGCTGAAGACAGAAGCGGTCGCAGCAGGGTTCGACATCATGGTCGGCTGTATGCTTGGTACCAGCCTGGGCATCGCGCCTGCATTTTTGGTGGCCCAAGGTGCGCGCTGGGTCGATCTTGACGGTGCTTTGTTGTTGGCACAGGACCGAGCGGCTGGCTTTGTTGAAAAGGGCGGGTTTTTACACCCGCCCTCTGAAACGCATTAGAAAACTTCAAACAGTCCGGCGGCACCTTGCCCGCCGCCGATGCACATGGTGACGACGACATATTTCGCGCCGCGCCTTTTGCCTTCGATCAGCGCATGGCCGGTGCAGCGTGCGCCGGTCATCCCGTAAGGATGGCCGATGGAAATCGCGCCGCCGCTGACGTTCAACTTGTCCATCGGAATGCCGAGCTTGTCCGCACAGTAGAGCACCTGCACGGCGAATGCTTCATTAAGGCCAATATCGTCCATTTTCAGGCCAAAACGCTGAAGCAATTTGGGGATTGCAAACACAGGGCCAATGCCCATTTCATCAGGTTCGGTCCCCGCAACCGCCATGCCGACATAACGGCCAAGCGGGGTTAGACCCTTTTTGGCGACAAGCGCTGCTTCCATCAATACGCTCGCTGAGGATCCGTCGGACAGCTGGCTGGCATTGCCAGCTGTGATGTTCATGTCAGGACCAAGCACCGGTTGCAACGCCTTCAAACCTTCAAGTGCGGCATGTAAATATCGCCGTGCATCGCCAGCAGTTCAGGATCGGGAGCAACACGCATTTGCGGGGTTTGGACCAGCGAAATGGATTCGACGCCGCCGCCAATGCAAATGTCCATATTGTCGACGATGATCTGTTTGGCGGCTGTCGCAATCGACATCAGGCCTGATGAGCATTGGCGATCAATTGTCATGCCGGGAACAGTAACGGGAAGCCCAGCGCGCAGCAGGGCCGTGCGTGCGGTGTTGCCCGCTTGGCTGCCCTGTTGAAGGGCCGAACCCCATACGACATCATCAACCTCTGCGCCTTCAATTCCGGCGCGCTCAACAGCGGCACGGATCGACATGGCGGACAGGGTTGGCGAGGGTGTGTTATTGAATGCGCCGCGATAGGCTTTCCCAATGGGGGTGCGGGCGGTGGATACGATATATGCTTCACGCATTTTGGATGTTCCTTTTGAGTGTGAAAAGTGTGCTCAAACGCGGTTGGCGTTTAGACAAAAAATTGAGAAATCCATTCGCAAATCAGGGCTGGTTTATCTTCTCCTTCGATTTCAACCGACACTTCTTGCATTTGCTGCCATTGACCGGGGCGTTTTTCTTCCATCGAGATAAGCTTGAAATGGGCACGAACGCGCTTACCGGATTTGACCGGAGCTAGGAAACGTAATTTGTCGCTGCCGTAGTTGACCCCCATTTTAACGCCGTCAAGGCGCGGCAGATCTGCTTTGGCCGACAGCAAGGGCATCAGCGAAAGCGTCAGAAATCCGTGGGCAATGGTGCCGCCAAAAGGCGTCATTTTTGCCTTTTCAGCGTCAATATGGATGAATTGATGATCGCCCGTGGCATCTGCAAATTTGTTGATCATATCCTGATCGACCAATACCCAATCGGATGTGCCGATGACGGTCCCGACCATAGCGATCAATTCTGCACTCGTGACAACTGACATTAGAAAAATCCTCTCAAGATGATGGTGCAAAGTGCGCGCAATAATATTACAACGCATCAGATTCGAAGGTGAAAATACGGCCTTCAAGGAGTGAAAGTCAAAAGCGATGGATTCCGCAACGTCATTGATGCGCACATTGATGCGCGCGCCAGAGCCAGAGGTTCTGAAGTCATTGGTTGAACATGCCAAAAGTCCACCGGTGGAACGTATCTCGATTGTCGCCCGGACCCGTGATTTGCTCACAGAATTACGCGCCGCGCAGGGCGCAGGGTGGGTCAATCAGTTCCTTCAGGAATATCAGTTGAACACAACTGAAGGCGTGGCTTTGCTATCACTCGCTGAGGCATTTTTGCGCGTTCCCGATGCTGCAACAGCTGACGCGCTGATCGCGGATAAGCTGGGCGATGCCAATTGGCGCGCGCATTCGGGGAAATCGCATTCGGCGCTGGTCAATTCGGCGACGTGGGGGCTTGTGATCGGTCGGGCATTGGTCAGTGAGAAGGAAGAGGCAGGGGCCCTCCGCCGCCTAATTTCACGAGCAGGCGAACCCTTTGTGCGCCAAGCGGTAGGTGCTGCGATGAAAATGATGGGTGAAATCTTCGTCATGGGACGTACGATTTCTGAAGCAACCGAACGGATGGCGCGACCAGAACATAATGGCTTTACTGCAAGCTTTGATATGTTGGGTGAGGCCGCCCGCACTTACCCGGACGGCGAACGTTATTTCGCATCTTACCTCGCCGCGATTGAGGCTGTCGGCGCGCGTCCGGCGGGGCACTCGGTCTCGGTTAAGCTCTCCGCGCTGCACCCGCGCTATGAAGTGGCACACTGGGGCACTTGTGTGCCGATGCTCAGTGATTTGTTGGAAACACTGTGCCTTGCCGCCGCCAAAGCGGGGATAGCCCTCACAGTTGATGCTGAAGAATCCGAACGTCTTGAAATGAGCCTCGACATTATTGGTCGTGTTGCTCGCCTGCCCGCACTCAAGGGGTGGGATGGATACGGCATGGCGGTGCAGGCTTACGGAAAGCGTGCGCGCGCCGTTGTGGGCTGGGCCGATGATTTGGGGCGCGAAACCGGACGGAATATCGCGGTGCGCTTGGTCAAGGGGGCCTATTGGGACAGCGAGATTAAGCGGACACAGGAATGGGGGTTGAGAGACTATCCATTGTACACGCGTAAGGCCGCGACAGATGTGTCTTATCTGGCGTGCGCGAAGGATATGCTCGCCGCACGCAATATTGTGCCAGCATTTGCAACGCATAACGCGCTGACCGTCGCGACGATCCTTGAATGGGCAGGAGCCACGCGCAATTTTGAATTTCAACGTCTCCACGGGATGGGGGAAGGGCTATATGAACGGCTTGTGCGTGAGGATGGCTATCACTGCCGCATTTATGCGCCGGTCGGGGGACACCGCGATTTGCTTGCCTATTTGGTCCGGCGACTGCTTGAAAACGGAGCCAATTCAAGCTTCGTCCATCAGCTCGCTGATGAGAGTTTGAGTGATGAAGACATCATGGCCGACCCCGTCGTAAAAATTGAGGCGGTAAACGGCGCGCGACATCCATCGATTCCGTTACCCCGCGATTTGTTTGCCGGACGCATCAACAGCATGGGACTTGATCTGCAGGACAGAGAAGTTTTGGATGATACGGAGCGCCACATGCGCCGCGCCTCCGTGTCGAAAAAAGGCGGTGTGCAAAGCAGGTTATCCGCGACGGATTGTGTCGCTCAGTGCGCGAGCGCTTTCTCGCTCTGGTCAAATACAGCAGTCGAAACCCGTGCTGCAGCACTCGATCGCCTTGCCGATTTGTTAGAGGAAAACCGTGCTGACCTGATGGCGACCCTTGTCCACGAAGCGCGCAAGACCATCCCCGATGCCTTAGGAGAAGTGCGTGAAGCGGTTGATTTTTGTCGCTATTATGCAGACCAAGCGCGCACCGGATTGCTGCCCATTGAATTACCTGGACCCACGGGTGAACGCAATGTGCTGCGGATGGAAGGACGCGGTGTCTGGGCATGCATCGCGCCGTGGAATTTTCCGCTGGCAATTTTCTTAGGGCAAATGGCTGCGGCGCTGGTGACGGGCAACACGGTGGTGGCCAAACCTGCCCCGCAAACACCGGAGATTGCAAAGATGGCGGTGGCCTTGGCTTATGAGGCGGGCATTCCAAATGACGCGCTTCAACTGTTGATCGGCGGGCCAGATGTGGGGGCCGCATTGGTTGGTGATCCCCGTATTGTCGGGGTTGCGTTCACCGGATCAACCACGACGGCAAAACGCATCGCGCGGACATTGTTGGAGGATGATACGCGTCCCCTCGTGCCGTTGATTGCTGAAACTGGCGGGATAAACGCGATGATCGTCGATTCCACGGCGCTGACTGAGCAGGTGGTGCAGGATGTGGTGACATCGGCGTTCCGTTCTGCTGGCCAACGTTGTTCCGCGCTGCGGTTACTTTTGCTGCAAGAAGATATTGCCGAACGTACGTTGGAAATGTTGAGCGGCGCGATGGATACGCTGATCGTCGGCGATCCGGCGAACCCCGCGACCGACGTTGGCCCCGTGATTGACGAAGCGGCATATACGCGGCTGATGGGACACCGCAACAGTCAGAGCAGGCACTGGATACACACGATTGAAGCACCATCGGAAGGCTATTTCGTGCCTCCCACAGCCATCCGCCTTTCGTCCTTAGCAGAACTGACACACGAATGGTTCGGGCCATTGCTCCACGTCGCGACTTGGAAGGCAGGGGAGCTGGATCAAACTATTGCTGCGCTCAATGCCAAGGGTTTTGGCCTGACAATGGGACTACACAGCCGCATCGCGCGGACTGCCGAAACTGTCGAGGCATTGGCTCATGTCGGCAATCTTTACGTCAACCGGTCGATGATTGGAGCGATTGTGGGGTCACAGCCCTTTGGCGGCGAAGGCCTGTCTGGTACAGGCCCCAAAGCGGGCGGACCACATTATCTCGCGCGCTTCTGCGTTGAACGGGTGACATCGACTGACACCACCAGCGCGGGGGGCAATGCCAGCCTGCTATCGCTTGGCGATGTTGCTGTTTAGCGGCGGGGCATAGGGCATCACCAGCGTGCCGTCGGGTGCAGCAGTAAAGGTCGTCTGGGTTGGATAGGCGAAGAGGATGCCTTGCTTTGCAAAGCATTCAAGGATCGCGATATTGACGAGGTTCTTGAGTGTCAGCACCTGTTCGGGTTCCTGCGCCTCAATGTCATAGAGCAGCTGGAAATCAAGACTGGAGGGCGCAAAACTATCAAGGCCACAGCGCACAAAATGACACCCAGCGCAGCCATTGACCGTATCACGCAGCAGGTCCGGCAGCGCCGCGCACGTGGTTGGCGGAGTTTGGTATATCAGGCTGAGCGACTGGACGATCCTGCGTTGTTCAAGACGTGCAAAATTACGCAGTTCTTTGCCCAAAAGTGCCGCATTGGAGACAACAATTTCTTCGCCGGTAACCGCGCGGATGCGGGTTGATTTCAGACCAATTGCTTCGACTGTGCCGGTCGTCGTTTCCCAACGGATAATATCACCCTTACGAAACGGCTTATCAAACAGAATTGAAAGTGCCGCAAACAGATCGGAAAAAATGCCCTGCGCGGCAAGACCAATGGCGATGCCACCGATGCCAAGCCCCGCGACCAACCCTGTGACATCAACTCCCAAATTGGCGAGGATGATGATGGATGCCAGAATGAACAATACGACGGTGACAAGCAGACGAATGATGCCCACGGCGCTGCCCAATGTCCCTGTAGGGTCGGCCAAACCTGCACGATATTCAACAATGCCAAGGATCAGAGCGCGTGCCCATATGGCCACCTGCAGGGTTGCAGCAATGATGAAAAGCGCATGCACAGGCGTTGCAATGGCGAATGGGGCATTGGCAAGTGCCGCAATAATCTGAGCCGCAACGGCGACCATGAACCAAAACCGGGTTTTGGCGAGTGCGCGACCAATAATACCCGGCCAGTGGTTTTGCGATCTGCCCGGACGGCACAACCAGATGCCAAAATGTTTGACCGCGTATAGCAGGACGACAATGACGGCGCCAACAATCGCCGCCAAGGCAATCTGGCTGCTATGGCCTGTCAGCCATCCAGCACCAGATGTCGCCGCGTCACTGATCTGCTGTGCAAGAGGGGGATCGATTTTTGCCATGCTATTCCCCGGTGCGCGATTTGTGGCTTTTCGTCAAACTGCTTGCGAGCTCGAAGCGGGGCTTGCTTTGCGCATGGGCACAAATTTTACAGCCTCATTTATGCGGCTGGCATAGGTATCAAGACCAATTTGCATGCCGACCAGCATATAGACGAAGGGTTGAAATGCGATGCCGACAAACAGCGATCCGATCATGTAGATAATGTGCCCATTTTGCAGCGCGCTGGCGAGATGGCCGATCCAGGCTCCGTCTTCAGGAGCGCGTTTGCTGAACCGCCGTTGCAGCACCTCCATCCGCAAAATACCGATGCCGTGAATAAGCAGCCATAGAATCAGACCGGGAAATCCCTGTTCCCCCAGCATTTCGAAATAGGCGCTGTGATAGGCGCGGGCCTTGTCCTGAATGACAACAGCGGTGGTTTCGCTGTCCGCCCCAGCGGTTTCGGTCTTAACCGATTCGTAGCGTACAGTGTTTTGGCGGTAGGCATCAAACCCGCCGCCCATCGGGTGTTTTTGGACATAGTCCCACGTCCAAGACCAAACGGCGATTCTGGTGGAGGCAGATGTATCAGCCTTATAATCTTTGATTGTGTCCATCCTGTTCGTGAAACTGTCTGGCAGGAGGGGGATCGAAACAAAGCCCAACGCAGCTATCAGCGTCACGTAGGTCAAGCGTCTTTTGGTGCGGCGCAGCAGCAGCAGGCCAAGGACCGCGATGCAAATCAACCCTGTGCGTGCTTCGGTGCCGATGGGGATCAGGAAACAGGAAAAACAGAGCGCAAGGCAGAACGTCGTAACGCGCCATTCGGAGGGAAAAACGGTACCGTGCTTCATCAGAAACAAGATCAGGGGGATGATCGCAATCGCCACTGTTGCAATCGTGCTCGATTCGTAGAGGCCACTGTTGTTATCGAGCATCAGGTTGAGCATGCCGTAACCGCCGCCCGATGCCATGGTTTTGATGCCGCCAACAATCACGATCGAAGCAGCGGACAGGACCATGAACAGTGCGAGGGCTTCAATGCGCAAGCGCGTTGTAAGCGTGAAGGGCAAGAAAATGGCAAATATCAGCGCCTTCCAAACCCAAGCCCATTTGTTGAGCGCTTCTAACGGGAAATCCGCGCTCATTGTTGTTGCGCCGCAATAGAGCAGCAGAAAGAGCATTAATCCCTGACGCGGTGTGAAGCGTGTTTTGCTTTTGTCATCAACCGCAAGCCACGATACCAATGCCAAGCCAAAACAGATCAGCGAAATGGGGACACTGTTGAGCAAAAAATATGTCAGCCGCTGCGGCGAAACAATGTCGACATAGACATAAGCGAGCACAAACACGAAGGGCCGACGAAACCCGATGCCGAGCAATGCCATCAAAAATCCGATAAAGGCAAGATCACGCATCTTTTGAGCGACCTTTCCCCCAACGCGACGTTTTTGCATCATCGTCGACAGGTTTTTCAGTGTCGAGATCGGGCCGGAACCATAGACGCCACGCCACAAGCAGCATCAATCCGTGCGTTAATCCCAGTGAAAAATTATCGATCATTCATGCGCATCCGGTCAAACAGCCTGTTGGCCTGAAATATGCTATACCCCGTTTCGGTTGACGTGGCGTTAAGGTAAAGTGTGACATTGGGGACGCGTTACAGACAAAAGGCATTTGATGTTGCGTATCCTGCATGTTCTTGATCATAGCTTGCCCCTGCACAGTGGCTATACTTTTCGGACGCGTGCGATCCTGAAAGCCCAGATTGAACGCGGGTGGGGCGTCGCTGGCATTACTGGCCTGCGACACAGTGTAAGTGGACCGGCAGAGGCGGTGGAGGATGGTTTGACATTTTTCCGCACGCCCGCAAAGAATCTGTTGCCTAGCCCTGTCGGCGAATATCAGGAAATTAGCGCTCTAGCCGCGCGCCTTGACGCTGTTGTTGATCAATGGAAACCGGACATTCTTCACGCACATTCACCGGTGATGAATGCATTGGCGGCACTGCGTGTCGGCAAAAGGCATGTGTTGCCCGTGGTTTATGAAATTCGCGCATTTTGGGAAGATGCGGCGGTGGGCAATGGCACGGGGCGCGAAGGATCGGCCAAATATCAATTGACCCGCACGTTAGAAACCTATGCTGCGCGGCGCGCGAGCGGTGTGGTTGTGATTTGTGAAGGCCTTAAGGCGGATTTGGAGCAGCGCGGTATCGCAGCGGATAAAATTACAGTGTCGCCCAACGGAGTTGATCTGGCTTTGTTTGGCGATCCGCCGCCGCTGGACAAGGCGCTAGCCCGCAATCTCGGTCTTGAAAATGCAGAAATCATCGGGTTCATCGGCAGTTTTTATGATTATGAGGGGCTTGATGATCTGATCGCTGCCATGCCTGCACTGGTCGCTGCGCGCCCCAATGCCCATGCGCTGTTGGTCGGAGGTGGTCCGATGGAAGCACATCTGCGGGCGCAAGCCACCGCATCCTCTGTTGCCGAACGCATTCATTTTGCTGGTCGCGTGCCCCATGATGAGGTTGACCGTTATTACAGCCTGATCGATATTTTGGTCTATCCGCGCAAGAAAATGCGACTCACGGATTTGGTGACACCCCTCAAACCGTTGGAAGCGATGGCACAGCGTCGTTTGGTGGCCGCTTCTGATGTCGGTGGACACCGCGAATTGATTGAAGACGGAGTTACGGGCACATTATTCGCCCCTGATGATCCGCCTGCTTTGGCCGCTGCAGTAGCAGAAATGCTGGGAAATCGTGCCGCTTGGCCAGAACGAAAGGCAAAGGGACGTAAATTTGTTGAGGATCATCGTAACTGGTCGTCAAACATTTCATGTTACGGTCCTCTTTACCAAAGGCTGACTGGCCTTTTTATATGAGTAAAGGTGTTGAATATGTCCGTCGTTCTTAAAAGCGCAGCGCGCCTGCCCTTCGCGCCAATTGTGGCGGCTTTTTTTGCTGTTGCTGTTGCTATCCTTGTGGTGGCTATGCCGACGTGGATGCTCGAATATTATGCCGCGCGCACAGGGTTAACTGCGGTCCTCCCAGCAGCGCAACCGCCGCTTGGGCAAACAGCACGGTTGGCCTTGGTTGCGCTTGGTGCGCTTGGTACAGGTCTGGTGACGTGGCTGGCTATGATACCGGTTGGCAAATGGCTTGATCGTTCAGTAGCCCAGGGATTTGATGCTGTTCCACTCAGCCCTGCGACAGAAAATGATAGTGCTGTGGGAACTGGCTTTAATCGCCCGCCGATCTTTGCTGATCGTGACCTTGGCTCACCGTTCATGTCAGAGGACGTCGCCGCAACTGAATCTCAGTCTGAAGTCGTCGCACCGGTCGAAGAACTTGTTCTTGAAAACAGCCATGTTGCTGATGAGGCGCTAACGGAACTTGTTGTCCAAGATGCTGTCGTTGATGATGCGCCACCTGTAGCGGAACCCGTTGCATCTCCCGCTGCGATGGAAGTGATCGCGCCTATTGTTGAAGCAGCGCCTATGGCTGCGCCTCAAGCCTCCATCAACGATATGATGTCACGGCTTGAAGTCGGTGTCACACGTCGTTCAGGCATAAGGGCATTGGTGCAAAGCCACGAAGCCAATGATGAAGCGATTGAACCGATTGGAAAAATTGCCAAGCGCTGACCCTAAGCTTTAACGGTCAGCGCCTCAACGGTAAGTGTTGCGAAGTCCGCGCCATAATCAGCATGCGTCACGATTATATCTGCGACAAGATGTCGGGCGACTTCAAATTCCTCCCAAGTAATGCTTCCCGCAAATTCTTGCGCGCGTTTGGTCGCTTCGGATCCAGTCAACGTGAGCGTAAAAATATGGCGTGCCCCCGAAAATGTGACGCTGGCCCATGCGCGCGATGATGAAGAACGAATTTCCACTCCCCCCTGCCCCAATTTTGCAAGCAGCGCTTTGCCCAGATTTGTATGTGGGTCTCTCATCGTGACTGTCCTTCAAGGTAGGCGATGATTCGGGCCGCCAGCCCAGCGCCAATTTCACGGCCATTGCGCAGGTCATGTACAAGGCGCGGGTCTTTACAGGCATCACGACCAAAACGGGTTGGCGGGGTTCCGGTGGCTTGCAAATGGCGTTCTATGGCGGTGCGCAGGTGCATGAGTCTTTCCTTTCCGTGTGAAGAATCGTATCGATAAGATTTTTCCTATTTCATATGCAATTTCCTACTTGTCTAGGATTTTTCTTATCGCTAAGAAGAAAAAATGACAGATGTCCAAACGACCCTTGATCAGCTGATAAAGCGGAACGGTGATGACTATGCTTCGCTGTCACGCATGCTTGGGCGCAACCCGGCCTATGTTCAGCAATTCATTCGTAGAGGGTCACCGCGGAAGTTAGATGAGGCGGACCGCGCCACGCTTGCGCGCTATTTTGGGGTGGATGAAAGCGTTCTCGGCGCGCCATCACGCACAGCGCAAACCACAAAAAAATCAGTGCTTGCCGCCATGGTCATGGTGCCACGGTTAATGGTGGGGGCATCCGCAGGCTCTGGTGCGCATGTTGACTCAGAAACGCCCTTATCCCGCATCGGGTTTGAGGCGCAGTGGCTTCGCAGTCTGGGCAGCGATCCAGCCCAGCTTTCTGTCATTCAGGTCGCAGGGGATTCGATGGTGCCCACGCTTGCCGACGGCGATGATATTTTGGTCGATAAGGGCGACGGCGCGCACCGCTTGCGGGACGGTATCTATGTGTTGCGGCGTGATGATGTGCTGATGGTCAAACGACTGGGCGTCAATCCAGCGAAAAGGCGTCTTAGTATTCGCAGTGACAACCCAGCCTATCCTGATTGGGAGGACTGTGATCCTGCTACGGTGAGCGTGATTGGTCGGGTCATTTGGGTGGGGAGGCGGATGGGCTGACCGGATTGAAATGGCTCATTCTGGTGCATATTTGATCCCGATATAGCACAATCGTCCCGTGCTGGGATTTGGTCAACAAAGTCTTCACCACTGTGCGGCCCGCTGTGCGCCAAAGCCCAAAATTGGCACGGCTCTTGTATGATAACTGCTTCCTATAATTTACCACTGCGGAGATCCTTGCCAATGACACCCATGCCCTATCTCCGTCACCGAGCATGTGCAGAAACCGCAACCGAGCTGATGCACAATTTTGGTGACTGCGCAGAGCATGAGGCGGCAGCGCGGGCCTATAAAAGCCGTGACGTTGGTAATGTGGTCCAGTTTTGCCGTTGGCGTCAGATTGAGCGCTTGATTGCCATGATGAACGGCGGGACCGACACTGTGACGGTGCATTAATAACCGACACCTAACCTGCAAATGGCGCTGGCCGCATGCGCCGCAATTGGTTAGAGCGGGTTATGGTAATTTTGTTCCAGTGTCGGCTTCCTCTCGCTGCGCTGATTTTTGCCCTTTTACTTCCTCTTAACGCCGCAGCGCAAGACGCCGTTGCGGATCCGCTTGCGCTTGACCCGGAAACACCCTTGGCAGATTTGCCTGACATCGGGATTGCATGGCCTGAACTCAAGTCAGAACCGATTGATCCTTCACAGCCCGCGGCGCAAACCGAAATCGCCGAGGAGCGTCGCTATAAAGTCAGTATCGAGGGGATGGACGGCGTTTCGGCAGATCAATTGGCCGCCCGTTTTGACGCATTGTCTGTCCTCAAAGCCAATGAGGGTAAGCCCGCGAACATTGCCCAGATTGACCGCCGCGCGCGTGAAGACGCTGACGTTCTGGTGCAGCTTTTGCGGGCAGATGGCTATTATGACTCGGTTGTTGAAACCCGCGTTGAGCCGGGTACCGCGACAACCCCACTGACCGTTTTTTTGACGATTGAACCCGGGCCCTTGTACCGGTTTAGCGATGTTGCCGTAACTGGACTTGGCGAGGCCGGTCCAAAGGGCGTTGAATTGCGCAATGCCTTCACCGTCGATGTGCGTGATCCGGTTGACGCGGATGATGTGATTGCTTCTGAAAGCACCCTGACGACACTCTTGTCACGTGAAGGATTTCCCTTTGCCAAAATTGGTGAATCCGAAGTGGTGGTGGACCATGATACGCGCACGGCGACGCTTTCACTCACTGTCGATCCCGGCGGGGAACGGCGTTTTGACCAGATCATTGTCAAGGGCGAACGCCCACCCTTTGGTAAGGATCATATCGCGCGGATCGCACGCTTTAAGCCTGGTCAACTTTATAATCAGGCGGGGGTAGACGATTTGCGCCGTGCGATCATCGCCACGGGACTGGTGTCGGGCGTCAAAATAGAAACTGTGCCGGGATCAACACCACAAACCGTTGATATGGCCGTCACGATGGACCCTGCACCCCTTCACACTATCGCCGCAGAAGCTGGTTATGGCACGGGGGAAGGCGTGCGGTTGGAGGCCAGTTGGACCCACCGCAATCTTATCAAACCAGAAGGCGCTGTTACCTTGCGCGGGGTTATCGGCACGCGCGAACAATTGCTGGGGGCGGTGTTGCGCCAAGCCAATTTCAGAAAGCGTGATCAGGTTTTGAATGGGCGGATCGCCGCGACCAACATCAATCGCAGCGCCTATGATGCCCGCACTTTTGAAATTGCGGGCAATATCGAACGTCAGACCAACATCATTTGGCAAAAAAAATGGACGTGGAGCGCTGGGTTTGAACTGTTGGCATCGCAAGAGCGCGACGTCGCAGCCTCTGGCGTGATGGCCAGTACATATTTCATCGGGGCGCTGCCCGCGACGCTCCATTATGATGGCTCTAATGATCTTCTTGATCCTACCAGAGGATTTCGCCTGGGTCTTCGTTTGTCGCCAGAAGCATCGCTGCAATCAGGTGCATTTGGCTATGCGCGTGCGCAGATTGACGGCAGTGCCTATGTGCCAGCACGTAAAAACCTCGTGATTGCAGGGCGGGTGCGTTTGGGAACGATAGCGGGTGCGGCGCGGGACCGGATCGCGCCATCCCGCCGCTACTATGCAGGTGGCGGGGGGTCTGTGCGCGGGTACGGATTTCAGGAAATTGGTCCACGTGATACGTTTAACGATCCAGTAGGCGGGCGCAGCCTTGCTGAATTTTCTCTTGAGGCACGCATTCGTTTTGGTGCCTTTGGGGTGGTCCCCTTTATCGATGGCGGTAACATTTCCACCAGCGCCCTGCCGAGCTTATCGGGGCTACGTTACG
>JBEBKH010000035.1:0-20497 GCA_040079575.1 Chakrabartia sp. | reverse complement strand
TTGAAAATATCGCGAGCGGTTTTGGCGGGGTCGTGATCGTCGCCTATTTCTCGGCGCTCTGCGATCTGCGCTTTACCGCCGCCCAATATGCCTTGATTTCCGCTGGCGCGAGTGTGGTCGGGCGCTTCCTGACCGGCACAACGGCGGGCAGGATGATAGAAGGGTTGGGCTATGTCAATTTCTACCTGCTGACAACTTTGGCCGCCGTCCCCGGTATCTTGATGTTCTGGCTGATGATGCGCGCGGGTCTGATCGACAGCGCGATGGGGACAGCGGGCGAGGGCAAGGCATAGGGCAAGGCTTAATCTAAATCCTGCGACGCATAGCTATTGCGAGTCAATCTCAATAATGATCAGTCTGGGATTTGATTGTTCTGTCGCAACACTTCACCCGCCAAATATAGCGAACCCATGATGAGAATCGTTGGTGACGCGTCATTTTTGCTCTGCAAAGCAATGTTGGAAAGTGCGGTTCCAACATCATTTGCCGCAGTCACCAAAATGTGGCGTTCCGCGGCCCACTCGCAAACTTCTGCAGGCGCATGATGGTCGTGCCCAGGCACAGGAACGGGGTGCAGCGATGCTATCGACTTGGCAAATGGTCCTAAAATACCGTCCATGTCTTTATTGGCGAGGATCCCGCAAATGATATGGAGTGGACCCCCATCTTCAAAATGGGGCGCCACCACTTTGGCCGCCGCCGGATTGTGACACCCATCGACAATGATCTGCGCAGTTGCAGGAAGAATATCGCGCAGCGGACCTGCGGTAAGCAGTTGGAGCCTTGCGGGCCATTCGGTCCAACCAATCGCCGCCTTGATTGCAGCATCGGGCACAACCACTGCCGATTGGTGGCGGATCATGGCGATGGCAAGTGCCGCATTCATCGCTTGATACAGTCCCGAAAGGCGTGGCAGCGGGGTATCAATCTTGTCATCCCCGCACCGGTAATGCAGCCGATTTTGATACACGACCGCATCCCATGCTTTACCTTTGGGACATAGGATCGCGCCTGCTGATGCCGCGGTTTCAGCGATCCGTGCGCTTTCACCGTCAGGATAGGCCATCGTGACCAACGGCACTCCCATTTTTGCAATCCCGGCTTTTTCGCCCGCAATCGTGATGGCATCATCGCCAAGAAACGCCTGATGATCGACCCCCAATTGCGCAATCCCGCATACTGCTGGTGCTGCGATAACATTGGTTGCGTCCAACCTTCCGCCCAGACCAACCTCGATAATCGCCGCATCTGCTGGTGTGCGTGCAAATGCGAGGAAGGCGGCGGCGGTTGTCGCTTCGAAAAAGCTGGGTCCAATATCTTCTGACTTATCAAGTACCTCGGCAAGGAGGGGGGCGAGTGCGCTGTCTTCAATCAATTTTCCTGCAACCCTGATACGTTCGTTAAAACGCACCAAATGCGGGCTGGTAAAAACGTGGACAGTCAGTCCGGCAGCTTCTAGCGCGGCTCTTAGAAACGCACAGGTTGAACCTTTGCCATTGGTTCCTGCTACATGAAAAACAGGCGGCAAAGCGCGGTGCGGATTGCCCAATCGGTCGAGCAAAACCGTGATCCGTTCCAACCCCAAAATATCACGCCCTGGGGAAAGCTGTGCAAAGCGGTCGAGCTGCGCCTGCACAGCGGGATCGTCGGAACGGGCATGATCAGCCATGACGCAGGACTATGCCGCGACCTGTTCTGGAACCAGATATCCAATCATTTGCGCCAGTGTATCGCGCAAATCTTTGCGTGCGACCACCATGTCGAGCATGCCGTGATCGAGCAAATATTGCGACGTCTGAAAATCTTCGGGCAGTTTTTCGCGGATCGTATTTTCGATTACCCGACGTCCGGTGAAAGCAAGTGTCGCGCCGGGTTCGGCCAGTTGAATATCGCCCAGTGTGGCATAGCTGGCCATCACCCCGCCTGAGGTCGGATCGGTCATCACGACGATATAAGGCAATCCAGCATCGCGGAGCTCATGCACACCAACGGTCATTTTGGGCATTTGCATCAAGGATAAAATCCCTTCCTGCATCCGCGCGCCGCCAGAGGCCGTGAAGATGATATAGGGACAGCGATTTTTGATCGCCATGCGCACACCCGTGATGAAGGCCTCACCAACGGCAACCCCCATTGATCCGCCCATGAAGGCGAAATCCTGAACCCCGATCACAGCTTTTTGATCATGGATTGTGCCAAGCGCGTTGATCAGCGCGTCTTGTTCGCCCGTTGATGCACGTGCGGCCTTAATACGGTCGGCATATTTTTTGGTATCGCGGAATTTCAGCGGATCTTCCTGCACAGCCGGATTTTTGATCTCATACCAAGATCCTTCGTCAAAAAGCATCGGGAAACGTGCTTTTGGGCCGATACGCCCGTGATGGTCACACGCCGGGCAAACCGCCAAATTTTCTTCATATTCTTTGATGAAGATCATCTGCGAACAGCTTGGGCATTTATGCCACAGCGTATCTCCAGTTTCGCGCTTGGTGATAAAGGGCAGCGAATTACGGACGCGTGATAACCAATTCATATACGGGCCTCCATCATCGCAGCTTTAAGTGTAGCGACATAATCCTTTACCGGACCAGCGGCATCTTTGCCATGCTTTCCAATGAGTTCAACAATCGCAGACCCCACCACAACCCCGTCAGCGACACGTGCAATAGCGGCGGCTTGTTCTGGCGTGCGAACTCCAAAACCGACGGCGACAGGCAACGATGTTGCCGCTTTTAATCGTGCAACCGCATCCTCAATGCTAGCAGTGGCGGCCTGCTGCAGCCCTGTGATCCCTGCGACGGAAACATAATAAAGAAACCCGCTTGCCCCATTCAAAACCTTTGGCAGGCGCGCAGCATCTGTCGTGGGTGTGGCAAGTCGGATCAGGTCAACGCCAGCAGCGCGCAAGGCCGGGCCAAGTTCGGCGTCTTCCTCTGGCGGAATGTCGACGCAGATCACCCCGTCAACACCGGAGTCCGCGCACACTTTTGCAAACCAATCACTCCCGCGAATGGTCATCGGATTGGCATAGCCCATCAGGACAAGAGGAATATCTGGGTGACGGCCGCGAAACTCTTTTGCGATGCTCAGCAAGTCTGCCGTCGTCGTCCCCGCAGCAAGCGAGCGCAAATTGGCAAGTTGGATCGCGGGGCCATCGGCCATCGGATCGGTAAACGGCATCCCAAGCTCAATGACATCCGCACCGCCCTCCACGAGGGCATCAAGGATTGCAGCAGTATCCGCTGCGCTAGGATCGCCGCCGGTGACGAAGGTAACCAGCGCTGGGTGCTGCTTGGTAAATGCCTTCGCTAAACGAGTCACAACGTGACCCCCAAAGCTTCAGCGACAGTGAAGATGTCTTTATCTCCCCGCCCGCAAAGATTGGCGATGATGATTTTATCTTTGGGCATATCCGGCGCCACGCGCATCACTGCGGCGATGGCGTGGGCAGGCTCAAGAGCAGGAATGATGCCTTCAATCGCACACATAAGTTTGAACGCCTCAAGTGCTTCCACATCGGTGGCGCTTTGATATTCCACGCGGCCAATGTCGTGTAGCCAGCTGTGCTCTGGGCCGATTCCGGGATAATCAAGTCCCGCTGAAATGCTGTGCGCTTCGGTGATTTGGCCGTCTTCATCCTGGAGCAAAAATGTTTTGTTGCCGTGCAGTATGCCTGGACGCCCGCCAGCGAGCGATGCAGCATGTTCCTTGTTCAAACCGTGGCCAGCTGCCTCAATCCCCAGCATCGCGACATCTGGATCGTCGAGGAACGGGTGGAACAGACCAATTGCATTTGATCCGCCGCCAATCGCTGCGACCAGTAAATCGGGCAATCGGCCTTCGCGCTGTAAAATCTGTGCGCGTGCTTCCTTGCCGATCACGCTTTGAAAATCACGGACCAATTCGGGGTAGGGATGGGGGCCTGCCGCCGTTCCGATGATGTAGAATGTGTCATGCACATTGGCGACCCAATCACGAAGGGCTTCGTTCATCGCGTCTTTGAGTGTCCGCGACCCGCTTTCCACAGCGCGCACTTCCGCGCCGAGAAGCTTCATGCGGAAAACATTGGGGGCTTGGCGTTCTATATCGCGTGCCCCCATGAAAATAACGCAGGGCAGGCCAAATCGCGCAGCAACGGTTGCGGTCGCCACGCCGTGCTGACCAGCGCCGGTTTCAGCGATGATCCGCGTTTTACCCATTCGAATGGCGAGCAGGATTTGACCGATACAATTGTTGATTTTGTGCGCGCCGGTGTGGTTCAGCTCATCACGTTTGAAATAGATTTTGGCGCCGTTGAGATGTTCTGTGAGGCGTTCCGCATAGTAGAGCGGGCTTGGGCGGCCGACATAATGTTCAAGCAGGTCATCAAATTCAGCGGCGAACGCCGGATCGACCTTGGCCGCTTCATATTCGCGTTCAAGATCAAGGATCAGCGGCATCAGGGTTTCGGCGACATAACGCCCGCCAAACTGGCCAAAATGACCATTGTCATCTGGGCCTGTGCGATAAGAGTTGGTGATGGTCATAGCTGCGACGTCGCTTTAAGGAATGCAGCGATCTTGTCCACATCCTTAATGCCCTGCGCGGATTCTACGCCAGAGGAAACATCGACAAAATCTGTTTTACTGACACGGATTGCTTCGGCCACATTTGCTGAGTCTAATCCTCCCGCCAATATCCATGGCACAGGATGATCAACGCCTTCTAAAAGAGTCCAATCAAAACGGCAGCCTGTCCCCCCGGTTAAAAGCGCGCCAGCAGGCGGTTTGGCATCATAAAGAAGGCGGGTCACGGCACCGTGAAAATTTTTGGCCTCATTCAAATCAGCGGCTGTTTTAATCGGCAAGGCTTTCCAAATTTCACCGCCCAGACTTGCTGCAAAGGCAGGTGTTTCTGCGCCGTGAAGCTGCACGATATGGATGCCTGTTTGAACACGTATTTCCTGAATACGTTCCGGCAGTTCATCGACAACCAAGGCAACGGGTGTCACATGACGCGGCAGGCACTTCACCAGTGCGTTGGCTTGATCCGTTGAGATGTAGCGTGGGCTCTTATCAAAGAAGTTAAATCCGACGTGACTCGCGCCGCCCTTAATGACAGCGTCAAGCGTCTCTGGCGTCGTAATGCCGCAGATTTTAGACATGATGGGCATGGGATTAGAGTGTGGCTTCTATCGCTCGCGCCGCAGCATCAGGATCAACTGCCAAGGTGATCGGGCGACCAATGACGAGAATTGAGGCACCGCGGTCCATCGCCTGACGCGGGGTAACAACGCGTTTTTGATCTCCCGCATCGCCGTCGGCTGGACGAACACCCGGTACGACGAAAAATCCTTTGGGCCATAACTTATGGACCGCTGCGACTTCATTTCCTGAACAGACGACGCCGTCCAATCCAGATTCTTTTGCCAGCATCGTAAGCCGCATCACCTGTTCGTGCGGATCGGGTTGCAAGCCAATTGAAGTCAGATCACTGCCATCAAGGCTGGTCAGAACAGTAACGCCGACAACCTTGGTTCCTTCAGGTGCAGCGGCTTTGGCATCCTCCATCATTGCCCGCCCACCCGAAGCATGAACCGTAAGAATGGCGGGTTTAAGCGGGCGAAGTGCCTGTATGGCCTTTGCAACTGTATTGGGAATGTCGTGAAATTTCAGATCAAGAAAGATTGGAAGCCCAAGGGTCGCCATATCGCGAATTCCCGCACGGCCATTGGCGGAGAAAAATTCGAGACCCAATTTGATCCCGCCAACATGGTTCTTAACGCGCGCGGCAATCTCCTTGGCCTTCTCAAGCTCTGGCGTATCAATCGCAACATAAATAGGGGAGCTCATGCAACCCCCGGGGGTACGGCAATCGGTACAGATTGTGATGATATCGGCTGAGGCGCTGCCACAGTCGGTGAAAAGCCGCCGCGTGTTTCCGCCAACGTGCGTTCTACGTTTGTCAGCTTACGTCGCAAGGACCAGCGCGTCGCGCGGTGCAGTATGAAATAAGGAACAATCCCGATTAAAAATGCCCCAATCAACAAAAGCGGCAACCGTGTGTCGATTAACAATCCATCCCAGAGTTTGATGGTAACTGGCGTCCAATTATTGATCGAAAATATGATCGTTATCACCGCCAAAATGACCCAGAAGGAATGGCATTTTTCGTTCCTCTGATCGTTTGGGAAAGAGTTTAGGATGGAATGTTGGTTTTTGCCAGTGGTCCAGTCGCAATCTCTTGGCGTAAAGTCACAAAAAGCTCTGGAATGCGGGTCAAGCGCGGTTCTTCCTCACTCAAAATCGCTTCAAAGGCTTGTTTCTTGATTGATGCGATGGTTATTTCATCCTGTTGCGACAGAGTCGGTAAAGTTGAAAATACAATATCGATCAGCCGCTCTGCACCGTGCAAACGTCCCCATAGATAGTCATTCTCGCGGTAAGCGCGGCTAAAAAATGCGCCAAAACTGTTAAGTTGAATGCCTTTGAGTGTGGCCTTTGCCCCGCCTACGCGGATGGATGTGGCGTCATCAGGTGCAATCCGATCCACCTTAACAGCATCAAATTCATCAAGCCCCTCGCCCTGCAACAGGGGTAAGGTTGCTATGTCAAAATAAGGAAACCCCAAATAGGTCATCAAAGCCACCCGACGCTCAGCCTTTGGACAGGCCGCAAGTGCGTGTGCAAGCGCCGCATCTGTTTTTAGGTCAAGCGCGACCAGATCCCGTTTCGTTGAAATATCACGCAGCATCCATTGCGGTTCGCTGGCATTGATATGGTCGAAAAAACCAACAGATTCGCCGTCCAAATAGGGCGCGAGCAATTCATAAATCGTGTTGCGTAGTGGAAGTAAATCTTCCTCTTTCGATAAACCAGTGTCGACACGATTGGTTAGTGTCCGTGCCACCAACCGCAGTCTCCGAATACGGAACCGGATGTCATGTTCGCGAAAAAATTGTGTTGCCGCGCTCGATTTGATCTTGCCACTGGGGACTGCAATTTGATCGATGCTGCTCGCGCGGAGCGCCGTCCAGACCGATTGTCGGAATGTATCAAATGCTGAATCATGCAATTCGGGGTGCGCGCGCGCTGTTAATCCACAAATTTCTTCAACCACGCCAGATAATTTGACATGGCCATAGGCAACATAGGCATGTCCTGCATCAAGTGCTGCATTTTCCTGCGCTTTTTCACGCCATGCTTTCAGGCGAGCAGGGGTTGGATCATCGAGGAAGAATGTCCGTCCGAACAGGTTTTGAATTGATGCTTCAACATTGGGGCGCACCGCGTCAACAACATGCTGCATGCGCCGGATACGACGCGTTCGCCCGTCAATGGCTTCAAGATTATCCCTGATCGGCTGTTCACGCGGAATGTCTGACATCGCCCCGAGGATGGTAGCAAAGAAGCCTGGCAGGGCAGTTTCGCCTTTGCGGGTTAGGCGGACGCTACGCAGCCCCGGCTTTGGGTCAATGTAGACAAAACGGCGGTCAACCTCCCGGCGCGCGGGGCGATCACGCAATGCTTCAATCGCAGGGCGGAACGGCGCATTGGCCAGCACAGACCCGTCGATAAGCACCAAATGTTCTGGATTTTCCTGTGCGTGTGGAAATATTGCCGACAAAAATTCTGCACGGTCTGGCCAATTTTGGCCCCGCGTTGAAATGAGACCGTCCAATTCACTAACGCTGAAGGGCGGAAAGGCACCCGGAAAACTGGCGGTTGCGCGCGCTGCATAACTGAGGCTGGCAATGGAGCCAAAGGCGTCGCCGCTATAACTATTGTGCCGAAATGACAATGTGAGGCGGTGTTCATTTTCAACCACTTCACGTGGGCTGTTGAGCCGCAAACGTTCTTTGTGACCGCGAAAATCGGTGACGGTCACAAACAGATCAAGGGGTTGATCCTCGGGAATTAAGGCTGGGCTGACAGGCGATTTTGCCATGGCATCAAAGGCGTCGAGCAACATATTTGTGAAGACTTTGCCACCAAAAGGGGGTTCAAACCACCTGGCACGCACAAACTGTGCGAGCTTCAAACGCACTTCATCGCGGCCTTCTGCTTCAACGGTGCGGTCGACCGTGCCGCCGCGTTTGCGAGAAATCATCCAAGCAATTGGTGCTGCCCAGAATTTGCTAAAGCGCCAAAGGGGGCGTGCATCAGGATCCAACAACTGATCTACGTCTGCGCGGTCAAGCCAAAGGTCAGCCAAGGGCTCAAGCGATTGACCCGTAACAATCGCTTGGGCGAGGAAAATACCGTTAATGCCACCCGCACTAGCGCCCGCAATGATGTCAGAAAAGACCCGGAGTTTTAGTCCTTGGCTGTCTGCAATATCTTTTAAAAGCGTGTGATAGACGGCCTCGCTGCCATGCGTTGGTTCATCCCCCGTATGAAACGCGCGGCTGGCGCGCAGCAAACGCCAAATCTCCTTGGTGATGCCGTGCATATAGACCGCGAGGCTAATGCCACCATAACAGACCAAGGCCAGTCTTAGTTCTTTTTCACGCATCATCTGACGTTAGTGTGATGAACGCATTTGTCGAGACAGGGTGGCAATAACAATTGACGCAGAGACCGCATTGGCACTAGGTTCGCTATATGTTCCAATGTTGAGGTCGTAATGGCAAAGCCGCAAAAGCGTTATGTATGTCAATCCTGTGGTTCTGTGTCTTCGAAATGGGCAGGACAATGCACAGATTGCTTGGAATGGAATAGCATCATTGAGGATGCGGGCACTCCGTCCACACCATTTGCCATGAAGCATCATCTGCAATCAGGTGGACGGGCTATGGAACTGGCGAGTTTGAATGCCACCATCGCCCTGCCAGAACGGATGGCGTGCGGCATCGCTGAACTGGACCGCGCCATCGGTGGTGGCTTTGTTGCTGGTTCGGCAACGCTCATTGGCGGTGATCCCGGTATCGGCAAATCGACTTTGCTTTTGCAGGCAGCCGCAAAACTTGCGCTGGCGGGGCGATCCGTTGTTTATATTTCTGGAGAAGAAGCAACCGATCAAGTCCGGTTGCGCGCTCAACGTTTGGGCCTGGGTGACGCCCCCGTCCAACTGGCTGCAGCAACCTCAGTGCGCGACATACTCACCACATTGGGTCAGGGCGCGCCGCCGGCCTTTGTTGTGATCGATTCGATCCAGACAATGCACAGTGATTTGATTGAGGGCGCGCCGGGAACCGTTAGTCAGGTTCGCGCCTCTGCCCAGGAACTGATCCGCTTTGCCAAAGAGCGTGGATCGGCAATGGTTCTTGTCGGACATGTCACCAAAGACGGTTCTATCGCTGGGCCTCGCGTTTTGGAACATATGGTTGATACTGTGCTGGGTTTTGAAGGGGAACGCAGCCATCAATACCGTATCCTCCGCGCAATCAAAAACCGCTTTGGCGGCACTGATGAAATTGGTGTTTTTTCGATGCAGGCAGAGGGGTTGAGTGAGGTCGGCAATCCGTCATCTTTGTTCCTGACAACGCGCGGCGATGAAGTGACAGGAACGACAGTGTTTCCTGCGCTTGAAGGCACGCGACCAGTTTTGGTTGAGGTCCAAGCATTGACCGTCCGTTTGGCAAGTGGGGCCACCCCGCGCCGTGCAGTTGTCGGATGGGACAGCGGGCGGCTGGCGATGGTGCTTGCGGTGTTGGAAGCACGCTGCGGATTGTCCTTATCATCAGCGGAAGTATATTTGAACATCGCAGGTGGATATCGCCTTTCCGATCCTGCAGCCGATCTCGCGGTCGCCGCTGCGATTATTTCAGCATGGTCTGAACGGCCAATTCCGTCCGGGGTAATAGCCTTTGGTGAAATTGCATTGTCAGGAGAAGTGCGCCCCGTTGCGCACGCGCCCTTACGGTTTAAGGAGGCTGCAAAATTGGGTTTTGAAAAAGCTTATGTTCCTGCAGGCACACTCAACGATAAAGGTGCGATTGTGACAAATGAGTTTCGGACACTAGGACAATTCGTTGACCTGATGCTGGGACGCGGTTAGCGCATCCCTATGACTGCTCTCGATATATTGGTGCTTCTTCTGGTGGGAGGGGCAGGTTTGCTCGGCCTAAAAAACGGGTTCGTTACTGAAACGCTCTCCCTTGGTGCTTGGGTGGCGGCAATTGCGGCAGTTAAAATCCTGCATCCCTATGTATCACTAGCATTGACCGATGCGATTGGGACCGAATCTGGTGCGTCCGTTTTGGCGTTTGCGCTTATCTTCGGGATCACAATGTTTGCCGGAAAAATGATAGCGCGTTCGATTGGTAATCGTTCTAAAACTTCGAGTCTTGGATCCTTTGATCGCATTCTCGGGCTTGGTTTTGGGGCTGTTAAGGGCTTAATCGGTGCCAGCCTGATTTTCCTCTTTGCCTCCCTGATTTACGACACAATCTTTGGCCGCGTCAGCGAAAGACCCGCGTGGATGACGGAATCAAAAACCTATCCTTTGCTCAATGCAAGTTCACGGGCGCTGATCACCTTTGTTGAGGAGCGGCGCAACGGCGGGATTAAACCAGAGGTGAAAGCGGACAATGACCGCGGCACTGTATAACACCGATATTTTGCGGCTTGCCGCGTCGATTCCTCATCTTGGACGATTGTCCCAGCCGCATGGGAGTGCTGAGCGGCGTTCCCCTATATGTGGTAGCCGCATTGTCGTTGATATAATTTTGGACAGTACAGGGCGAATATCTCATGTCGGGTTGGAACCACGCGCCTGTGCGTTGGGACAGGCATCGGCATCTTTAATGGCTGCGCATGTCGTTGGGTGCACTCCGCAAGATGTTGAAACGGCAAGTGTTGCGCTCGGCGCGTATTTGGCAGGAAAACAGGAAGACCCCGGCACTTGGTCTGGATTATCGATCTTCGGTCCAGCACGCCCCCACAGCGCTCGGCACGCTGCGATTCGTCTGGCGTTTGAAGCGGCGGCCGATGCTGCACGACAGGCGCAAAGCGGTGCATAATACTGTGCTTGCAGAAGGCGCGGTGCTGCTTGGTGCAGGCTTGATCTGCGTTATGCTCTTTCGCAAATTGGGTTTGGGTGCGGTATTGGGCTATCTGGTCGCAGGCGCGGCCATTGGGCCGTATGGCCTGCACTTGGCGGGCGGCGGCGAATCCAAGCTTGCCATTGCCGAAATTGGCATCGCCTTACTGTTGTTTTTGGTGGGGCTGGAGCTCAGTCCAGCACGTCTGTGGCGTCTGAAACGTGATATTTTTGGCCTTGGCCTTTTACAGGTTCTGATTTGTGGCCTCGTCTTGTCAGGGGTCGTTTTAATAGCAAGCGGATTTACGTGGGGTGCCGCACTGGCCCTTGGCTTGCCTCTGGCTTTATCATCAACCGCACAGGTTTTGCCCAGCCTCAAATCATCTGGACGGATTAACACACCCTTCGGGGAGCGCGCATTTTCAATTTTGCTGTTTCAAGATTTGGCCATTGTACCCCTGATCACCGTGATTGCAGCTTTGTCTCGCGCGCCTGTTGATCCAAGCACGCCGCCAGGATGGATGCTCGCACTTTACACTGTTGGTGCGATCATCGGCCTTGTACTGGCAGGGCGTTTTTTGATCAGCCCCTTATTACGTTTAGCGGGGCGTATTGGAGAGCGCGAGCTTTTTGTTGTTATCGGGCTTTTTACCGTCATTGGGGCTTCTGCCCTTATGGAATGGCTGCATCTTTCTGCAGCGCTCGGTGCTTTTGTCGCGGGCGTTATGCTGGCAGATTCACCCTACCGACATGAGATAGAAACAGATGTAGAACCGTTTCGTTCTATTCTGCTCGGTCTTTTCTTCCTCGCAGTCGGGATGGTTCTTGATATCCCCGCAATTTTGCAAAACCCTGTTTTCGTCGTCGGCATCGCAGCAGTTATCGTTGTTCTGAAAACGGGACTTATTTGGGGTCTTGCCCGGTGGTTCGGCATGGCGAACCGCCAAGCATTTGGCCTAGGATTGTTGCTCAGCCAAGGCGGTGAATTTGGCTTTGTGCTGTTTGCTCAGGCCCAAAATGCGCTGCTTATTGAACCTGAGGCGGCAAGTCTTTTCAGCGCGATTGTCACGCTGTCTATGGCAACAACGCCGTTCCTGTTAATGATTGCGCGCCGGTTTGAGCATCCACAAGGGCCACAAGGGGACATGCCAGAAGGCCCTGAACACGCCGCAGACACCAAAGCCATTATCATAGGATTTGGTCGTTTTGGTCAGACGGTTTCCCAATTGTTGGTCGGTCACGGCATTTCGGTAACGTTGATAGACGTGAAGCCAGCACAGATTGAAGTGAGTGGAACATTCGGCGCTAAAGTCTATTACGGCGACGGGCGACGGATTGATTTGTTGCGTAAAGCCGGTGGCGAAGATGCGCAGCTCATCATGTTCTGCTGCGATGATAAGGATTTGAGCGCCGCGCAACTTGAAGCGATTTTAGAGGCATTCCCACAGGCAGCACTTTTCGTTCGCACATTTGATCGTCGCCAAATGCTGGCTTTTGATCGGCTTGATTTGGCGGGATCTGTCAGGGAAGTTTACGAATCGGCAATACGGATGGGGATTGAAGCTTTATCAAAAATGGGCGTTGATGAAGATGAAATCATCAAAATTGAGAGCAATTATCGCGAACGGGATGCGATGCGTTTCGCCGCACAGGCAAGTACGGGTGACCTCCATGCCCTCAAAGAAATTTTCTATCGGCCAAAGGCGATAGAATGAAGAACAATATTCTCTTCGGGTTTGCCGCTTTATCTGCCGCATTGGCCATCGCTGCGGGGGCTTTCGGCGCGCATGGTGCAATAGGACCAGCCGTTGAATGGCTAAAAACAGGAGCACTGTATCAATTGTGCCATGCCATTGCGGTGTTGGTGCTAATCCAGACGCCAAGCTATAAAAATTTGGCAATGATGTTGCTGATCGGCGCGGCGCTTTTTTCCGGATCGCTTTATCTTATGGCCTTTGGTGCGCCGCGGATACTTGGCGCGGTAACGCCGATTGGCGGCGCGCTTATGATTTTCGGGTGGTTATGGATTGCTTACCGCGCTTTTAGGCAACGTTCGGAATAGTAAAGCATCAGCGTGCTTCGGTATCCAGAAACGCAGCAACATCGGATAATGAGACGGTTTTATCAACAAATGCTTGCCCGATACCGTGCGCCAAAATGAAGGGCAGGGTTCCCCCGGTCATTTTCTTGTCATGAACCATATGTTTGACAAGTGTATCGCCAGAAGCAACCACGCCTGAGCTTTTCAGTCCGTCCGGCAAACCGACGGACCGAAGATGATCGGCGACGCGTAAAGCATCCTCACCACTGCATAGCCCTAAGTGCGCGGAAAACCGGTATGCGATGGCCATGCCAGCGGCGACAGCCTCCCCGTGTAACAAAGCGTCTGAAAATCCGGTCTCAGCCTCCAAAGCATGTGCGAACGTATGCCCAAGATTGAGCAACGCCCGGCCATCATCTGTTTCACGTTCATCTGAAGCCACAATTTTGGCTTTGGACATTATGCTTGTTTCGATCGCGTGCATTCTAGATGCACTATGTCCCGCCAAAACTCTTGCGCCATTGTTTTCGCACCAGAAGAAAAATTCGGGATCGTTGATCAGACCGTATTTGGCCGCTTCGGCATATCCCGCCCGCATGTGACGTGCTGGCAATGTGTCCAATACGCATGGATCAATGAGGACAAGCGCTGGTTGATAAAAGCTACCCACCAAATTCTTACCAGCCGATGTGTTAATTGCCGTTTTTCCGCCAACCGAGGAATCGACTTGAGCAAGAAGGGTGGTCGGAATTTGGATGAAGTTACAGCCGCGTTTCAAAATCGCAGCCGCGAACCCCACCAAATCTCCAATCACACCGCCACCAAGGGCAATAATATGATCTCCGCGCTCAACGCCTCGGCTAAGCAGCGTGTCACATAAAAGTGAGAGATGTTCCCAGCTTTTTGTCGATTCGCCAGCTGGCAATATGATTGGAGCAGAGTTGATTTTAAGCGCATCGGATAGCGTCACCAAATGGTTTTGCGCAACGTTCTCATCGGTGATGATGATCGTGTTTCGGCCATTTGTTAAAGGGTCAATATAGGTTGCAGCATCTGACAATATGCCATCGCCGATAATGATGTCATACCGGCGCGCGCCTAATTCAACTGCGATTGTCCGTTTCATTCGATTGCTTTCAATATGGCATCGACCGTGGTGTCGTGGGGGCTCGTTTGACTCTGTACGTGGAAATGCGCTTGCGCATAAAGAGGGTTTCGTTCGGCTGACAGTCTGGTGATGATGTCGCGGGGATCGCCTTTCTGGAGCAAAGGGCGGTCAGTTTTTCTCGCAACACGGTCAACAATTGTTTCGATGGATGCGTCCAACCATATAATAATAGCCTTATCTAACATCAGGGCTCGTGTTTGTGCATTGATGAATGCGCCACCACCTGTTGCGATGATTTTTTGACCGCCTTCCAGCAAACGAGCGATAACGCGCCGTTCACCATCACGAAAATAATCTTCGCCGTAACGATCAAATATCTCGGCGATTGTCATTCCGGCAGCTTCGACAATCTCTTGATCCGCATCTGCAAAGGGAAGGTTAAGCTTTTGTGCAAGCCGTTTTCCAACGGTTGTTTTCCCAACACCCATCATTCCCACCAAGGCAATTGGTTTGGTTAAATGAGGTGGGATAGGGATGTGTCCAAAATTCATGTCAGCGGGGGCTATACACAGAGGGGCGCAGTCGGGCAAAAGGGATAAGAATATGATACATCAATCAGGGTAAAATGCATGTCGAATATGGTAAAAGTGCTGATTGCTATTGCTGTGCTGCTCGGTGGTGTCTTCCTACTTGGCAGCATGAATAGCGAAAAGCCGCTGGCGCGCATTGAAAAACCGGTGACACTCGATGCGTCACAGCAGTAAATTATTCGGTTTTGCGCTGCTCGCGGCAACTGCGCTTGCAACAACAATTCCTGTTTTGGGTCAGGATAAACCCGAATCAATCCTGCCCCCTGGTTTTGGTGACCCGGTATCGAGCCCGATCCGTAAACCTGATCGTATGCCCGACAAGGGTGAGGATTCTGTGCGCAAAAAACCGTCAGATATTCTTCCTAGCCTACCGCTTTCTCCTTCGGTGGATCGGCTCACGCCTGCCACTGAGGCTTCCGGGACACCGGTAGCAGGCAATAATGTTGCAAATGATAGTACTGAAAGTGGAGATTCAACAGAAGAAGAGGACAGCGCATCGGCACCCATTCTGGTTGACATTCCTGCGCAAGTGCGGCGTTCGACGGCAGTCATTGGCGTGCTTGGTATCAATGATGGTGATATGGGGGAGGTCGCCTTTCAGAGTTTTAATGGGCGCTATCTTACAAAATTGATGCGAAATTTGGATGCGCCCATCGCGTCGCGTTGGGGATCGATTCTCCTGCGCCGCGCTCTCTTGAGTCGATCGCGGACACCAGCCGATGTTAATGGGGCGGATTGGGCCGCAGAACGCGCATGGTTGTTGTTGCGGATGGGGGAAGCGGATTCAGCGCGATTGCTTGTCCAAAATGTTGATGTTGATCGCTACACCCCGAAAATGTTTGATATTGCGATGCAGACCGCACTCGCAACGTCTGACCCCGCCGCCTTGTGCGCAATGACTGATTATGCAGCGGCCCAAGGTAAAAATTCGGCATGGACACTCGCACGGGCAATGTGCTCTGGATTATCAGGCGAATCCGCAGTGGCAAGTTCGCTGCTCGATCGTGTTCGTGATAAGCGCGGGCAAACAAATATTGATGTGTTGCTGGCCGAAAAAGTTGTTGGCGCTGGTACAAATTCGCGCCGCGCGGTTGTTGTGCAATGGGACGGCGTAACGCGTCTGACGGCTTGGCGCTACGGACTGGCAACAGCAACAGGCGTCGAAATTCCAGAAACGCTGATGACAACAGTTGGTCCGCATGTGCGCGGATGGCAAAGCCGAGCACCCTATTTGTCGCTTGAACGTAAATTGCCCGCAGCAGAATCGTCTGCGGCAATGGGCATCTTATCAAGTGCTGCGCTTGTCGATTTTTATAGTGCGTTAATGGATGAAACTGAAGTCTCAGACCGGTCAGAGAAACCGTTTATGGCCCTTAAGACGGCTTATTCTGGCGATACAATGACAAGCCGTATTGCGGCAATGCAAGCGCTCTGGACTGTTAAAGACAATGACCCAATTAAACATTATGCGCGTCAAATACTAACTGCGCGCGCTGCAGCACAGATTCCGCCATCTGAGGATTATGCTTCAGATTCGGCGGGATTGATTGGATCCATGCTGTCGGCTGGATTGGATTACCGCGCCGGACGTTGGATCAATGTCGTCAATAACGCGGATGACACGGCTGCTTGGGGCTTACTCGCCGTTGGCAATGTCAAACCATTGGGGGCTATTTCGGAATCTCAAATATCTGATTTTGCGGGCGCGTTTGAAAGCAACGGAACGCTAAAATCTCAATTCTTATTCGCAGCGCTGGCAGGTTTGGGGCGTTTAGAACCAGGTGATGTGGAGGGCATGGCTGAGCAATTTGAGGTTCCCATCGGTCGCACCAACTCATGGACAAAAGCATTGCATGCCGCTGCCAATGCGCGTTCATCGGCAACAGTGGCCTTGCTCTGCGCAATTGGTATGCAGTCTAATAATTGGAAGGATATTCCACCGGCCCACCTCTTCCATATTGTGTCGACTCTCAGGCAGGTTGGATATGAGGCTGAGGCACGCATGATTGCTGCTGAGGCCTTAATGCGCGTCTGAGATGGACACCGAAGACGCCCGCCTGATTGACCGTTTCATTGAAATGATGGCGGCAGAGGCGGGTGCTGCACGCAATAGCCTTTTAGCTTATCGTTCTGATTTACGTAGCGCTTCAGTTTTTTTGAATGCGCGCCTAAGCATAGCACAAGGGCATGACATACAGCGCCTCTCTGAAGAATGGAGCGATTTGGCTCGTGCTTCGGTGGCACGTAAGGCATCATGCTTGCGGCGGTTTTTCGGATTTCTATTGGACGAAGGTTTTCGCGTCGATGACCCTTCGCAGGCATTGCCACGCCCGAGTGCCGTGCGGTCATTGCCAAAAGTCTTGAGTAAAGAGGATATGAACCTTCTCTTCACAGAATTAGAGCGACGTTCGGCAGTGACCCCACCGAAATCAAGTGATGTTCGCTTATTCGCTCTCCTTGAACTGCTCTATGGATCGGGCTTGCGTGCCACAGAAGCGGTCTCGCTCGATGTGCGGGCTATAGCTTTGGACCGACCTTTTGCGATTATCAAAGGAAAGGGGGGGAAGGAGCGTATGGTTCCTGTTTCGGAAAAAGCACGGATTGCTGTCACGCACTGGCTTGCCACTAGGGAAATTGGCAGTCCTTGGCTTTTTCCATCAGGGAAATCACATTTGAGCCGTGTGCGCTTGTTTCAAATGATCAAGGAGTTGGCGGTAAAATCTGGGATTAATCCTGAACGTATCAGCCCCCATGTCCTGCGGCATGCCTTTGCAACACATTTATTGGAGGGCGGGGCTGACTTACGGGCATTGCAAATGATGCTTGGGCACGCCGATATCGCCACGACCGAAATTTACACATATGTGGATAGGAAGCGCCTGATCGAAATGGTCAACAAGAACCATCCTCTCGTTGACCTTCCGGCGCGCGGGTCCTAACCGGATTTCATGGTAAGTTATTTAGATTTTGAAAAACCAATCGCTGAATTGCAAGCTCGGATCAGCGAACTCCGCGAAACTGCGGTTTCTGGGACAACCGACCTTGCGCCAGAAATTGAAAAGCTGGAGGCAAAAGCGGACCGTTTGCTGCGTGACACCTATGCTAAGCTTACCCCTTGGCAGAAAACACAGGTTGCACGTCATCCCGAACGTCCTCATTTCCAAAGCTATATAGCAGGTATTGTTGATGGTTTTATGCCGCTCGCTGGTGACCGCGCATTTGCCGACGATCAAGCTATATTGGCAGGATTGGGGCGCATTGGTGGCCGTAGGGTCATGGTGATTGGCCATGAAAAGGGCGATGATACGGCGACGCGTCTCAAGCATAATTTTGGCATGGGTAAGCCTGAGGGTTATCGTAAGGCGATCCGCCTTATGGAATTGGCCGATAGATTTGGGATTCCAGTTGTTACGCTGGTTGACACATCAGGTGCCTTCCCAGGCATAGTTGCTGAGGAACGTGGTCAAGCTGAGGCCATCGCCCGTTCGACGGAGACCTGTCTTTCCTTGGGCGTGCCAATGGTTGCAGCCATTGTTGGTGAAGGGGGATCAGGCGGCGCTGTTGCACTTGCCGCTGCCAACAGAATTTTGATGTTTGAATATGCGGTTTATTCCGTAATCTCTCCTGAAGGGTGCGCATCAATATTGTGGCGCACCGCCGAAAAGGCGTCTGACGCTGCAGAAGCGATGCGGGTGACAGCACAGGATCTTCAAAAATTGGGTGTCATAGATCAAATCGTTGCTGAACCTGTTGGAGGTGCGCACCGCGCCCCAGACGTGGCCATTCAATCATTAGGTGCCGCTATCGGGGTCGCACTAGATACTATGTCAGGCATGACTCCCGCAGAACTTAAAAAAGACCGTCGCGAAAAATTTCTTGCGATAGGGGCAATATAGCCCCAGCGTCGCAAGCATCAGAAATTCGAAACTGCGTATGAGGAGTAAATCGATGAAGAAGCTATTGCAAAATGGGGCAGCGTTAACTCTTATCTTTGTGTTGGCAGCACATGACCCGTTGGCGGCAAAATCTAAGACTCCCGTGGGGCCTGCCATGATTTCAGCCAAAGACAAGCAGGTTGGTGCAAAGGCACATCCTGAAATTTTGGCAGAATTTGGCGGTTTGTATGAAGCGCCGCAAGCAGCCTATGTTACACGTGTTGGTCAGAAAATTGCATTCCAGTCCGGACTGGCAAATTCCCAAAGCGACTTTACGGTTTCTCTGCTTAATTCATCAGTCAACAACGCTTTTGCCATCCCTGGCGGCTATGTTTATGTCACGCGCCAGTTAATGGGCCTCATGAACAATGAAGCGGAATTGGCGTCTGTCCTGGGTCACGAGGTTGGCCATGTTGCCGCCCAGCATTCCAAAAAACGCAATAGTCGTGCGACAATGGGCGGTCTTGGGGCAATGGCGGCCACTATATTGGGCAGTGTTTTAATGGGAGATGAAGGGGCTAAACTGGGTCAACAAGTCGGCGGCTCCATCGCGCAAGGCTGGGTGCTAAAATTCTCTCGCGCTCAAGAGTATGAAGCCGATGATCTCGGTATCAGTTATTTGAATAAGGCTGGTTACGACACATTGGCGTCATCAACCATGCTCTATTCGCTGGCGCAACAAACCGCACTAGACCTTCGTCGCGCGGGGAAAACCGGGAGCACATTACCAGAATGGGCAAGCACCCATCCAGATCCTGCGAGTCGCGTTGTAAGAGCGGAGCAAAAAGCCACAACGATTGGCGGTAAAGGCCGGGTTCAAAACCGTGATGCGTTTATCGCCACGCTTGACGGCATGATGTATGATGATGACCCCAAACAGGGCGTTGTCGACGGACAAATATTTAAGCACCCAGACCTAAAACTGACATTTAGCGCTCCGACTGGCTATGTTTTGAACAATGGCACTGCGGCGGTTACGGTGTCAGGGTCGGGTGGTCAGGCGCAATTCTCAGGTGGTGCCTATACTGGTGACATGAATGCCTATGTTGGCAATGTGTTCAAGGCCGTTGGCGGAACGACTACGACGCTTAATTTTGGCTCCGTATCGCGCACGACGATCAACGGCTTGCCTGTTGGGTTTGCGTCAGCAACGACGGCAACCCAGTCTGGTCAGGTGACAGTGACTGTCTACGCCTATGAATTTGCGAACAATTCCGCATTCCATATCCTGTCCATATCGCCAGCAGCAAGCGCAAGCCCATTTACATCGCTCGTCCAAAGCGTCCGCCGTCTGACTGCGGATGAAGTCGCTGCTATTCGCCCGCGGAAAATTGACGTGATCACGGTGCGCTCAAACGATACGCTGAAAAGCGTTTCGGAACGTATGGCTTATAGCGATTTTAAGCTGGAGCGGTTTTTGGTTTTGAACGGTTTGAAGGCGAACGATGTTCTCAAGTCCGGGCAAAAGGTCAAAATCATCGTTTACGGGTGACGCAAAATGGGCGGCTAGTTTCCTAGCCGCCCATCTTATTGTCATAAACTGTATATTATTACAGTTTGGTAGATACGTTATTGAACGTATCGCCCAATTTTGTACCAAGGCTGGTCATTGCAGTGATAGCAGCAACGGCAATAAGAGCGGCAATCAGGCCGTATTCAATTGCAGTAGCGCCCTTGTTATTCTTGATCATTTTACGAACGAATTTCATTTCTGGTCTCCTTAAAAATATTCAGTGTTCAACTACCCGGTTGATTGATCTTTTTGATCAGCAACATTTTCTGAATTACGCGGTTAAAGTTTCTAAAAGTTTAACGCGATACAACTTTTATGAATTGAGCACCTGTGTTGTAATGGTGCCCC